>NZ_JBIVCV010000007.1:198244-362934 GCF_044746765.1 Pseudomonas sp. NPDC090203
AGTATGAGGGTGAGCAGCGCCCGCATAGACTTTCAGCTTACGATACATGTCGCGACCCAGCGGGTTCTTAGGCAGCATGCCTTTGACCGCGGTCTCGATCACGCGCTCAGGAGCTTTGGCGATCAGCTTTTCAAAGTTGATCGACTTGATCCCGCCCGGGAAACCGGAGTGAGAGTAGTAGATCTTGTCGGAGGTTTTGGCACCAGTAACGCGGATCTGCTCAGCGTTGATCACGACGATGTAGTCGCCGGTGTCAACGTGCGGAGTGTATTCCGGTTTGTGCTTGCCACGCAGACGGCTCGCGATTTCAGTGGCCAGACGACCCAGGGTCTGACCAGCAGCGTCGACGACGAACCAGTCGCGCTTTACTGTTTCCGGTTTAGCGGTAAAAGTTTTCATTCTTTATAGCCTCAAAGGCCGCCTGAAAAAATAGACGGCGGAGCATACTCGATAGTACGGTCTTTGACAAGTCAAAGGCCGCCGGGCACGAACGCTATAGGGGGCTCGGGTCAGCGCGTTCGATCGCAGCGGTGTCTTGGTCGCGGGGCATCACTCCCGTGACGAAGAGCTGCGGAATTATGCAGATTGCGAAAAAAATTTCAACCTGCTTTTATGGCTCTTTTGATCAGGAGAGCCACATGGACTATCGCCAACTGGGCAGAACCGACCTCAATGTCAGCGCCATCTGCCTGGGCACCATGACCTGGGGCGAGCAAAACAGCGAGTCCCAGGCCTTTGCCCAGATCGAACGCGCCAAGGCGGCAGGTATCAATTTCATGGATACCGCCGAGATGTATCCCGTCCCGCCGAAGAAAGAAACCTATGCCAGCACCGAGACCATCATCGGCAACTGGTTCAAGAAGAACGGTGACCGCGCCGACTGGATCCTGGCCAGCAAGATCGCCGGCCCCGGCAACGGCATCGACTACATTCGCGACGGCCAGCTGAAATTCAACCGCGACCATATCGTTGCGGCCGTGGACGCCAGCCTCAAGCGCCTGCAGACCGACTACCTGGACCTGTACCAGTTGCACTGGCCGGAGCGCAGCACCAACTTCTTCGGCAAGCTGGGCTACAACCATTCCGAGGAATACTTCACGCCGTTGCTGGAAGTGCTCCAGGCGCTGGACGAACAGGTCAAGGCCGGCAAGATCCGTCACGTCGGGCTGTCCAACGAAACCCCATGGGGCACGATGAAGTTTCTCGCTGAATCCGACACCCACGGCCTGACCCGCCCGGTGTCGATCCAGAACCCGTACAACCTGCTCAACCGCAGCTTCGAGGTGGGTCTTGCGGAAGTCGCCATTCGCGAGCAGTGCGGCCTGCTGGCCTACTCGCCGCTGGCGTTTGGCATGCTCTCGGGCAAATACGCCAATGGCGCCCGTCCGGCCCATGCGCGCCTGAGCCTGTACAGCCGCTTCACCCGCTATTTCAACCCGCAGTCCGAAGCGGCCTGCGCCCGTTACGTAGCGCTGGCACAGCAGCACGGCCTGGACCCGGCGCAGATGGCCCTGGCGTTCGTCACCAGCCGTGGGTTCGTGACCAGCAACATCATTGGCGCGACCACCCTCGAACAGCTCGACAGCAACCTGGCCAGCGCCGAGCTGGTGCTGTCCGAAGAAGTGCTGGCCGGGATCGAGGCGATTCACAAGGATCAGCCGAACCCCGCGCCTTGACGCAATACCCTTGTAGGAGCGCGCTTGCCCGCGACGGCGGCGTGTCAGTCAGCATCACTGTCTCTGACACACTGCGGTCGCGGGCAAGCGCGCTCCTACAGGATTGGCGTTGCATTGGCGTTGGCGTTGCGTTGGCGTCAGAGTGAACGGGCGATGATCTCCTTCATGATCTCGTTGGTCCCCGCATAAATCCTTTGCACCCGCGCATCGGCCCAAGCCCGTGCAATCGGGTATTCCCACATGAAGCCATAGCCGCCGTGCAGTTGCACGCATTCATCGAGCACCTTGCATTGCAGGTCGGTGGACCAGTACTTGGCCATCGCCGCCGTCGGCACGTCCAGCTTGCCCTCCAGATGAAGTTCCAGGCAGCGGTCGATGAAAGTCCGACCGATCTGCACTTCGGTGGCGATTTCAGCCAGCTTGAAGCGGGTGTTCTGGAAATCGGCAATCGCCTGACCGAACGCCTTGCGCTCGCGGGTGTAGTCCAGCGTCCACTGCAACGCAGCCTCGGCCGAGGCAATCGCGCCGATCGCGACGGTCAGGCGCTCTTGCGGCAATTCCTGCATGAGGTAGGCGAACCCCATCCCGGCCTGGCCCAACAGGTTTTCCTTGGGCACTCGTACGTCCTGGAAGAACAATTCCGACGTGTCCTGCGCCTTCATGCCGACCTTCTCCAGGCGCTTGCCCTTCTCGAAGCCCGGCGTGCCCGCCTCGACCAGGAACAGACTGGTGCCCTTGGCGCCCGCCTTGGGATCGGTCTTGGCGACCACGATCACCAGGTCCGCCAGAAAGCCATTGGTGATGAAGGTCTTGGAACCGTTGATGACGTACTCGTCGCCGTCCAGCACAGCGGTGGTCTTCACCCCTTGCAGGTCGGAGCCTGCGCCCGGTTCGGTCATGGCGATGGCCGTGACCAGCTCGCCGGAGACCATTTTGGGCAGGTATTTGAGCTTCAGGGCCTCACTGCCGTAATGCAGGATGTAGGGGGCGACGATGTCCGAGTGCAGCGAGAATCCGATGCCGGTCAGGCCCAGGCGGTAGATCTCTTCGATCACCACGGTGGTGTAGAGAAAATCCGCCGCCATGCCGCCGTAGGCTTCCGGCAGGTGCGAACACAACATGCCCTGCTCCCCCGCGCGGTTCCACAGGCTGCGATCCACGTGCCCCTGCTTCTCCCATTGCGCATGGAACGGCGCGGCGTGCTGTTCGAGGAACTTGCGCACGCTGTCGCGGAAAAGCTCGTGCTCGGAGCTGAAAAGCGTTCTTGGAAGCATGGGACACCTTGGCCTTGAGGGATTGTCGGACACTGCGAGTTCCAGAGCCTATGCCGTGCCGATTGACTTCAACACTGGACACATCCGACAAAAAATAAGACGATCACGCCGTTGCATGACCACTTTCCCTTATAAGAACAACAGATTATGTCTATTCAGCAAACCGTGCCGTTGCGGCGCGTCAGCATCCTCGCGATCGACGGGATCTTCGCTTCCACCCTCACCCAGGCCAAGGACTTCTTCCACCTGGCCAGCCTGCGCTACGGCAAGCAACTGGGACAGGGCCTGAAGGCCGCGTTCGAAACCCGTCTCGTCAGCCCTGACGGGCAACCGGTGCGCAGCTTCAGCGAAGTCGTGCTGCCGGTGGACGGCGCCCTCGAAAACGCCGACATCATCATCCTGCCCGCCTTCGTCGACAACTTCGACACCCTGCGCCAGCGCTATCCGCAGATTCTGCCATGGCTGCGCGAACAGCACGCCAAGGGCGCGGTGCTGTGTGGCGAAGCCAGCGGCGTGTTCTGGCTGGCCGAGGCGGGCCTGCTCGACGGCAAGGAAGCGACCACCTACTGGCGTTTCTTCAACGAGTTCGCCGAGCGCTTCCCTAAAGTCCTGCTCAATCAGGAAAAGCACCTGACCGACGCTGACAACCTGTATTGCGCAGGCGGCACCATCTCGGCGTGCGACCTGTACATCTACCTGATCGAGCGCTTCTGCGGTCCCAACGTCGCGCAGACGGTAGCGCGGGACATTCTCTATGAAGTGCAGCGCAGCTACGCGCCGGGGCGAATGGGGTTCGGTGGGCAGAAGCTGCACCAGGACGTGATCATCCTGCAGATCCAGCACTGGCTCGAAGAGCACTTTGCCGACAAGTTCCGCTTCGAGGACGTGGCCCGCGAGCATGGCATGAGCATTCGCAATTTCATGCGCCGCTTCCAGACCGCCACCGGCGACAAGCCGCTGCATTACCTGCAACGCCTGCGCATCGAGACGGCCAAGGGCTTGCTGTCAGGCTCGCGCAAGAGCATCAAGACCATCAGCTACGAAGTGGGCTACGACGACGCCAGCTTCTTCGCACGGCTGTTCCGGCAACACACCGACCTGTCGCCCAACGAATATCGGCAGCAGTTCCAGCAGGCCGCCTGAACAGCCTGTAGGAGCGCGCTCGCCCGCGACGGCGTTCTGTCAGCCAAAGCTTCATCGCCTGACTGGACGCTTTCGCGGGCAAGCGCGCTCCTACGGACGGTGGCGATCTTTCGGGTACCAACACACATCCCGTAGCAGTCCGGCTTGCCGGCGTCGGCGATCATACGGACGCCGACGCCGGCAAGCCGGACTGCTACTTGAGGCTTGTGCGCCCGTTAAGGCTTGTGCGCCCGGGACAGGAACTCGTGGGACTGCATTTCCAGCAGACGGCTGAGCGTGCGCTGGAATTCGAAGTTCAGGCGGCCGCCCGAATACAGGTCCTTCAGCTCGACTTCCGCCGAGATGATGAGCTTGACGTTGCGGTCGTAGAATTCGTCGACCATGTTGATGAAGCGGCGGGCGATGTCGTCGGTGGCAACGCTCATCTGCTCCACGCCGCTGAGCAACACGGCGTGGAAGATCTTGCCCAGCTCGATGTAGTCGTTCTGGCTACGCGGGCCATCGCACAGTTCACGGAATTCAAACCAGGCCACGTCATCGCAGGTACGCAGGGCCTTGATCGGACGATTCTCGATCATCAGCACGTCGTTCTCGACCGCCTGGGTGCATTCCGGAGTCAGTGCACGGAAGCTCTTGCGCAGGCTTTCGTGGGCGACTTCGTTGAGCGGGAAGTGGAACAGCTCGGCCTGTTCCAGATGACGCAGGCGATAGTCCACGCCGCTGTCGACGTTGACGATGTCGGTGTTCTGCTTGATCAGCGCAATGGCCGGCAGGAAGCGCGCACGCTGCAGGCCGTCCTTGTAGAGGCCGTCCGGCACAATGTTCGATGTCGCGACCAGGGTCACGCCATTCTTGAACAGCTCTTCCATCAGCGTGCCCAGGATCATGGCGTCGGTGATGTCGGAAACGAAGAATTCGTCGAAGCAGATCACCCGCGCTTCGCCTGCGAATTGCTTGGCGATCAGGGTCAGCGGGTTCTTCTCGCCCTTGAGGTTTTTCATTTCCTCGTGCACGCGCTTCATGAAGCGGTGGAAGTGCGTGCGCATCTTGTCCTGGAACGGCAACGCTTCGAAGAAGGTGTCCACCAGGTAGGTCTTGCCACGGCCCACACCGCCCCAGAAATACAGGCCCTTGATGACCGTCGCATCTTTCTTGCCGAACAGTTTGCCGAACAGGCCCGGCTTGCTTTCGTGGGCCGCGACCAGATCGTCGTACAGGCGCTGCAGATGACGCACAGCGTTTTCCTGAGCGGCATCGTGGAAGAATTCAGGTTTCTTGAGGTCGTTCTGGTAGCTTTCTAGGGGCGTCATGGTCTTTAGCTAGGGAGCAAAAACGGGCCGACACTGTAGCGATGGCCCGTTGTAATGGCAATTAATCCTGTTGTGGCGCCAGGGCCAGTTTCAGGGCTTCGATGGCGGCGTCGCGGCCCGCGGCATCGGCGAATGCCGGGCTGTCCGCCACGCACGCACCTTCCAGCCAGACCGTGAACGCGCGGCCTTCTGTCCGAATGTCCAGCTCGCCGCCTTGCTGCAGCTGCTTGGTCACCGCACCGGCTGCCTTGCCGTCGGCGAAGTTGCGCGACAACAGCAGTTGCTCGCCATCGGCCGCCAGCAGACGGAAACGGAAGCTGCCGTCGTCTTCACGGAAGCTGACGAAGCGCGCGCCCTTGCTGGCTTTCTTCTTGGTAGCGGTGACGGTTTGCGTGGTTTCACGGAACGAACGCAGGCCAACCGCTTCGCGCAGCTCGCCCAGGAACGGCGTGGCGATACGGCGGGCCTTCTGCGCACCAGCCAGCAGAATGTCCTCCAGATCGGCCGGACGTTCAATCAGACGATGGTAGTTCTCGCGGGCCTCGCCCAGCTCGCTGTCGAGCAGCTGGAACAGGCGCTGCTTGGCATCGCCCCAACCCAGGCCTTGCAGCAGATCGGCGCGGAATTCGTTGCTCTGCTCCTTGCTGGCGAACGCCTGGTACAGGGTGAACAGGTGCGAGTTGTCCGGATCCTTCGCTTCGCCCGGCAGGCGCGAATCGGTGACGATGCGCGAGATCGCCTCCTTCATCTCCTTGGCGCTGCTGAACAACGGGATGGTGTTGTCGTAGCTCTTGGACATCTTGCGACCGTCCAGCCCCGGCAAGGTCGCCACGCTCTCTTCGATCAGCGCCTCGGGCATGACGAAAAACTCTTTGCCCTTGCCGAACAGGTGGTTGAAGCGCTGGCCGATGTCGCGGGCCATTTCCACGTGCTGGATCTGGTCGCGGCCGACCGGCACCTGATGGGCATTGAACATCAGGATGTCAGCGGCCATCAGCACCGGGTAGCTGAACAGGCCCATGGTGATGCCCGCATCCGGGTCTTCACCGGCTTCGACGTTCTTGTCCACCGAGGCCTTGTAGGCGTGGGCACGATTGAGCAGGCCCTTGCCCGCGACGCAGGTCAAAAGCCAGGTCAGCTCAGGGATTTCCGGGATGTCGGACTGGCGGTAGAAGGTCACGCGATCGACATCCAGGCCGGCGGCCAGCCAGGTCGCGGCGATTTCCAGACGCGAGCGCTGGATGCGCAGCGGGTCATCGCACTTGATAAGCGCGTGGTAGTCGGCCAGGAAGTAGAACGAATCGGCGTCGCTCTGGCGGCTGGCGACGATGGCCGGGCGAATGGCGCCCGCGTAGTTGCCCAAATGAGGCGTGCCGGTGGTGGTGATGCCGGTCAGGATACGAGTGGTCATGGCTAGTCGCTTATTTTGGGTGCTGCGATCAGTTCGAAAGGCGCGGCAGGACCAGATCCTTGAGATCGGTCAGCTTGCCGTGGAAAAAGTGTCCGCATTCTGCCACTTTCAGCAGCTCATGGGGGCGCGAGAGTGCGTCAGACCAGGCATATACCAGTTGCGGGTCGACCACTTCGTCGGTTTCCGGCTGGATCAGCGTCAACGGCCCGTTTTGCGCCAGCGCGCTCGGGTCGGCAATGCGCATGACGGCGGGTGCGACCATGAACAGATGCGCCAGGGTTTCGCCCTTGGCCTCCAGACGCCCGCCCAGGGTTGCCGCGACAAATCCGCCGAAGGAAAAACCGAACAGGGTCATGGGCAGATCGGGGTGTTTTTCACGCAGCCAGGTGGCGGCGGCTTCGGCATCATCGACCTCGCCCTGGCCCATGTCGGAACTGCCGGCACTTTGACCGACGCCGCGATAATTGAAACGCAAGGTAACGTATCCTGCGTCACGGGCTGTGCGCTGCAGGGTAGAAATCACTTTATTGAGCATCGTGCCGCCCTGAACCGGGTTAGGATGGCAGATCAGCGCCACGCCCTTGGCCCCTTCCAGGTCAAGGTACAGGGCTTCGAGTTGGCCCACTGGGCCGTCGATGAATACAGGGGTTTCACGCATGAGCAAGAATGAACTCCGTGACCTTCAATTGGGTCGACTCGTCTAGCTGATTGTCTGTGGCTGGCATGTTGGCGACGCGTCGCCGCTATACAGCGCAGGTTCGAGCCGTTAACGTAAAGCAAAGCCGTTTATAGAGGAAGGACTCGTGGATTACTCGCTCTTAGTTTGGTTGCTGCCGACCATTGCCCTGGTCGCCGGTGTCGCCATCGGTTTCTTCGTGGCGCGTGCGCTGCCCAATGCCGCGCCTAACAGCACTCAGCGCCAGCTGGATGACGTTCAGGAGCGTTTCGACAGGTATCAGAACGAGGTGGTCACTCACTTCAACAGCACCGCGAACCTGGTTCAGAAGCTGACCCAGAGCTATCAGGAAGTCCAGGAGCACCTGGCCGAAAGCGCCAACCGCCTGGCCACCGACGAGTTGACCCGTCAACGTCTGCTGGCCGCCCTGCACCCGGATTCGATCCAGACCCCGCGCGACCGCCTGACCCCGCCACGCACCGCCGCCGAGCCGCCACGGGACTACGCCCCGAAAGCGCCGAACACCCCCGGCATGCTGGACGAGCAATACGGCTTGAAGAAGTAACACTCGCTAAAACAAAAAGCCCGCCCCGGAGAACATCCGCGGCGGGCTTTTTTGTTTGTGGGAGCGAACCCAACCCCGTAGCAGCACGGCTTGCCGGCGGGAGCGATCCTGAGAACGCCCCCGCCGGCAAGCCGTGCTGCTACGGATCGCGGGAGACTGAACCCCGTGTAGGAGCGCGCTTGCCCGCGACTGCGGTCTGTCTGCACCAAAAGGGTTGATTGACACGACGCCGTCGCGGGCAAGCGCGCTCCTACAGAAGCTCTGTGGCACGCAGAAACAAGAAACCCGCCATCGCTGGCGGGTTTCTCGTGAATCGAACAACGCTTAGATCGCGCCGCGAGCCCGCAGCAGATCCAGCACTTGCTTGACGCTTTCCTCGACGCTGAGCGACTGGGTGTCGATCACAAGATCGGCATCCAGCGGCACGTCGTACGGGAAGGACTCACCCGGGATGTTGTCCTTGTCGGCGGCGTACAGGCCCTGTGGGTCGCGTTCGCGGCACACTTGAGGCGAGGCCTGGACGTAGACGGTAATCAGGCGATCATCGCCGATCAGCGCCTTGGCGTTGGAGCGCCCTGCTGCATCGGGGGCGACGAACGCTGCCAGGGTCAGCAGGCCTGCTTCGTTGAACTGGCGCGCCACGTGAGCAGCACGACGCCAGTTCTCGGTACGACCGGCACGGTCCTGCGGCAGGCCTTTGTTCAGGTCGTGACGCAGGTTCTGGCCATCCAGGACGAACACCGCACGACCCATGTCGAACAGCTTGCGCTCGACCGCATAAGCCAGGGTGCTCTTGCCCGCGCCCGACAGGCCGCTGAACAGCACGGTGGCTGGCTGCTGGCCGAAGCGTTGGGCGCGTTCTTCGACGGAGACGTGAGCCAAGGCACCATGATGGTTGCCATGACCCGCCGCGACCGGCTTGGCGATGATCATGCCCGCGGCCACGGTGCCGTTGGTCAAACGGTCGATGACGATGAACGCACCGGTGGTGCGGTTGCTGTCATAGCCGTCCAGCGCGATCGGCGCATCGAGGGAGATTTTCACCCGGCCGATTTCATTGAGTTGCAGTGCGCTGGCAGGGCCTTCTTCCAGCGTGTTCACATCCACACGGTGGGTGATGCTGGCAATCGAGCCCGGCACGTAGGACGTGGCGCGCTTGATGTCGTATTTCTTGCCCGGCAGCATCGGCTCTTCAGCCATCCACACCAGCATCGCGTCGAAGGCGTCAGCCACCTGCGGCACGTTGTCGGCATGCACCAACAGGTCGCCACGGGAGATGTCGATCTCGTCTTCCATGGTCAGGGTCACGGCCTGGCCCGGGCCTGCGTGCTCCAGTTCACCCTCGAAGGTGACAATGGATTTCACGCGGCTGCTCTTGCCCGACGGCAGCACGACCACTTCGTCGCCCTTGTGCACCACGCCACTGGCGAGGGTGCCGGCAAAGCCGCGGAAGTTCAGGTTCGGACGGTTGACGTACTGCACCGGGAAACGCAGGTCGTTGAGGTTACGGTCGCCCGCGATCTCGACGGTCTCGAGGATTTCCATCAGCGACTTGCCGGTGTACCACGGCGAGCGCTCGCTCTTGTTCACCACGTTGTCGCCTTTGAGGGCAGACATCGGAACGAACTCCATGGTGGTCGGCTTGAGCGAAATGCGCTCGGCGAACGTCAGGTAATCAGCCTTGATCTGCTCGAAGACCTGCTCGTCGAAGCCATTGAGGTCCATCTTGTTGATGGCCACCACGATGTGCTTGATGCCCAGCAGCGACGCAATGTAGCTGTGGCGGCGGGTCTGGGTCTGCACGCCATAACGGGCATCGACCAGGATGATCGCCAGGTCACAGGTCGACGCACCGGTGGCCATGTTGCGGGTGTACTGCTCGTGGCCCGGGGTGTCGGCAATGATGAACTTGCGCTTGGAAGTCGAGAAATAGCGGTAGGCCACATCGATGGTGATGCCCTGCTCGCGCTCGGCCTGCAGGCCGTCCACCAGCAGCGCCAGGTCGACGTCATCGCCTGTGGTGCCGGATTTTTTCGAATCACGGGTAATGGCTTCCAGGTGATCCTCGTAGATCATCTTGGAATCGTGCAGCAGGCGGCCGATCAACGTGCTCTTGCCGTCGTCGACGTTGCCACAGGTCAGAAAGCGCAGCATCTCTTTACGTTCGTGCTGGCCCAGGTACGCGAGGATGTCCTCGCTGATCAAATCAGATTGATGACTCATTGCATTCAAGCTCCAAGCTGTAAGCTTCAAGCGGCAAGCTTGTCGGCGTACAGCTAGTTAGAAATTGTGTTGATCAGCCCGCTGAGCATCTTCGAGATCTCACGGGATTCATGAATCCAGTCGTTGGCCAGCTCAGTTGGGAGATATCCAATCTCGCCTGCGATCATCAGTTGTGTGCGCAACTCTGCACAGGAGCCTTTCGCTACATTGAGAAACCAGACCTTTTCCCGGTGTCCTCGGCGCTCCATACCCTCCGCGATATTGGAAGGTATCGAAACACCCGAGCGAGTGATCTGGTCCTTGAACCCGTAGTCGCGGCATCCAGCAAAAGCCCTGAACAACTCAACGGCCAACCGCTTGCTTCTTTGCCAAACCAGCAACTTCTCAAAATCCACTGCGAGCACTCCAAACGCGCCCGCAGAGCAGGCAGCAATCCACAAAACTCAGAAGCTACGCATTCCGCTTCTGGCTTGCAGCTTGCCGCTTGTAACTTGAAGCTTAGAAGTAGCCTTGACGTTTTTTATCTTCCATCGAGCCCGCACCATCGTGGTCGATAACTCGGCCTTGGCGCTCGGAAGTTCGCGTCAGGAGCATTTCCTGGATGATGTCCGTCAGGGTCTCGGCTTCCGACTCGACAGCGCCCGTCAGCGGGTAGCAGCCCAGGGTACGGAAACGGACCTTCTTCTTGACGATGCGCGCCTTTTCCTCGTCGGTCAGGTGCTCGAGGATGCGATCGTCGTCGATCATGATCAGGGTGCCGTTCTTCTCGATCACTTCACGCTCGGCGGCGAAGTACAGCGGCACGATCGGGATGCCTTCAAGGTAGATGTACTGCCAGATGTCCAGCTCGGTCCAGTTGGACAGCGGGAACACGCGGATCGACTCGCCCTTGTTGACGTTGCCGTTGTACACGTTCCACAGCTCTGGACGCTGGTTCTTCGGGTCCCAGCGGTGCTTGCTGTCGCGGAAGGAATACACGCGCTCCTTGGCGCGGGATTTCTCTTCGTCGCGGCGCGCGCCACCGAAGGCGGCGTCGAAACCATGCTTGTCCAGTGCCTGCTTGAGGCCCTGGGTCTTCATGATGTCGGTGTGCTTGGAGCTGCCGTGAGTGAACGGGTTGATGTCCTGCGCCACACCGTCAGGGTTGATGTGGGTGATCAGTTCCAGGCCCATTTCCTCGACCATCTTGTCGCGGAAGCGGTACATCTCCTGGAATTTCCAGCGAGTGTCGACGTGCATCACCGGGAACGGCAGCTTGCCCGGGAAGAACGCCTTGCGCGCCAGGTGCAGCATGACGGCGGAGTCCTTGCCGATCGAGTAGAGCATCACCGGGTTATCGAACTCGGCGGCGACCTCGCGGATGATGTGGATGCTTTCCGCCTCCAGCTGTTTCAGATGCGTCAGTTTGTCGACCATGGTTACTCACGGGATAACGTACTTTTATGGAGAGCCTGCGGGCTCTATCGAACGCCGCACTTTATCATGGGGATTGATTCTAATCAGCGGGCTGGATAGATCGAAACGGTATAACCATATAGCCCGGAATTTGGACGGTCTTTGAAGTCACACCGATCCGTAGCAGCACGGCTTGCCGGCGGGAGCGCTCTCAAGTACGCCCCCCGCCGGCAAGCCGTGCTGCTACGGTCAGACCCGCACATGTCAGATCGGATTCGGGCAATCGATGAACAGGTGTTCAAGGGCAAAGCGCCGCGCCAGATAATCGCCCAGGGCCTGAACGCCGTAGCGCTCGGTCGCATGGTGCCCGGCTGCAATAAAGCTGATGTCGTTCTCGCGGGCGCTGTGGAAAGTCTGCTCGGACGCCTCGCCACTGAGGAAAAGATCGACCCCGGCCGCAATCGCCTGGTCGATGTACCCCTGCCCGCCTCCAGTGCACCAGCCCACCCGACGAATCACCTCACTGCCTTCTATAAGCAGCGGCTCGCGACCCAGGGCACTTTGCACGCGGTGGGCGAAGTCGCGGGGTGTCATGGGCTCCGACAGCGATCCCACCAGGCCGATGATGCGAGGGTTCTCCGGGTCCAGCGGTCCCTCGACGGTGATGTCCAGTTGCCGCGCCAGTTGCACGTTATTGCCGACCTCCGGGTGCAGATCCAGCGGCAGGTGATAGGCCAGCAGGCTGATGTCGTGCTTGAGCAGGGTCTTGAGACGGCGCTGTTTCATGCCGGTGATGCAGGGGTTCTCACCTTTCCAGAAGTAACCGTGGTGGACCAGGATCAGGTCCGCATTGGCCTCTACTGCCGCGTCCAGCAAGGCCTGGCTTGCCGTCACGCCGGAAACGATCCGGCTCACCTGCGGACGCCCCTCGACCTGCAGACCATTGGGGCAATAGTCCTGAACGCGAGCGCTCCCCAGGTAGCGGTCCGCTTCGTCGACCAGAGTGCTCAGGGCAACAGCCATAAAAGTCTCCTAAATATGCAGTTCAGACCGCACAGGTCCTCGTATAATGCCCGCCATTATGGCGCAGACAAGCCCGTTCGACGGTTCGAATGTTCTGCGTATCAACCTTCAGGACTCTGCTAAATGTTCAAAGCGCTGCGTTTTCTCGGCTGGCCATTGCTTGCTGGTGTGCTTATCGCTTTATTGATTATCCAGCGCTATCCGCAGTGGGTCGGCCTGCCCAGCCAGGACGTCAACCTGCAGCAGGCGCCCCAGACCGCCCTGATCCAGCAGGGCCCGGTCTCCTACGCTGACGCGGTGAGCAGCGCGGCGCCTGCGGTGGCCAACCTGTACACGACCAAGATGGTCAACAACAAGCCTAACCATCCGTTGTTCGAAGACCCGCAATTCCGTCGTTTCTTCGGCGATAACCTGCCCAAGCAGCGGCGCATGGAGTCGAGCCTCGGTTCGGCGGTCATCATGAGCCCGGAAGGCTATCTGCTGACCAACAACCACGTGACGTCCGGCGCCGACCAGATCGTGGTGGCGCTCAAGGACGGTCGCGAAACCATCGCACGCATCATCGGCAGCGACCCGGAAACCGACCTGGCGGTGCTGAAGATCGACCTGAAGAACCTGCCGTCGATCACCCTCGGCAGCTCCGACAGCATCCGCATCGGCGACGTCGCGCTGGCCATCGGCAACCCGTTTGGCGTCGGCCAGACCGTCACCATGGGCATCATCAGCGCGACGGGCCGCAATCAGCTCGGCCTGAACACTTATGAAGATTTCATCCAGACCGACGCCGCCATCAACCCCGGCAACTCGGGCGGCGCGCTGGTGGACGCCAACGGCAACCTGACCGGGATCAACACGGCGATTTTCTCCAAATCCGGTGGTTCACAGGGCATCGGTTTTGCGATCCCGACCAAGCTTGCGCTGGAGGTGATGAAGTCGATCATCGAGCATGGCCAGGTGATTCGTGGCTGGCTGGGTATCGAAGTACAGCCTTTGACCCAGGAGCTGGCTGAGTCCTTTGGCCTGAAAGACCGCCCCGGCATCGTGGTGGCCGGTATCTTCCGCGACGGCCCGGCGCAAAAGGCCGGTTTGCAGTTGGGTGACGTGATCCTGAGCATCAACGGCGAGCCGGCCGGCGATGGTCGCAAATCGATGAACCAGGTGGCACGCACCAAGCCGTCTGAGAAGATCGCGATTCAGGTGATGCGTAACGGCAAGGAATTGAAGTTGATGGCAGAAGTGGGCCTGCGCCCGCCACAAACCCCAGCGCCTGCGGCAGAGGATTGATTCGCAGCCATAAAAAAACCGCCGATAAGGCGGTTTTTTCATGCGGGCAATAAATGCTTAGAGATCGCCCAACGCATCCACCAGCGCCTGATTCTGCTCTGGCGTGCCGATGGTGATGCGCAGGAATTGCGCAATGCGTTCCTGCTTGAAGTGACGCACGATCACACCCTGCTCACGCACCTTGGCGGCAAGGCCCGCTGCGTCGTGTTCCGGGTGACGGGCGAAGATGAAGTTCGCCGCCGATGGCAACACTTCAAAGCCTTTGCCTTCCAGTTGCGCCACCAGCTTCTCGCGGCTGTCGATCACCAGCTGGCAGGTCTTCTCGAAGTACTCGCGGTCATCGAACGCCGCAGCCGCACCGACGATGGCCATGCGGTCCAGCGGGTAGGAGTTGAAGCTGTTCTTCACCCGTTCCAGCGCTTCGATCAGGTCCGGATGCCCCACCGCCAGGCCAACGCGCAAGCCCGCCAGCGAGCGGGACTTGGACAGGGTCTGGGTCACCAGCAGGTTCGGATAACGATCCACCAGAGTGATTGCAGTCTCGCCACCAAAGTCGATGTAGGCCTCATCCACGATGACCACCGAATCCGGGTTGGCGGCCAGGATCTGCTCGACCGCCTCCAGCGCCATCAAACAGCCGGTCGGCGCGTTGGGGTTCGGGAAAATGATGCCGCCGTTGGGACGCTTGTAGTCCTCGACGCGAATCTGGAACTGTTCGTCCAGCGGCACCATTTCGTAGTCCACGCCATAGAGGCCGCAGTACACCGGGTAGAAGCTGTAGCTGATGTCCGGGAACAACAGCGGCTTGTCCTTCAGGAAAAACGCGTGGTAGGCGTGGGCCAGCACCTCATCGGAACCGTTGCCGAGGAACACACGGTTGGCCTCGACGCCGTAGTAACGCGCGACCGACTGCTTGAGCAGGTCGCTATTGGGGTCCGGGTACAGGCGCAGGTTGTCATTGACCTCGGCGCGCATCGCCTCGATCGCCTTGGGCGACGGGCCGTAGGGGTTCTCGTTGGTGTTCAGCTTCACAAGCTTGGTCAGCTTGGGTTGTTCGCCCGGCACGTAAGGCACGAGGTCACGGACAAAAGGACTCCAGAACTTGCTCATGCTCACTTGCCTTCCTGTTGGTTATCTTTGATCCGGTACTCGGCGCTGCGGGCGTGGGCGGTCAGCGACTCGCCGCGGGCCAGCACCGACGCCGTCTTGCCCAGCTCCGATGCACCCTGCTCGGAGCAGAAGATGATCGAAGAGCGTTTCTGGAAGTCATAGACCCCCAGCGGCGAGGAGAAGCGCGCAGTGCCGGACGTCGGCAGCACGTGGTTGGGGCCCGCGCAGTAGTCGCCCAGGGCTTCCGAGGTGTGACGGCCCATGAAGATCGCACCGGCGTGGCGAATCTGTGGCAGCCAGGCGTCAGGATCGGCAACCGAGAGTTCCAGGTGCTCCGGCGCAATGCGGTTGGCGACTTCGATGGCCTGATTCATGTCCGCCACCTTGATCAGGGCACCGCGACCGTTGATCGAGGTGTTGATGATCTCGGCGCGCTCCATGGTCGGCATCAGCCTGGCGATGCTCGCCGCAACCTTGTCGAGGAACTCGGCATCGGGGCTGACCAGAATCGCCTGGGCGTCTTCGTCGTGCTCGGCCTGGGAAAACAGGTCCATGGCGATCCAGTCCGGATCGGTCTGGCCGTCGCAGACCACGAGGATTTCCGAAGGACCGGCAATCATGTCGATGCCGACCTGACCAAACACGTGACGCTTGGCCGTGGCCACATAGATGTTGCCGGGACCTACGACCTTGTCCACCTGCGGCACGCTTTCGGTGCCGTAGGCCAGGGCCGCGACAGCCTGGGCGCCACCGATGGTGAACACCCGGTCAACGCCAGCGATGCAGGCAGCGGCCAGCACCAGTTCGTTGATCTCGCCGCGCGGAGTCGGCACGACCATGACGACTTCGCCGACGCCCGCGACCTTGGCCGGAATCGCGTTCATCAGTACCGAAGACGGGTACGACGCCTTGCCGCCCGGCACATACAGGCCGGCGCGATCCAGCGGGGTGACCTTCTGGCCCAGCACAGTGCCGTCGGCTTCGGTGTAGCTCCAGGAATCCTGTTTCTGCCGTTCGTGGTAGCTGCGCACGCGGTCAGCGGCCTTTTCCAGCGCCTGGCGCTGAGCGGGGGTGATGCGGGCCAGCGCCAGTTCCAGACGCTCGCGCGGCAGGATCAGGTCGGACATGGACGCCACCTGCAGGCCGTCGAAACGCTGGGTGTACTCAACCAGTGCCGCATCGCCGCGCTCGCGCACGTTCTTGATGATGTCCAGCACACGCTGATTGACCGAGTCGTCAGACACACTTTCCCAGCTCAGCAGATGAGCCAGATGTCGGGCGAAATCCGGGTCAGCAGCGTTGAGTCGGCGAATGGTGTTTGGAGTGGTCATAGCGTGAGCCTCAATAAATGGCAATTTCTCAGGAGCCTTGAATGCAAAGGCAGGAGCCTAAGCTACCAAGCCATCCGCGCAGGCACCTGAGAAATTTGGCTATGACACGGATAGCTGGGCGCAACTTTGTTTAAAGTCGCGCGAAACAGTCAACCGCGGTGTCGCGACTCTACGGCAGTGCGCAGGGTGTCGATCAGCGACTGGATACGGGCGTGCTGCATCTTCATCGATGCCTTGTTCACCACCAGGCGCGAACTGATGTGAGCGATCAGTTCCTGAGGTTCGAGACCGTTGGCACGCAGGGTGTTGCCGGTGTCGACTACGTCGATGATCTTGTCGGCCAGGCCCACCAGCGGCGCCAGCTCCATGGAGCCGTACAGCTTGATGATATCGACCTGACGACCTTGTTCTGCGTAATAACGCTTGGCAACGTTGACGAACTTGGTCGCCACGCGCAGACGGCCGCGAGGCTCGGCAGCGCCAACGGCACCTGCGGTCATCAGCTTGCACTGGGCAATCTGCAGATCCAGTGGCTCGTACAGGCCCTGGCCGCCGTATTCCATCAGGACGTCCTTGCCCGCCACACCCAGGTCAGCCGCGCCGTGCTCGACATAGGTCGGCACATCGGTCGCACGCACGATCAGCAGACGAACGTCTTCCTGAGTCGTGGGGATGATCAACTTGCGGCTCTTGTCCGGATTCTCGGTCGGCACGATGCCCGCAGCAGCGAGGAGCGGCAGGGTGTCGTCAAGGATTCGGCCCTTGGACAGTGCGATGGTCAACATGGGAAACGTCAGTCCTTATCAGCAAGCGCGAGCCGGGAAGCAATGGGCGCCCGACAATCTTCAAGTCGAAACCGCAGGACTCGAAGCGAAACGATTCAATGGGTCAAGCCTTGAGCTGGCTTGCCCGCCGCCCGTGCCGAACCTGCACGGGCGACGGCAAGCCTGAGAGACTGTTAGCCCGGTACGCGACGGATTTTCGCGCCCAGCATCTGCAGTTTCTCTTCGATGCACTCGTAACCACGGTCGATGTGGTAGATGCGGTCGATCAATGTGTCGCCCTGGGCCACCAGCGCCGACAGCACGAGGCTGGCCGATGCACGCAGGTCGGTCGCCATGACTGGCGCGCCCTTGAGCTTCTCGCAGCCAGTGACGATGGCCGTGTTGCCTTCGACCTGGATCTGCGCGCCCATGCGGTGCATTTCATACACGTGCATGAAGCGGTTTTCGAAGATCGTTTCGATGATCGCGCCAGTACCTTCGGCGATGGCGTTCAGCGAGATGAACTGCGCCTGCATGTCGGTCGGGAACGCCGGGTACGGAGCGGTGCGCAGGTTCACGGCCTTCGGACGCTTGCCGTGCATGTTCAGCTCGATCCAGTCCTCACCGGTGGTGATTTCGGCGCCAGCTTCACGCAGTTTTTCCAGAACGGCTTCGAGAATGGTCGGATCGGTGTCCTTGACCTTGACGCGGCCACCGGTCACGGCAGCAGCGACCAGGTAGGTGCCGGTCTCGATGCGGTCAGGCATGACGCGGTAGGTCGCCTTGCCCAGACGCTCGACGCCTTCGATGGTGATGGTGTCGGTGCCAGCACCGGAAACCTTGCCACCCATGGCGTTGATGAAGTTTGCCAGGTCGACGACTTCAGGCTCACGAGCGGCGTTCTGCAGCACGCTGCGACCACGGGCCAGCGCGGCGGCCATCATGATGTTTTCGGTACCGGTCACGCTGACGGTGTCGAAGAAGAAGTGCGCGCCACGCAGGCCGCCTTCCGGCGCTTTGGCCTTGATGTAGCCGCCTTCGACTTCGATGATCGCGCCCATGGCTTCCAGGCCACGGATGTGCAGGTCAACCGGACGCGAACCGATGGCGCAACCGCCAGGCAGCGCGACTTCGGCTTCACCGAAGCGGGCAACCATCGGACCCAGTACCAGGATCGAGGCGCGCATGGTTTTCACCAGCTCGTACGGCGCGACCAGGGTCTTGATGGTGCGAGGATCGATCTCGACGCTGAGTTTCTCGTCGATGATCGGCTCGATGCCCATGCGGCCGAACAGCTCGATCATGGTGGTGATGTCGTGCAGGTGCGGCAGGTTCTGGACCGTCACCGGCCCATCGGCCAGCAGGGTTGCAGCAAGAATCGGCAGGGCAGAGTTCTTCGCCCCGGAAATGCGGATTTCGCCATCAAGACGAACGCCGCCAGTAATAATCAGTTTATCCATTGGAATCTCGACGCCAATTAGGCTCAGGTGCGCTCGGCCCATGCAGCGCGGCTGAAAAATTTCATGGTGACCGCGTGGATGCTGCCATCGGCGATCCATGGGTTCAAATGCGTGTAGATCTGCTGCTGGCGCTTGACCGGACTTAGTGTAGCCAGTTCATCGCTGATAACGTTCAGCTGGAAGTTGCAGCCTTCGCCTTCAACTTCGACCTGGATCTCTGGCAGCTTACCTTCAAGGAAGCTCTTAACTTCTACGGCCTGCATGCTTAACCTCAATCGGCGCCCTGTGCGCGCGGGTCGGCCATGATACAAAAAAGCCCTCTCGTTGCGAACCCTGCTTTACCAGGTGCCGGACGAGGGGCTTGATCGATGATAGCAATCAATGTTGTTCGAACAGCTCGGTCAGACCCGATACCTGTGCGATTTCTCTCATGTCTTCGGGCAGCGCACGAACGCTGACCGACTTGCCGGCCGCCTGGGCGTCACGCATGAACGCCAGCAGCAGGGCCAGGCCCACGCTGCTGGATTTCTGCACGGCGGAGCAGTCGAGCACCAGCGTCGGTGAATCACTGGCCTTGATCAACTCGGCACCCTGCTTGCGCAGCGCGGGGCCGGTACGGTAGTCGAGCACGCCGAACAGCTTGAGCTCGCTGCTGCCGACGGCCGTCACACAGGCTTCAGTCATTTGACGACCTTGTCAGGCGAGTTCTCGGTCTCCTGCTTGGCCTTGGCGACTTCGCCGGCCCAGCCATCGATGGTCTTGTCCAGGTTGTTGCCGTTGCGCTGCATGGCATCGGCGAACTGATCGCGGAACAGCTTGCCGATGTTGATGCCGTTGATGATCACGTTGCGCACTTTCCACTCGTCATTGATTTTGACCAGTGTGTAGGACACAGGGTAAACGGCGCCGTTGTTGCCCTTGACCGACATGTCGACCGAGGTGCGGTCGGCGCCCTCTTCCTTGGCCGGAGCCACGGTGATGCCCTGGTTGTTGTACTCCAGCAGTGCGTTGCCATAGAACTGGATCAGGCTGCGCTTGAAGTTTTCCTGGAAGCGCTGCATCTGGGCCGGGGTGGCGTTGCGCGAATACTTGACGGTCATGATGCTCTTGGAAATGCCGTCAGCATCGATGACCGGCCCGACGATGCCGTTGAGCGCGTCGTAGAAGGCCTGCGGGTTGGTCTTGTAGCTTTCCTTGTTCGCGGCAAGGTCGGCCAGCAGTTGCTTGGTGGTGTTGTCGACAAGGTCATGGGCCGACGATGTCGTCGCTGCCGCGTTGGCAAACAGAGGCAGGGCAGCCAGCAGCACCAGAAGGCCACGGCGCAGAATCGAGATCATGAAAAAACTCCTCATTTGGCGTCTTTACCCACGGAATTGAGCAGGAATTTACCGATCAGGTCCTCGAGCACCAGGGACGACTGCGTGTCGTGAATGGTGCCGCCGTCTTTCAACAGCTTGTCATCGCCACCGACGCTGATGCCGACGTATTTCTCGCCCAGCAAGCCTGCAGTGAGAATAGAAGCCGTGGAGTCCGAAGGCAGATTATTCACGCGCTTGTCCACTTCCATGGTCACGCGACCGGTGAAGGTGTCGTGGTCCAGATCGATTGCAGTGACCTTGCCGATGGTCACACCGGCCATGGTCACCTTCGCTCTGACAGTCAAACCGGCGATATTGTCGAAATTTGCGTAAAGTTTATAGCTGTCGGCTGTCGTGCTGGCGGAGAGACCGCTGACGCGCAGGGCCAGCAGGAGCAAGGCCAGGATGCCAGCCAGCAGGAACAGGCCGACACCGGTTTCGAGGGCGCGGTTTTGCATCAGAAGTCTCCAAACATCAAGGCGGTCAAAATAAAGTCCAGGCCCAATACGGCCAACGAGGCGTAGACCACGGTCTTGGTCGTGGCGCGACTGATCCCCTCGGATGTGGGCTCGCAGTCATAGCCTTGAAACACGGCAATCCAGGTGACCACAAAAGCAAAGACAACGCTTTTGATCACACCGTTGATGACATCATTGGGGAAGGAAACGCTGTTCTGCATGTTCGCCCAGAACGAGCCTTCGTAGACGCCCAGCCAGTCGACAGCCACCCACGAACCACCCCAGATACCCACCACACTGAAAATGATGGCGAGCACCGGCAGCGAAATGAAGCCGGCCCACAGGCGGGGCGCGACGATGTACTTGAGGGGGTCCACGCCGATCATCTCGAGGCTGGACAACTGCTCGGTGGATTTCATGTTGCCGATTTCAGCGGTCAGCGCCGAGCCGGCACGACCGGCGAACAGCAACGCGGTCACCACCGGCCCCAGTTCACGCAGCAGCGTCAGGGCAACCATCTGCCCGACGGCCTGCTCGGAGCCGTACTTGGCCAGGATGCTGAAACCCTGCAGGGCCAATACCATGCCGATGAACACGCCGGACACGACGATGATCGCCAGCGACATGACGCCCACCGAGTAGAGCTGGCGAACCAGCAACTGGAAACCGCCGCCGATCCCGCCTCGCCCCAGCAAGGCATGGACCAGAAAAATCCCCGAACGCCCCAGTACCGCAACTATGTCGATCGCCGAACGCCCCATCAGGCGTATACGATCCATCAATGACTTTCTGCGCATCAGCGCTTCCCCAAAAGATCTTCGCGATAATCCGGTGCCGGATAGTGAAATGGCACAGGGCCGTCTGGATCCCCTGTCATGAACTGGCGAATGCGCGGGTTGTCCGACTGCATCAATTCCTGCGGCGTGCCCTGCCCCAGCACCTGACCGTCCCCGACCACATACAGATAGTCGGCGATGCTGGCAGTTTCGGCCAGGTCGTGGGAAACCACGACGCTGGTGATCCCCAGTGCATCGTTGAGCAGGCGGATCAGGCGCACCAGTACGCCCATGGCGATCGGGTCCTGCCCCACGAAGGGCTCGTCATACATGAGGATCTGCGGATCCAGTGCAATGGCCCGGGCCAGCGCCACGCGGCGCTTCATGCCCCCGGAGAGCTCGTCGGGCATCAGCTCGACGGCACCGCGCAACCCGACCGCCTGCAATTTGAGCAGGACGATATCGCGGATCATGTCTTCGGGAAGCTGGGTATGAACCCGCAGCGGAAAGGCCACGTTTTCGAAAACGTCGAGATCGGTGAACAGCGCACCGCTCTGGAACAGGACCCCCATCTGCTTGCGCGCATCGAACAGATCGCTGCGCGAGAGCTTTGGCAGGTTCTGGCCGTTGACCCAGACTTCACCGCTGGCCGGGCGCAGTTGCGCACCCATCAGCCGCAGCAGAGTGGTCTTGCCACTGCCCGACGGCCCCATGATGCCGGTGACTTTGCCCCGGGGGATGCGGATGTCGACATTATTGAAGATGCTGCGCGTACCGCGTTTGAAGGACACACCCTTCAATTCGACCGCGTAGGCGTTATCGGCACTCATCTAAACTCCTTGCGATGCAGCCTCTCTCTCAGATGCTGCGTCCTTGAAGAACGACACACTGTCTGGGGGGGCCGAACAAGCGGCGAACTATACCACCGCTGTCGTACGCAGCCAAAGCTCCAACATTACAAGGCGTTAAAGGCAGCGCAAACGGCGGTTGCAGTGCAAATTTCCTGCAACACTCCTGCCCTGGGCGGTGCAGGAACTGACGGACAGGCACTTTGAATAAACAAACATCCGCAATGAAGCGTGAGGCTTTTCAACATTGTCGCTATAATCCCCGCCTTTTCAGCAGACCGATCCTCTCCAGACATGACCGACGCCCGCGACCTGATCCAATCGGCACAATGCACCATCCGCCTTGAAATAGAGGCCGTGGAGGGTTTGCTCGCGCACATCGATAGCGATTTCGTCAGTGCGTGCCAGATGATCCTGGCCAGCAAAGGGCGGGTTGTGGTGGTCGGGATGGGCAAGTCAGGGCACATCGGCAAGAAGATCGCCGCGACCCTGGCCAGCACCGGCACCCCGGCGTTTTTCGTGCACCCGGCCGAAGCCAGCCATGGCGACATGGGCATGATCACCGCCGACGACATCATCCTGGCCCTGTCGAACTCGGGCACGACCAACGAAATCGTGACCCTGCTGCCGCTCATCAAGCGCCTGGGCATCAAGCTCATCAGCCTGACCGGCAACCCCGAGTCGACGCTGGCCAAAGCCGCGGACGTGAACCTCAATGCCCGGGTCGAGAAAGAAGCCTGCCCGCTGAACCTGGCCCCGACCTCCTCGACCACGGCGGCACTGGTCATGGGCGACGCACTGGCAGTGGCCCTGCTCGACGCACGCGGTTTTACCGCCGAAGATTTCGCCTTCTCCCATCCAGGTGGCGCCCTTGGCCGCCGCCTGCTGCTCAAGGTTGAGCACGTGATGCACACCGGTGGCGAGCTGCCTGTGGTGGCGCGCGGAACACTGCTGCGCGACTCGCTGATGGAAATGACCCGCAAGGGCCTGGGCATGACCGCCATCGTCGAGACCGACGGACGCCTGGCCGGGATCTTCACCGACGGCGACTTGCGCCGTACGCTGGACCGCCCTATCGATATTCGCCAGGCGACCATCGACGAAGTGATGACCGTGCACGGCAAGACCGTCCGCCCGGACATGCTCGCGGCACAAGCCCTTAAAATCATGGAAGACAACAAGATCAGCGCGCTGATCGTGGTGGATGAAACCGACCGTCCGGTGGGCGCCTTCAACCTCCAGGACCTGCTGCGCGCGGGAGTCATGTAAATGAGCGGTGATATGAACGACCTGATGCAACGCGGCAAACAGATCAAGCTGGCAGTGTTCGATGTCGATGGCGTCCTCACTGACGGTCGCCTTTACTTCCTTGAAGACGGCAGCGAGTTCAAGACCTTCAACACCCTGGACGGTCAAGGCATCAAGATGCTGATCAATTCCGGCGTGACCACCGCTATCATCAGCGGTCGCAAGACCCCGGTCGTCGAGCGTCGCGCCAAAAACCTGGGTATCGCCCATCTGTACCAGGGCCGTGAAGACAAGCTGGTGGTGCTCGATGAACTGCTGGCGCAATTGAACCTGAGCTATGAACAGGTTGCCTATCTGGGTGACGACCTGCCCGACCTGCCGGTGATTCGCCGGGTAGGCCTGGGCATGGCCGTGGCCAACGCCGCAGGTTTTGTGCGCGAGCATGCACACGGCGTTACCCGGGCACGGGGCGGCGAAGGCGCTGCCCGGGAATTCTGCGAGCTGATCCTGAACGCCCAGGGCAACCTCGAAGCGGCCCACGCCGCCTACTTATAGAAGCGTACTTATGCTGAGCAAAAGATTTCGCACATTTCTGATCTTCGGTGCACTGGGACTGCTGCTTGCAGCGGCCGGCTACTGGAACATCAGCCCGGAAAGCTTCATGGACCAGCCAAAGGTTGCCGTGGACGAGAGCGCCATCGACTACTATGCGATGAACGCCCACAGCATCCAGTACCTGCCCGACGGCACCCAGCAGTACGACCTGACGGCGGACAAGGTCGAGCACCTGAAGGCTACCGACGTGACCCTGATGACCACCCCTGTGCTGCAGATGTACCGTGGCACCGAGTTTCCGTGGCATGTACAGAGCGTACGCGCCGAGGTTTCCCCGGGCGGCGATCATGTCGAGCTGATCGACAACGTGCGCATCAACCGCACCGACGAACAGAACCGCACCACCATCATCACCAGCACCCGCATGACTGTCTTCCCTCAGAAGCAATATGCGGAAACGGCCCAACCCGTTAGAATCGACGGCTTCAACGGCGTGAGCACCGGTACGGGTATGAAAGCCTATCTAAAAGAAAGCAGGATACACCTGCTATCGAACGCAAGAGGACAGTATGAGGCTCCTTAAAACCCTCCCTATTTTGCTCGGCCTGGGCGCAGCACTGGGAAGCGTGAGCGCCTGGGCTCTGCCGAACGATCAGGATCAGCCTATCCGCATTCAGGCCGACGACGCCCAGCTCGATGACAAGCAAGGCATCGCCACCTACACCGGTAATGTGATCATTACTCAGGGCTCGATGAAGGTCACCGGCAACAAGGTGACCATGACCCGCACCCCGCAAGGTGACATCGACGTCGTGACCTCGGTGGGCAACCTGGCCTACTTCGAGCAGTTGCAGACCGCTGGCGACCCCAAACCCGTTCAGGGCTGGGGCGTGACGATCCAGTACCATGCGCCGCAAAACCGCATCGTGCTGATCGACAAGGCCAAGGTCATCGACAAGGACAACAACGTGACCCAGGGCGAGAAGATCGTCTATGACACCGTGCGCAAGCTGGCCAGCGCTGGCCGCGCCACCGGCAGCAAGGTCACCGAAGCGCGTCCTCGCGTCGACATGGTGATCCAGCCGAAAAAGAAAACCGACCAGCAGAAGGCGCAGTAATGGCGACGCTGAAAGCCCAACACCTGGCCAAGGCCTACAAAAGCCGCCAGGTGGTACGTGACGTCAGCCTGTCCATCGACAGCGGCCAGATCGTTGGCCTGCTCGGCCCCAACGGTGCGGGCAAGACCACCTGCTTCTACATGATCGTCGGCCTGGTGCAGGCCGACCAGGGCCGCGTGCTGATCGACGAACAGGACGTCAGCCACCAGCCGATGCACGGGCGTGCCCGTGCCGGCATCGGCTACCTGCCGCAGGAAGCCTCGATCTTCCGCAAGCTGTCGGTGTCGGACAACATCATGGCGATCCTGGAAACCCGCAAGGAACTGGATCGTGCAGGACGTCGCAAGGAACTGGAAAGCCTGCTGCAGGAATTCCACATCACGCATATCCGCGACAACCTGGGCATGAGCCTGTCCGGTGGTGAGCGTCGTCGTGTCGAAATCGCCCGCGCACTGGCCACCGCACCGAAGTTCATCCTGCTCGACGAGCCATTCGCCGGTGTCGACCCGATCTCCGTGGGCGATATCAAGCAGATCATCTACCATCTCAAGGCGAAGGGTATCGGCGTTCTGATCACCGACCACAACGTGCGCGAAACCCTCGACATCTGCGAAACCGCCTACATCGTCAACGACGGGCAGCTGATTGCAGAAGGTGACGCTGAAACCATCCTGGCCAACCAGTTGGTCAAGGAAGTGTATCTCGGCCACGAGTTCCGCCTGTAAACAGGGGGCTGACAAGGGGTTGGCCGGCGACCGCTGCATGCGCCTCATCGCCAACCCCGGATTAATTGTCGCCACACCCTAGGCAAACACTTCGGTTTCAGGCATATAATTTGCTTAATTTGGCGCCCCGGCGCCCAGTAGTGGATGGCGCGGATGCGCCGGCGAATAAGGTGTTAAGCCCCTGCCATGAAACCTTCGCTAGTCTTGAGAATGGGCCAGCAGCTGACGATGACACCGCAGCTGCAACAGGCCATCCGCTTGCTCCAATTGTCCACGCTGGATCTCCAACAGGAAATCCAGGAGGCACTGGAGTCCAACCCCATGCTGGAACGCCAGGAAGAAGGCGACGACTTCGATAATGCCGACCCGATGGCCGACAACATCGAAAACAAGCCCAACGCCGACGTTCAGGAACCGACCTACCAGGAATCCGCCCCCACCGTCGACAATCTCGAAGACGGCGAGTGGAGCGAGAGCGAGCGCATCCCCAACGAACTGCCGGTCGACACCGCCTGGGAAGACATCTACCAGACCAGCGCCAGCAGCCTGCCCAGCAACGACGATGACGAGTGGGACTTCACCACCCGCACCTCGGTCGGCGAAAGCCTGCAAAGCCATCTGCTGTGGCAACTGAACCTGGCGCCGATGTCCGACACTGACCGCCTGATCGCCGTCACGCTGATCGACTGCATCAACAACCAGGGCTACCTGGACGAGTCCCTGGAAGAGCTGCTCGACGCGTTCGACCCGGAACTGGACATCGAGCTGGACGAAATCGAAGCCGTCCTGCACCGCATTCAACAGTTCGAGCCCGCCGGCATCGGCGCCCGCACCCTGAGCGAATGCCTGCTGCTGCAATTGCGCCAGTTGCCTGCCAAAACCCCGTGGCTGGCCGAAGCCCAGCGCCTGGTCAGTGACTACATCGACTTGCTGGGCAGCCGCGACTACTCGCAACTGATGCGCCGCATGAAGCTCAAGGAAGATGACCTGCGCCAGGTCATCGAACTGGTCCAGAGCCTCAACCCGCGTCCTGGCTCGCAGATCGAATCCAGCGAAGCCGAGTACGTGGTGCCCGACGTGATCGTGCGCAAGGACAACGAGCGCTGGCTGGTGGAGCTGAACCAGGAAGCCGTGCCGCGCCTGCGAGTGAACCCGCAGTACGCAGGTTTCGTGCGTCGTGCCGACACCAGCGCCGACAACACCTTCATGCGCAACCAGTTGCAGGAAGCGCGCTGGTTCATCAAGAGCCTGCAAAGCCGCAATGAAACCCTGATGAAAGTCGCGACCCAGATCGTCGAGCACCAGCGCGGCTTCCTGGAGTACGGCGACGAGGCGATGAAGCCGTTGGTCCTGCACGACATCGCCGAGGCGGTGGGCATGCACGAATCGACGATCTCGCGGGTCACCACGCAAAAGTTCATGCACACGCCTCGCGGCATTTACGAACTGAAGTACTTCTTCTCCAGCCACGTGAGCACCTCCGAGGGCGGTGAATGCTCGTCCACGGCCATTCGCGCGATCATCAAGAAACTGGTTGCCGCGGAAAATCAGAAAAAGCCGTTGAGTGACAGCAAGATCGCTGGTTTACTGGAGGCACAAGGCATCCAAGTGGCCCGTCGCACAGTCGCCAAGTATCGCGAATCCTTAGGGATAGCCCCTTCGAGCGAGCGCAAGCGACTGATGTAAAGGCAGGCTCTGTACGAAATGTTTTAAGACGTAGGTAAGGCAAGGCTGTTTTCAGCGCAGCATGACCGGGTCTCAAGACTTTTCTTACTAGAACCTAGAGGTCACGAGCCACAGCGTTCCAGTGGCAGGTACTCAGCCTGCCTCTTAATGCACTGGCAACGAAGGAGAAGCTGTATGCAAGTCAACATCAGTGGACACCAACTGGAAGTGACCAAGCCCCTGCGCGAGTACATCGAGCTGAAGCTGAAAAAGCTCGAAGGGCACTTTGACAAGATTACCAACGTGCAGGTGACGATGGCCGTCGAGAAACTCAAACAGAAGATCGAGGCCACCCTGCATATCCACGGTGGAGAGGTCGTAGCCAATGCGGAGCATGATGACATGTACGCGGCAATCGACCTGCTCACTGACAAGCTGGACAGACAACTGCTCAAACATAAGGAAAAGCAGCAAAGCATCCTCAAAGGTGCGGCCGCTCGCTGACGCTCCCCCTCCATGATCCGACTTGAAAATATCCTGACCCCTGGCCGTTCATTCGTGAACGTGCCAGGCGGCAGCAAGAAAGCAGTACTCGAAGAGATTGCCCGACGCATCGGCGAAGAAGTTCCCGAGTTCGACTGGCAAGACGTCTACGAAAGCCTACTCGCCCGTGAAAAACTGGGGTCTACCGGTTTTGGCAACGGGATCGCCATCCCCCACTGCCGATTCAAGGGCTGCCAGGCACCGGTGAGTGCCGTGCTGCACCTGCAACGACCTGTCGACTTCGACGCCATCGACGGCGCTCCGGTTGACCTGCTGTTCGTGCTGCTCGTCCCTGAAGCAGCGACCGATGCCCACCTCGAACTGCTTCGCCAGATCGCCAGCATGCTCGACCGTGCCGACGTCCGCGCAAGCCTGCGCGAGGCCAAGAGCAGCGAAGAGCTGTACAACGTCGTGCTTCGCGTACAGAACGGTCACTGAACATGCGCATGATCATCGTCAGCGGTCGCTCCGGCTCCGGCAAGAGCACGGCCCTCGATGTTCTCGAAGACAGTGGCTTCTACTGCGTCGACAACCTGCCGGCCGGCCTGCTCCCAGAGCTTGCCGAGCGGGCGCTGATCAACACGGAACTGGCAGAACCGCTACTGGCCGTCTCCATCGACGCCCGTAACCTGCCCAGTCACCTGACCCGTTTTCCGCGAATGCTCGAAGAGGTCCGCGGCCGCCACATCCGCTGCGACGTCCTGTTCCTGGATGCCGAAGAGTCGACACTGCTCAAGCGCTTCTCCGAAACCCGCCGCCGCCATCCGCTGAGCAACGCAACACGCTCGCTGGCCGAGGCCATTCGTGACGAAAAGACGCTGCTGGGGCCGATCATCGACCTGGCCGACCTGACCATCGACACCACGCACCTGAATCTCTACCAGTTGCGCGACACCCTCAAGCTGCGCCTCCTGAACAAACCCGAGCCCGGCACCGCCTTCCTGATCGAGTCGTTCGGCTTCAAGCGCGGCATGCCCGTGGATGCCGACCTGGTCTTCGATGTGCGCTGCCTGCCCAACCCCTACTGGAAGCCGGAGTTGCGCGAGCAGTCCGGCCTCGACCTGCCGGTGGCCGAGTACCTGGCCGCACAGCCGGATGTCGAAGAGATGTTCCAGGACATTTCCTCGTACCTCAACAAGTGGTTGCCGCGCTTCGCCGCCAGCAACCGCGCCTACGTCACCATTGCCATTGGCTGCACCGGCGGGCATCACCGCTCCGTCTACCTGACCGAACGCCTGGGTCAGGCCCTGCAACAATCGCTCAAGAATGTTCAGGTCCGCCACCGCGACCTAAGCTGAAAGGATCCCCAACGCGATGCCCGCTCATCAGATCACCATCATCAACAAGCTGGGCCTGCACGCCCGCGCGGCCGCCAAGTTCGTGGGCGTGGCCGGAAAATTCCCCTGCCAGATCCGCGTCGGCCGCACCCCGGAAAGCATGGTCGACGGAAAAAGCATCATGGCCGTGATGATGCTCGCCGCAGGCAAAGGCACCGAGATTCACCTGCTGACCGAAGGCGACGACGAACAAGCAGCGCTGGAAGGGCTGATCGAGTTGATCAACAACAGGTTTGATGAGGGGGAGTGATTGAGGCGCCAAGTCAGTTGGCAAAGTTCTCGATCTTGATTTGCCCCTCCGGAAAGGTCGCGACGATTTCCAACTCTCCCCCCATAGCCCGGATATAGTCGCGCAACGTACTGATGTACATATCGGTACGACGCTCCATCTTCGAGATGGCCGCCTGATTCACATGCAACGTCTTCGCGAGCGTCGCCTGGCTCAGTTCTCTTGCGCGTCGCAGCTCATGCAAGGGCATTTCGCTGAGCAACCCTTGATAGATGTGCTCGGAACGCGCCCGAGACTCAGGCGACATGGCGGCCTGCAGGTCGGAAAATTTTCTAGCCATCGTTCAAGCCCTCTCGGCGCAGTGTTTCGATGTGTTCGTCGTACAGACGGTCTGCCAGTGGCACGTGAATCTCGTACCAGCGGTCCTGACCCGTTTTGTCACCACCAATCAGCAGCAATGCGCAACGCCGAGGATCGAAGGCATAAAGAACACGAAATGGTCTCCCGGCATACTGCACCCGCAGCTCCCGGAGATTGCCGTGTCGCGCCCCTTTGATACCGCTGCTATGGGGAAATCCTAACGCCGGCCCGAACTGCCCAAGCAACTGCACGCTGGCGCTCACCGACTCCTGCTCACCGACAGTGAGCCTTGCCCACCAATCGCCAAATTCATCTGTGTATTCAATATCCCAGGTCATTCAAGAACTGTGGACAAATCCGAGTATAACCTCAATGGAATATATCCACAGGTACTGAAGGATTTTTCCGATTCTGCCTCAGGAATATCGGCCCTCGAAAAATACCGCCAAACACCTCTCATCCGCAGTGCCTAACGGACTTGCCTCTCAAATTTCGCGGAATTTTCTGACTTGATCCAAGCCGCCGACGTCTCCTTAATGCTCGAGCATGATGACCCGAACGTCATCAATTCCTGAAAACATGGGCTGGCCTGGACGCACCTTGGATGCAGCCAGCCGGCAGGACATCAGTGGTTCACCTTCAACAGAGCTGTTCGATGACATTTTCCGTTGCCATATCGCCGCCGAGGTCCTGGTCCCGGTCGGAAAAAATGCTGATGTCCGGCAGCCTGCTTGCCGTGCTGGCGATCCTGGCCATCGTCGCCTCGCTCTTGCTGCGCGAGTATGGCAATGCGACCGAAACCGCAGTGCGCTCAGCCAACAATGTGGTGCAACTGATTGATGCGGACGTGCAGCGCAACGCCGATCTCTATGACATCTCGCTCAAGGGCATGATCGACGCATGGCAGCAGCCGGAGGTGATGGCGATCTCTCCTGCGTTGCGGCGTCAGGTGTTGTTTGATCGTTCCACTGCCGCGCCTTACAAGGGCGACCTGGTCATGCTTGATGAGAATGGCGCGATCGTCGCCGACTCCACCTCGGTGGACCCTCGGCCAGACAACTTTTCCGACCGGGCGAGTTTTCAGTTTCATCGAAGCAATGCGTCCCTGGGATTGAAGGTGGATGGGCCGTTCAAATCCCGCTGGGGCTTCAAGGACTGGTGCATCAGTTTCAGCCGGCGCATCCCCTCCCCTGACGGCCAGTTCGTCGGCGTCGCCAGCGCCTCGATGCGCCTCTCCTACTTCAATCACCTGTTTCGCGGCCTGGATGTGGGACGCAGCGGCACCATCAACCTCATCAACGCCGAAGGCATCTTGCTCGCCCGTCAGCCCGAGGGTGCGAATGCGAAGTTCATCGGCCGGGACTTCAGCCAGCAACCCAACTTCCAGCGAATCCTCAAGGAAATCAACGGCAGTTTCAGCGCCGTTTCCGATTTCGACAATGAACGCAGGCTATATACCTTCTCCCGCGTCGGGGACTTGCCGCTGATTGTGGTGGTGGCCCAGTCCCGGGATGAGGTGTATGCCGTGTGGAAGCGCAATGCGCTGCTGGTCGCGGGCGCCACGAGCCTGTTGTGCCTGGGAATACTCTGGCTGTCGTCGCTGCTGGGCAGGCAGTTGCGCCTGCGCCGTCGGGCCGAACGGGAACTCGCCAAGCTCGCCTCCACCGACGGGTTGACTGGGCTTGCCAACCGCCGCCAGCTGGATCAGGCACTGGCGCACGAGTGGTCGCGCAGCCTGCGCAACGGCCAGCCCTTATCGCTCTTGATGATCGATGTGGACCACTTCAAGGCGTTCAACGATCGCCATGGCCATCATGGCGGCGACGACGCATTGCGTGACGTTGCCCGCACGCTGTCCGTCACCACGCGACGCCCCGGCGACCTGGCCGCACGCTATGGCGGGGAGGAATTCATGGTGGTGTTGCCGCAGACGCCCCTTGAAGGCGCGGCACAGATAGCCGAAAAGATCCGCAGCGCCATCGAGGCACTTGCGCCTCACGGCGAAGATACCCAGCCGACTACCGTGAGTATCGGTGTCGCGACTCGCACGCCCAATGCGCACGCCACGCTGGCCATGCTGCTGGCCGATGCAGACAAAGCGCTCTATGTGGCCAAGCGCCTGGGTCGCAATCGTGTCGCGCTGCCAGCAGCACCTGATCTGTCTCCGACTTGATCCGGGAGCATAAAAAAGCGCCAGCCAGGCTGACGCTTTTCATTCAACGAGCGGCTAGCACCTGAGTGCCAGCTACCGGCGTTGATCAGCTCGCTCTGCGAACCGAGTCACGCAGCGCTTTTACTTTGTCGTGGTTGGCTTGCACGCCGGCCAGCTGACGCTGAATCAGGCTGACCACATTAGTAGGCAGCGCTTTCTCGACGGCTTTCTGCTGGGCATCGCGATAAGCCTTCAAGGCATGGTCTTCACCACGCTCAACTTCATTGAGTACGGCTTCATCGCTCTTGCCGGTCACGGCAGCCTTCAGCTCCACCCAGAGACGGTGCACAGTGCCCGCGGCGGTAGAGGAATTTTCTGGATCGCCGCCCAGTGCACGGACTTCAGCCTGAAGTTCACGCACTGCAGTTGCACACTCGGATGAACGAGAAAGGAAATAAGCTTTGATTTCTGGGTTCTTGATATCTTCGGCGCTGGTGTGGAAACCTTTTTCGCCGTCTTTGCTGGTCTCGATCAGGTCATTGAGCAGGGAGACCGCTTCTTTGTTGATGTCCGTCATTTTGAGTTTCCTTTCTGGCAGGTTGATCGAAGAGTCAGTTCACTCGATGAGTAGACTGTTGCAGCGGCCATGCCAGACTTTCAAACTTAATTAAATCCTTTAAAATCATATAGTTAACACATTAATCAAATCACGTGGCCGCGCTTTCTGCATGATCGGCCTGTTGGCCTGCATGCAGAATGCACGTATCTTGCCAGTTCACTCGAAAAGACCAACGGCGACGTCATGAATCCCGAAAAACTCAAACTCCTGGTGACCCGTGAAATGCCCTATGGCAAGTACAAGGGGCGGTTGCTGGCCGATCTGCCGGGGGATTACCTGAACTGGTTTGCCCGCAAGGGGTTTCCGACGGGAGAGCTGGGCAGCCTGTTGGCACTGATGCAGGAGATTGACCACAACGGTTTGTCCGCCCTGCTCGACCCGCTGCGAACCCGCCCTCGCGAGCCGCTGAGGCCGAACGCGCCCAAGACGCTGATTCGATTTCCTGAATAAAAAAAAGCGGTGCGCCCGGGAGGGAACACCGCTAAAGAGCTCATGAAAAACGAACTACAAAGGAGTGATAAAGATACGTGCCCAGCCAAAGGGCCGTGCGGTACATATTTATCGCTTTCGCCTTGACCTTAAAAAAACCCAAAAAAAAACGATGCTCCCTGACCGGAGAGCACCGTTAAATAGCCATGCAACAACGACTTCTGTAGCAACACCCCAGCGCATTGAAACCCATCGTTGAATGATAATTAGAACAGCCCGCTCATGAACGGGAGCTGTCCGGGATCAATATCGCCGGGTGTCAGGGGCATTCGATCAGTCGAACAGCGCCACGGCTTCTGCAGTGGCATCAGTGATGCGACCCCAATCACCGTTCTTGACCCAGGCGTTGTCGATCATCCAGGTGCCGCCCACGCACATCACGTTTGGCAGCGCCATGTAGCTTTTCAGGTTGGCTGCGCTGACGCCGCCAGTGGGGCAGAAACGCACTTCCGGGAACGGGCCGCCCAGGGCCTTGATCGCAGCGACACCGCCGCTGATTTCAGCCGGGAACAGCTTGAAGCGGCGATAGCCCAGGGCGTAACCGATCATGATTTCCGACGCGCTGCTGATGCCAGGCAACAGCGGCAACTTGCTCTGCGCGCCAGCTTCCAGCAGCTCCTGAGTGCTGCCCGGGGTCACGATGAATTGCGAGCCGGCTTCTTCGCAGGCCTTGAGCATGTGGCGGTCCAGCACGGTACCGGCCCCTACGCATAGCTCAGGGCGCGCGTCGCGCAGCATGCGGATGGCCTTCAGGCCGAATTCGGAACGCAGGGTGACTTCCAGCGCGGTCAGGCCGCCTGCCGCCAGCGCATCGGCCAGAGGCAGCACGTCCTGTTCGCGGGCGATGGTGATGACCGGAAGAATCTTCGCTTTCGCGCAGAGTTCGTCGATCTGGGCAACTTTGCTCGCCATGCTATTCAACGGTTGTGTCACTTGGGTTTTCTCCATGGCGGCTGATCCTTTGCTTATGGGCACCAGTAGATCTCTAAAGCCGGGTTGAGGAACGCACGGATCGGCATCTGGGCCAGGTCATCGCCCGCCAGCGCCGTGCGCAGTGTTTCGAGTTTCGCCTGCCCGGAAACGGACAGGATCGGCGTCGCGGCCGTCGCCAACAGGGCGCGGGTCATGGTCAGACGCTGATGCGGTGTGCTCGGTGCCAGCATCGGCAGGCAGCGGCGAGTGCCGTTCAGATCCAGTGCCTCGGCAAGATTTGGGCTATCCGGGAACAGTGAGGCCGTGTGGCCGTCGTCGCCCATGCCCAGCACCAGCACGTCGATCTTCGGCAACTCTTTGAGCGCTTCGTCGGTGGCTGCCGCCGCTTCGTCCAGCGTGGTGGTCGGGCGGTACAGGCTGAAGAAGCCCGCCTCGGCCGCCGGCCCCTGGAACAGGAAGCGCTTGAGCAGGCCGGCATTGCTGTCGGCGTGCTCGGTCGGCACCCAGCGCTCGTCAGCCAGGCTAATGCACACGCGGGACCATTTGATCGGCTTCTGCGCCAGCGCCTGGAAGAATGCCACCGGGCTCTTGCCACCGGACACCACGAGGGTCGCGGTGCCATGGGGATTGCTGTCAATGGCCGCCGTCAGACGCTCGGCCACGTGATCGGCCAGCGCATTGGCCAGCTGTTCGGGGTTGTCGAAATCCAGGGCTTTCAGGCCAGCCGGAAATTCAAGTTCACATATCGCCATACCAGGACCTCCCGTCACGAGTAATCAGCGCAATGGAACTCATCGGCCCCCAGGAGCCAGCGGCGTAAGGCTTGGGCGCATCGCCCGCCTTTTTCCAGCCGGCAATCAGCTGGTCGCACCATTGCCACGCATACTCGATCTCATCTTTGCGGACAAACAGGTTCTGATTGCCGCGCATGACCTCCAACAACAACCGCTCGTAGGCGTCCGGGACGCGTGAGCTGTTGTAAGCGTCGGAGAAACTCAGTTGCAAAGGGGTGCTGCGCAATTGCATGCCTTTGTCCAGCCCCTGGTCCTTGGTCATCACTTGCAGCGAAATGCCTTCATCAGGCTGCAGGCGGATGATCAGGCGGTTGCTGATCTGCATCCGTTGTTCCGGGGCGAAGATGTAGTGCGGCGGTTCCTTGAAGTGGATCACGATCTGCGACAGCTTCTGCGGCATGCGCTTGCCGGTACGCAGATAGAACGGAACCCCTGCCCAACGCCAGTTACGGATGTCGGCACGAATGGCAACGAACGTTTCGGTGTCGCTCTGGGTGTTGGAGTTTTCCTCCTCCAGATAACCGGGAACCGGTTTGCCTTCGCTGTAACCGGCAATGTACTGCCCGCGCACCACCTGGGTGGCCAGGCGTTCCGGGGTGAAGGGCACCAGCGCCTTGAGCACTTTTACCTTTTCGTCGCGGATGCTGTCGGCGGACAGGTCGCTCGGCGGGTCCATCGCAATCAGGCACAACAGCTGCAGCAGGTGGTTCTGGACCATGTCGCGCAACTGGCCGGCCTGGTCGAAGTAGCCCCAACGGCCCTCGATGCCTACTTTCTCCGCCACAGTAATCTCGACGTGGGAAATGTAGTTCTGGTTCCACTGGGTTTCGAACAGGCTGTTGGCAAAGCGCAGCGCGATGAGGTTCTGCACCGTGTCCTTGCCCAGGTAGTGGTCGATCCGGTAAACGCGGTTTTCCGGAAGGAATTTGGCTACCGCATCGTTGACCCGACGCGAAGACGCTAGGTCATGGCCGATCGGTTTTTCCAGCACCGCACGGGTGCGGTCGGTCAGGCCTACCAGCGCCAGGTTTTCGCAGATCGCACCGTACACCGAGGCGGGCGTCGCGAAGTAGGCAATCATGGTCTGCGCATCGCCCACCACTTCGGCCAGGCCCACGTAATCCTCGCCCTTGAGGAAGTCCACGTGCAGGTAGCTCAGGCGGGCCTGAAAACGCTCCACGTGCTCGCGCTCAAGCTGAGCCTCGGGGACAAAACGGCGCAGGTTCTTGTCGATGTAGGCCAGATGCTCCTCTGGCGTGCCCGCTTCGCGGGCCAGGGCAAGAATTCGGGTCTCGGCATGCAGCAGTCCAGCCCGGTCAAGCTGGTACAACGCAGGAAACAGCTTGCGCACTGCCAGGTCGCCCAGGGCGCCGAACAAGGCGAAAGTGCACGGTTCTACCGTAATCGAGAGCATAATGTTTGTTCTTTTATCAAGTTAGGCTACAAATACCTTTTTTAAAGGCGTTACTCAAGGCCAAATGTAGTAATAACCACAACATTTCTTCAAAAAGCACATTAGAGTGGTGATCGCCACAGGCCCTCAGTACGATAGGCCACCTTTGCTACAGGCTAAAGGCCTATGTCGCTACCTTTACACTTATGGCCTGCCGATTCGCCTGTTTGCCGCTTCAGAGAAGGATTTTGAATGGACCGCGTACGCAATCTTCTGGAGCAGATCCAGAGCCGTCTCGAGGAATTGAACAAGGCCGAGCGCAAGGTCGCCGAGGTGATTCTGAGCAATCCCCAGCAGGCGACCCGCTTCAGCATTGCCGCCCTGGCCCAGGCCTCCAAGGTCAGTGAGCCGACGGTCAATCGCTTCTGCCGCTCGTTCGACGTCAGTGGCTATCCGGAACTCAAGCTGCAACTGGCCCAGAGCCTCGCCAGCGGCGCGGCCTATGTCAGCCGTGCGGTGGAGGCCGACGACAATCCCGAGGCCTACACCCGCAAGATCTTCGCCAGCGCCATCGCCTCTCTGGACAGCGTCTGCCAGGTGCTCGACCCGACGCTGGTCAGCAAGGCCGTGGACTTGCTGATCCAGGCTCGGCAGATCCACTTCTTCGGCCTCGGGGCTTCAGCGCCCGTGGCGGTGGATGCGCAGCACAAGTTCTTTCGCTTTAACCTCGCTGTGACGGCCCACGCGGACGTATTGATGCAGCGCATGCTGGCGTCCGTCGCCCACACCGGCGAGCTGTTCGTGATCATTTCCTACACCGGCCGCACCCGTGAACTGGTGGAGGTGGCGCGCATTGCCCGGGAAAACGGCGCCTCGGTCCTCGGCCTGACCGCCGCCAACTCGCCGCTGGCCAAGGCCAGCACCCTGAGCCTGAACATTCCACTGCCCGAAGACACCGACATCTATATGCCGATGACCTCGCGCATCGTTCAGTTGACCGTGCTCGACGTGCTGGCCACCGGCATGACCCTGCGCCGCGGCGTGGACTTCCAGCCGCACCTGCGCAAGATCAAGGAAAGCCTGAATGCGAGCCGGTATCCGGCGGGGGATGAGTTGGAGTGAGGGTTGGGGTGTTGGGTTGGGGGGGGTTGGCTTGGGATTGCTACATGGATGCCCTTCGGGCGTTTCGCGGGCAAGCGCGCTCCTACATTTTTTGCAACGTGCCATGGCCTGATGGACCGAGTTGATAGCCTTGGTTTCAAACGTGACCTGTGCGGTCTGCTTTAAAGGCTATGTGCTCGGTCCGTCAGAATGCGGCACGTTGCAACAAATGTAGGAGCGCGCTTGCCCGCGATAGGCCCGAAGGGCATCGACGTAACGACCTCAAACCAAACTCACCTGCAAACTCACCCGCGCCTGCTGCCCCGGCGCCAGGCTCAGGCAGTCGTCGATACCCGACACCGCCTCCACCCGCACGAACCCTGCCGCTTCACTGCCCGCCACGCCGAGCAGCGGGCGCCCTCCAGGGTGCCAGACTGCCGTGCTGTCGCTGTCGCTGGCATCGATATTCAGGCGCCGCTGCCAGCTATCATCCTGCAACTGCAACGCCCCGGAATGCTCGAACACCCGCTGGCAACTGCCCAGTACCTTCAGCTCGCCCTTCTGCTCGCAGGGGCTGCGGCTGAGTTCGTCGTAGCCCAGGGCGCCATCCAGGCCTTGCAGGGCGACATCGGCGATGTCACTGATGCGCCAGTAAGCGTGCAAGGCATGGCCGAACTGGCAGGGCTCGCTGTCCTGATGCTGGGTCTCCAGACGCAGATCCATGCCCTGCCCCAAGTCCGCGAACAGGTCGGCCTGCCAGTCCCATAATGTCAGGCGCCAGTGCAGCGATACACCGTCGCGGTGTTCCTGGCTGTCGATCAGCTTCCAGTCCAGCAGGCGCCCCCAGCCATTGGACGGCCAGCCACTCTCACCGGGATGCCGCCCCACCCACGGCCAGCACACCGGCACACCGCCACGAATCGCGCCCACCTGCGGCCACTGCGCCGCGCACCACAACCAGGGCTTTTGCCCGGAAGGCTGGAAATGCAGCAGTTGCGCGCCCTGGCGGCTGAACACCGCGTGGCATTGCGGGTGATTGACCACCAACACATCGCGCTGCTGGTACCGCTCCCACTGAAAGGTCGGCTGCGGCCTTGCCTGGGTGAAGAAGCGTTGAAGAGGATGCTCAAGCGAGCCTGTTTCCGAGATGGCCATTGAGTTCCTGTCTAGCGGTGAGACACCCGTAGCAGCACGGCTTGCCGGCGGGAGCGATCTTGAGAATGCCCCCGCCGGCAAGCCGTGCTGCTACGAGGGTAAAAGGGGGGATCTCAGTGCAAAAAAAAGCGCAAGAAAACCTGCGCGCCATTCCACAAAAAAACGGGCAGCCAGGCTGCCCGTAAAGCACACACGACCCTAGATCGTTTGTGAAGCACATCAGAGAGAAGCGGCGCGCAGGAGCGGTACACGCCGCCGATGACACTTAGAACTTGGTTTGCAGCTTGATACCGGCAACCAGTGCGTTGTCGATGTGGTCGGTACCACCTGGGTGCACGACGTACTGCACGTTCGGACGCACGGTCAGCCAGTCGGTGACGTGTACGCCGTAGTAGATCTCCGAGTTGTACTCGGTGGTCTGGATCGGCAGGAAGTTCGGATCGTCAAAATCAGTCGCGCCGTTCACCTGGTTGATCAGACGTGCACGGTCACGCACGTTGTCGTTGACGTGGATACGCGACACACCGACGCCGATGTCATCCTTCGGACGAGCATCGAACGGACCTTTGAACACCAGGCCGACGTTCTGGAAGTTGTCGACGAAGTTGGTGGCCTTGTCGTGCACAGTGGCGTTGAAGAACACGCTCATGCCGCGCGACGGATCACCACCGATGGTGGTCAGTTGCTGCTGAGCGACAAACCACCAGCCGTGCTTGCTGCCGTGGGACTTGAAGTCGGCGCCGGTGAGAGCCTGAGGCTGACCGTTGACGTCGTCTTTCAGGTCATCGGCGCTCGGGCTGCTGTAGTACCAGCCCAAGCGGTATTCGCCTGGCAGCGAGTTGATGCTTGGCGACCACACCACTTCCACAGGCACCAGGGTGCCCTTGGCGCCGCTGCCGCTGAGCTTGAAGCCGTTACCGGTTTCCAGGTACGACGGGTTCTGCTCATACACACCGACCTGCGCGAAGAATTCCGGCGTGATGTTGTATTTCACGCGCGCAGCCCACTGGCTGACGGGCCAGTTGTACCAGGTGTTGACGTAGTTCGCCGCCTGGGTGCCGCAGAACGTCAGGTTCTGGAAGTCGCAAGGGAAGCTGCCGAAGTCTTCACCTTCGCCCATACGGCCCAGCTTGATGTCCAGCGCGCCGTCGAAGTACTTCTGCTTGACCCACATCTGCGTCAGGCGCCAGGTCTGCCCACGGCCCCAGACTTCCTGCGAGGAAGACAGCGTGCCGATGCGCGGATCGCCCAGGCGATCGTTGGAGATGTTGTTACCGCTACGCTCGGTGATGGTCAGCTTGAACTCGGCGTCCTTGATGCCGAAAGCCTTGTCCAGGTCGATCTGGGTACCGATGGCGAACTGGTCGCTGTAGCGCGCAGTCTTGTCGTGGTTGTAGCCGCCCTTGACGTTGGCCCCCATCTCGCCAACGTACTCGAGATTGAAGTCATAACCCTTGTCGTGCAGCTCTTTGCGCAGACCGCCCCAATCGCCGGTCATGTGCTCGTTGGCGTTGAAAGGCTCGAGTGCGAATGCCGATCCCGACATTGTCAAAGCCCCCAGGACTGACAGCCCGCCAATCAACCGGAACTGGTTCAGCGATTTGCCTTTTACCTTCTTCATCCCTTAAATCCTCGTTTTATTGTTATTAGCTCTGGAACAGCGTTGTAACCACTTGCCTCGTGTGCCTGACGGGCCGTCTTTACGGCAGAAACCGCCCCGTCAGATGTGCTCGTTGACGCAGTGCTCCTGCGTGCGTGAATCAGTTGCGGTTGAGCCGCGTGACGTTGCCCATGCCCTGCTCGGGCCTAGACTTTCCCAGCGCACCCAGACGCTCTCCGGTCTTGGCGTCAAACAGCAGCACCTTGGCCGGATCGAATTGCAGGGTCAGGGTTTCGCCCACCGCAGGCGCCACATCAGGGGCCAGGCGGCAGCAGACCTTGCTTTCATTGAGCGTGACGAAAACCAGCGTGTCAGGCCCCGTTGGCTCGGTGACCTGGACTTCAGCGCGGATGGTCGGCATCCCGGAAGAATCACCGGACGCTAGCATGATCTGTTCAGGGCGAAGGCCCAGAATCACCTCACGATCCTCAAGCCCCGCATCGCTCATGCTCATCGGCAGTTCGCAGCGCGCCTGGCCGCTGTCGAGCAACGCGACCAGACGCCCATCCTTGCGTTGCAGGCGCAGCGGAATGAAGTTCATGGGTGGCGAGCCGATGAAGCTGGCGACGAACTGGTTCGCCGGATCGTTGTAGATCTCCTTGGGCGTGCCGAACTGCTGGATGATGCCGTCCTTCATGACCGCCACTTTGTCGCCCAGGGTCATCGCTTCGATCTGGTCGTGGGTCACGTAGACCGTGGTGGTCTTGAGGCGCTGGTGCATCAGTTTCATTTCGGTGCGCATCTCGACCCGCAGCTTGGCGTCGAGGTTGGACAGCGGTTCGTCGAACAGGTAGATCTTCGGCCGACGGGCCAGTGCGCGGCCCATGGCCACACGTTGTTGCTGGCCACCGGAAAGCTGGCCCGGCTTGCGATTGAGCAGGTGTTCGATCTGCAGCAGCTTGGCCACACGGGCGACTTCGGCGTCGATGTCGGCCTGGCTCATCTTGCGGATCTTGAGGCCAAACTCGATGTTCTCGCGCACGCTCATGGTCGGGTACAGCGCGTAGGACTGGAACACCATGGCGATGTCACGATCCTTGGGGCTCATGCCGCTGACGTCCTGATCGCCGATCATGATCGCGCCGCCGGTGATGTTCTCCAGGCCCGCGATGCAGTTCATCAGGGTCGACTTACCGCAGCCTGAAGGCCCGACCAGAATCAGGAATTCGCCATCCTTGATCGACAGTTCGATGTTCTTCAGGGTGTCCGGCAGGCCGGCCCCGTAAGTCTTGTTTACATTGCGAAGTTCGAGCGTTGCCATGATTACCCCTTGACTGCGCCGGCCGTCAGCCCGCGCACGAAATACTTGCCTGCGACCACATAGACCAGCAGGGTCGGCAGACCCGCGATCATCGCCGCCGCCATATCAACGTTGTATTCCTTGACCCCGGTACTGGTGTTGACCAGGTTGTTCAGCGCCACCGTGATGGGCTGCGAATCACCGCTGGAGAACACCACGCCGAACAGGAAGTCGTTCCAGATCTGGGTGAACTGCCAGATCAGGCAGACCATGATGATCGGGGTCGACATCGGCAGGATGATCCGCCGGAAAATGGTGAAGAAACCGGCACCGTCCAGGCGTGCAGCCTTGACCAGCGCATCAGGGATGCTCACGTAGTAGTTGCGGAAGAACAGCGTGGTGAACGCCAGGCCATAGACTACGTGCACGAACACAAGCCCGGTGGTGGTGCTGGCCAGGCCCATCTTGCCCAGGGTGAACGAGGCCGGCAGCAGCACGGTCTGGAACGGCAGGAAGCAGCCGAACAGCAACAGGCCGAAGAACATCTGCGAGCCACGGAACCGCCACATCGACAGCACGTAGCCGTTCAGGGCACCGATGGCGGTGGAGATCAGCACTGCCGGCACGGTGATCAGGATCGAGTTCAGGAAGTAGCCCTTGACCGTCGCCCAGGCCTTGACCCAGCCGATGGCCGTGATTTCGGTCGGCCAGCTCAACAGGTTGCCGGTGCCGATGTCTTCCGGCGATTTGAAACTGGTGAGCAGCATCACCACCAGCGGCACCAGGTAGATCAGCACCGCGCCGATGAGCACGACGTAGATCGCGATCCGGCTCAGACTGATGGAAGGTTTGGCAGCGAGACTAGTCATTGCGCTTGGTCCTCAGCTCGGAATACAGGTAAGGCACGAGGATCGCGAGAATCGCACCGAGCATCAGGATTGCACTGGCCGACCCCATGCCCATCTGGCCACGGCTGAAGGTGAACGAGTACATGAACATCGCAGGCAGGTCGGACGAGTAGCCAGGGCCACCGGCGGTCATCGCGGCCACCAGGTCGAAGCTCTTGATGGCAATGTGCGCCAGGATCATCACCGAACTGAAGAACACCGGACGCAGGCTTGGCAGCACCACTTTCCAGTAGATCTTGGGCATGCTTGCGCCATCGATCTGCGCGGCACGGATGATCGACTGATCGACACCACGCAGCCCCGCCAGGAACATCGCCATGATGAAGCCCGAGGCCTGCCACACGGCAGCGATCACCAGGCAGTAGACCACGCGATCCGGGTCGATCAGCCAGTCCAGACGAAAGCCTTCCCAGCCCCAGTCACGCAGCAGCTTGTCCAGGCCCATGCCCGGGTTGAGCAGCCATTTCCAGGCGGTACCTGTGACGATCATCGAGAGCGCCATCGGGTACAGGTAAATGGTGCGGATGAAACCTTCGCGACGAATGCGCTGATCGAGGAACACTGCCAGCAGCACGCCGACCACCAGGCTGATACCGATGAACATGCCACCGAATACCGCCAGGTTCTTGCTTGCCACCCACCAGCGGTCGTTGTCGAACAGCCGTGCGTATTGCGCCAGGCCCACGAACTTGTAGGACGGCAGGAAAGTCGAGTTGGTGAACGACAGAACGAACGTCCACAGGATATAGCCGTAGAAGCCCACCAATACGATGAACATGCTTGGCGCCAGCACCAGTTTGGGTAGCCAGCGCTGCAGTGCATCGAACGGCGAGGCTTTGCTGAACACAGCAACAGAACTCATGGTGAAATCCAGTACAGGAAAAGAAGATTACGAACGCGCTGCCGGTTGTAGGAGCGCGCTTGCCCGCGACGGCGTCGTGTCAGTGCCGCATCGTTGATCTGACACACCGCAATCGCGGGCAAGCGCGCTCCTACAAGTCTGCGGACTACGCGTTATTTAGCAGCCTTGATCGCAGCGCCCAGCTTCTTCGCCGCGTCGGCCGGATCGGCTTTCGGGTCGTTGATGTAGTTGGTCACGACGTCAAAGAACGCGCCCTGCACGGCCAGTGTGGTGGCCATGTTGTGCGCCATGCTCGGTTGCAGGCCGCCGGTCTTGGCATCTGCCAGGAAGTCCTTGGCAGCGGTCTGGGCGCAGGAGTCGAAACCATACTTGTCCATGTCGGACAGCATGTCGTTACGCACCGGGATCGAGCCCTTGTTGATGCTGAAGACCTTCTGGAAGTTCTCGCCCAGCACGACCTTGGCGATGTCCTGCTGACCGGCTGCGGTGCCCTTGTCCTTCTGCTTGAACACGGCCAGGGAGTCGATGTTGTAGGTGAACGCCTTGTCGGTGCCCGGGAAGGCAACGCACTCGTAGTCCTTGCCGGCGACTTTCTTGGCGGCGGTCCATTCGGACTTGGCCCAATCACCCATGATCTGCATGCCGGCCTTGCCGTTGATGACCTTGGCGGCTTCCAGGTTCCAGTCCTGGCCTTTGCCGTCGGTGTCCATATAGGTGGCGACTTTCTTGAGTTCGGTCAGGGACTTGACCATCTCGGGGCCGGTCAGCGCGCCGTTGTCGAGGTCGACCAGGGCTTTCTTGTAACCGTCTGCGCCCATGACCGAGAGCACGACAGCTTCGAACACGGTGCTGTCCTGCCAAGGCTGGCCACCGTGGGCCAGCGGGATGAAGCCGGCTTTCTTGAGCTTGTCGCCTGCGGCGTAGAATTCTTCGAGGGTGGTAGGCGCTTTCTCGATGCCGGCTTTCTTGAAGACTTCCGGGTTGATCCACAGCCAGTTCACACGGTGAATGTTCACCGGCACGGCCACGTAATCACCGTCGTACTTCACGGTATCGGAGACTTTCTTGTCCAGCAGGCTGTCCCACTTCTCTTCCTTGGAGACATCCTTGAGCACGTCGGTATCGAGCAGGCCAGTGGATGCCCACTCCTGGATGTCCGGGCCCTTGATCTGGGCAACGCCAGGCGGGTTACCGGCCACGGCACGGCTTTTCAGAACGGTCATGGCAGTCGAACCGCCGCCGCCAGCTACAGCGCCGTCTTTCCAGGTGAATCCGTCTTTTTCAACTTGGGCCTTGAGCACATCGACAGCCGCCTTTTCACCGCCCGAAGTCCACCAGTGGACAACTTCGACAGTGCCTTTGGAATCAGCGGCCATGGCGCTCAGAGGGAACAACGAGGCGAGAGAAACGAGTGCGGCGAGACGAGTAATCGAATTCATCAATTTGACCTTTCTTGTTGTTATGCATGAGCAAGTCTTGGTGCTTGCACTGCATGGATTCTAAACAACGGGCTAGAGCCGACGGTAACGAAGGGATGCGCGAGTGTCACAGGATGGTGACATTCGCTGTTGCAGTTGTAGGAGCGCGCTTGCCCGCGACCGCGGTGTGTCTGCACCGGATGTGGCGACTGACATGACGCGGTCGCGGGCAAGCGCGCTCCTACGGTGATAAATGGATGTCAGTTCTGGCTGCGTGGCAGGTACAGCGTCACCCGCAGCCCGCCCTCGCGCAGGTTCTGCAAGCTGACTTCACCGCCGTGGCTGTGGGCGATATTGCGTGCGATGCCCAGCCCCAGGCCGTAACCCTGCTGCTGCTTGCCCGCCAGCCGGAAATGCGGCTCGAAGACCTGTTCCAGGCGCTGCTCCGGCACCCCCGGCCCCTCGTCATCCACATGCAGGATGAACGCCTCGGCATCGTCCTCGACGAACAGATGCGCCTTATCGCCGTACTTGATCGCATTGTCGATCAGATTGCCCATGCAGCGCCGCAACGCCAGCGGCTTGCCGTAGAACATCGACATCGCCGTGCCTTGCAGCGTGACACGGCCATCGCCGTTAGGCCCCAGGTACGGTTCGATCAGGCAGTCCAGCGCGTGATTGAGGTCCACCGGCTCGATGTTCTCGTGGATGTCGGTGTCTTTCACACACTGCAGGGCGCCTTTGACCAGCAGCTCCAGCTCATCCAGATCGCGGGTGAACTTGACCTGCATGGCTTCGTCTTCCAGCAGTTCGACCCGCAGCCGCAGCCGTGTGATCGGGGTGCGCAAGTCGTGGGAAATGGCGCTGAACAACTGCCCGCGCTCGGTCAGGTAACGGCTGATGCGTTCACGCATGGTGTTGAAAGCGCGAGTCACCTCGACCACCTCGCTACCGCCGCCTTCCACCACTGGCTCCACGTCGGCGCCCAGCGACAGGTCGCGCGCCGCATTGGCCAGGCGCTTGAGCGGCCCGCTTTGCCAATGCACCAGCAGGCCGATGAACACCAGCAGGAAAATACTCGTCAGCGCGATGAACCAGACCTGCTGCGACGGCAGGCCTTCCTCTTCGAGCATGGTGTAGGGCTCGGGCAACAGCGAAGCGATGTACAGCCATTCCCCCGGCGACAGCTCGATCTGGGTCACCAGCACCGGCGGATTCACCGGCTCCAGCGTCAGGGCGTAATGTGCCCAGGAGCGCGGCAGTTCATCGAGTTTCAGGCCGCTGTTGAAGATGCGCAGGTCTTCCGGACGCACGAAGCGCACCAGGATGTCGGGATCAGCGCCCAGGTTCTGGCGCAGGACCTGGCCGACTACATTGATCACCGCCGACTTGCGCACCGTGGGCTCCAGCACCTGCATTTCCAGGGGCCGGTCATTGAGCGACACGAAAAACCGCGTGCCGCCCATGCTGCGCAACTGGTCGAGGACCATCGGGCGAAACGCCACCGGCAACGAACGGAAGTAACTCACGCTGGCGGCCATCGAGAAACCGAGGCTGCGGGCACTGGTGATCAGGCCTTCCATCTGCGTGGCGCGCAGTTGCGACAGCCAGATCAGGCTGGACAGCGTCTGGGCCAGCAACACCGCCAGCAGGGTCAGCAGCAACATGCGCCCCAGCAGCGAGCGCGGTACCGGCAGACGGCGTTTTTTCTCGACCACTATCACCGGTCAGTAGCCGTTGCCGGCTTGCGGCAGCACATTGGCCGCCAGCAGATAGCCACTGCCTCGCACGGTGCGAATCAGCCGCGGCGCCTTGCCGGTGTCGCGCAGGCGCTGGCGCAGACGACTCACCGCCATGTCGACGATGCGCTCCAGCGGCATCAGCTCACGCCCACGGGTGGCGTTGCCAATGGTGTCGCGGTCGAGGATCTGCTGCGGGTTATCGAGAAACAGTTTGAGCAAGGCGAAGTCGGCACCGGAGAGGATCACTTCCTCGCCATCGTTGTGGAACAGCCGGTGGCTGACCATGTCCAGACGCCACTCGTCGAACACCAGCACCTCGCCAGCCGTGCGTTCCTGGCCGAACTGGGCACGGCGCAGCAGGGCCTTGATCCGGGCCTGAAGTTCACGGGGACTGAAGGGTTTGGCCATGTAGTCGTCGGCACCCAGCTCAAGGCCAATGACCCGGTCGGCTTCGTCGGAACTGGCGGTGAGCATGATGATCGGCACATGGGGCTGGCGCGGGTGCTGCCTGACCCAGCGACACAGGCTGAAACCATCTTCGTCGGGCAGCATGACATCGAGAATCAGCAGGTCGCTGGCCTCGTCATTGAACGCCTGACGAAACTCGGCACCGTCACCCACGGTGCGTACCTGAAAACCTGCGCGGCTCAGGTAGGCCTGCAGCAACTCGCGGATCTCCTGGTCGTCATCGACCACCAGAATCGATTTACTGACAGCGTTCACTTTGGTCGTCCTTGTAAGCACTGAAATTGTTTTTATGGGTAAATCGGATCTGTAGCTACACACTCATACCCCGTAGCAGCACGGCTTGCCGGCGGGGGCGTCCTCAAGATCGCCGCGGCTGTAGGAGCGCGCTTGCCCGCGATTGCGATCCGTCCATGTCATATGCATGGGCTGACACACCGCCGTCGCGGGCAAGCGCGCTCCTACAAAAGCATCAGGCCTGAGCCAGCGCCTGGTCCAGCGCCACACCCGCACCCATCAGGCCCGGGTACTCGGCCGTCACCAGCCACACCGGCACATCCTTGAAGTAATCCTTCATCAGGCCTTTTTGTGCAAGGGCCGCATTGAAACCGCTGTTCATGAAGAAGTCGACGAAACGCGGAATCACCCCGCCAGCAATGTACACACCGCCCCGCCCGCCGACGGTCAACACGTTGTTGCCCGCCACACGGCCCAGGAACACACAGAACTGCTCCAGCACCGCGCAGGCCACCGGATCACCCTTGAGCGCGGCCGAGGTAATGGCCGCCGGGGATTTCAGTTCCGGCTCGATGTCATCCAGCGCACAACTGACCTGATACAGCAACAACATCCCTGCGCCACTCAAGATGGTTTCCGCGCTGACATGCTCATGTTCGGCCATCAGCCGCGTCCACAACAACGCCTCGCGGGACGTGCCGATAGGCAAATCCACATGCCCGCCCTCGCCCGGCACGGCCGTCCAGTGGCTTTCGCCGGTGCGGATCAAGGTGCCGACGCCAAGGCCGGTGCCCGGTCCGATCACCACGCGGGCGGCCTTCGGATCGCCCTTGCCGTGTCGCACGGTGAGGTATTCATCGTCGCGCAGGCGAGTCATGCCCAGCGCCATGGCGGTGAAGTCGTTGACCATGATCAGGTTGTCGATCTTCATCGCCGCACAGAATGCCTGCCGGTTGATTTTCCAGTGGCTGTTGGTGAAGTGGAAATCATCGCCGGTCACCGGCCCCGCCACGGCCAGGCAGATCGAGCCGACATCGCCCGGTTGCAGCTCCAGGTCCTGCAGGTAAACCAGCAGGGCCTTTTCGGGACTGGCGTAATCGATCGTCGGGAACACCCGGATCGAATGCAACTGATCGTCTTCCCAGATGGCAAAACGAGCATTTGTGCCGCCGATATCACCCACCATCGCCAATGTCACTTGAGCGTCTCCAGATTCGAAGTAAAGGCGCTGGCGCCCTTCTCTGCCGAGCTGAAGGCCATGCGCATGAAACCGAACAGTTCACGGCCGGTGCCCACGTTGTGGGACAAACGTCCGATTGCCGGTTCTCTGGCGGCCAATTCTGCCGGTTCGACCAGAACTTGCAACGTTCCTTTCACGCCATCGACCCGAATGAGGTCCCCATCACGCACAAGTGCCAAAGGGCCACCATCGGACGCTTCAGGGCAGACGTGGATGGCCGCCGGGATCTTTCCGGAGGCCCCGGACATGCGTCCGTCGGTAATCAGGGCGACCTTGAAACCGCGATCCTGCAGCACGCCGAGAAAGGGTGTCATTTTGTGAAGTTCAGGCATGCCGTTGGAGCGCGGCCCCTGAAAACGCATGACCGCGACGAAATCGCGCTCAAGCTCCCCGGCCTTGAACGCATCGGCCAGGTCCTGCTGATCTTCGAAAACCCGGGCAGGCGCCTCGACGATCTGATGCTCCAGCGCCACCGCCGAAACCTTCATCACGCCACGCCCCAGGTTGCCTTCCATGACCCGCAAGCCACCCTCAGGGGAGAACGGACGAGCCACCGGGCGCAGGATGTTTTCATCCAGGCTTTCGATCGGGCCATCACGCCAGACCAGCTTGCCATTATCCAGGAACGGCTCCTGGGTGTAGCGACGCAGGCCACGACCGGCCACGGTGTTGACGTCTTCGTGAAGCAGGCCCGCATCGAGCAGTTCACGAATCAGGAACGACATGCCGCCAGCGGCCTGGAAGTGGTTGATGTCGGCCTTGCCGTTGGGGTAGACGTGGCTCAGGGTCGGCACCACTTCGGACAGATCGGCCATGTCCTGCCAGGTCAACTGGATGCCGGCGCACTGGGCGATGGCCGGCATGTGCAGCGTGTGGTTGGTGGAACCACCCGTCGCGTGAAGCGCAACAATCGAGTTGACCAGCGAACGTTCGTCCACAATCTCACCCAGAGGGATGAACTCGCCGCTCTGTTTGGTCAGACGCGTCACCTGGATCGCGGCTTCGTGTGTCAGGGCATCGCGCAGCGGCGTGTAAGGATTGACGAAGGAGGCGCCCGGCAAGTGCAGCCCCATGACTTCCATCAGCAGTTGGTTGGTGTTCGCCGTGCCGTAGAAGGTGCAGGTGCCCGGCCCGTGATAGGACTTCATCTCCGAGTCCAGCAGCTCTTCGCGGGTGGCCTTGCCCTCGGCGTAGCGCTGGCGCACGTCGGCTTTTTCCTTGTTGGAAATGCCCGACACCATGGGCCCGCCCGGCACGAAGATGGTCGGCAGGTGGCCAAAACGCAAAGAGCCCATCAGCAGGCCCGGCACGATCTTGTCGCAGATGCCGAGCATCAGCGCTGCATCGAACATGTTGTGCGACAGCGCCACCGCCGTTGCCATCGCGATGACTTCGCGGCTGGCAATGCTCAGTTCCATGCCCGGCTCGCCCTGGGTCACGCCGTCGCACATGGCAGGCACGCCGCCGGCGAACTGGCCGACCGAGCCGACTTCGCGCAGGGCTTTCTTGATCTGTTCCGGAAAATGCTCGTAAGGCTGATGCGCCGAGAGCATGTCGTTGTACGAAGAAACGATGGCAACGTTGGCGGCGTTCATCATCCGCAGGCTGTGCTTGTCTTCGCTGCCGCAGGCCGCGACGCCATGGGCGAAGTTGGCGCATTGCAGCTTGCCGCGCATCGGCCCGTCGCTTGCCGCGCCCCGGATCAGTTGCAGATAGCGCTGACGGGTTTCACGGCTTCGAGCGATCAGCCGCTCAGTTACCTCAAGGACGCGGGGATGCATGTGATGAACTCCAGGCTAACGGATGTGGTCACCCTCTCAAACGTTCACAAAATCTGACAATTTTTCATGACCTGGGAGAAACGCTTCAGCAAAGGCCTGATTTATCAGCGTGTTGTGCCCGTTTTACGGGTTTCTATTTGTAGATAAACCAAAATACTGCCACTAAAAGGGCTTGTTTTCTATTTTTATGAGAATAATCTTGTAATTCCAACAACAAATTTACAGAGGACGGGTGTATGACTCTCCGCATCGCAATCAATGGCTTTGGCCGCATCGGCCGCAACGTCCTACGTGCACTCTATACCCAAGGCTACCGTCAGGACCTGCAAGTCGTCGCCATCAACGATCTGGGTGACAGCGAGATCAACGCCCACCTCCTCAAATACGACACCGTTCACGGCCAGTTCGACGCAACTGTCGAGCACGACAAGGAAAGCCTGACAGTCAATGGTGACCGTATTTCGGTCAGCGCCATTCGCAATCCGGCTGAACTGCCCTGGAAATCCGAGAAGATTGACGTGGTGTTCGAGTGCACCGGCCTGTTCACCGACCGCGCCAAGGCTGCCGCCCACATCACCGCAGGCGCGAAGAAGGTCATCATCTCGGCCCCGGCCAAGGGCGCGGACGCGACCGTTGTGTACGGCGTCAACCACGACGTGCTGCGCCAGTCGCACCAGATCATCTCCAACGCCTCGTGCACCACCAACTGCCTGGCGCCGGTGGCCCAGGTGCTCAACCGCGAGCTGGGCATCGAAAGCGGCCTGATGACCACGGTGCATGCCTACACCAACGACCAGAACCTGATCGACGTCTACCACACCGACCCCTACCGCGCCCGTTCGGCCACCCAGTCGATGATCCCGAGCAAGACCGGCGCCGCCGAAGCCGTGGGCCTGGTGCTGCCGGAACTGGCGGGCAAGCTGACCGGTATGGCGGTGCGTGTACCGGTCATCAACGTGTCGCTGGTCGACCTGACTATCCAGCTCAAGCGTGACGCGACGGCCGACGAGGTCAACGCGATCATGAAAGAAGCCGCCAAGCACTCGAAGATCCTGGGCTACAACACCCTGCCGCTGGTGTCCCATGACTTCAACCACAACCCGCTTTCGTCGATCTTCGATGCCAACCACACCAAGGTCAGCGGCCGCCTGCTCAAGGTCCTGGCCTGGTATGACAACGAATGGGGCTTCTCCAACCGCATGCTGGATAACTGCCTGGCGTTGATGAACGCGGAGTGACGGGCCGAGTGCCCTCCGACGCAATGCGTTAACTGTAGGAGCGCGCTTGCCCGCGACGGCGGTGTGTCAGTCACTCAACCTTGGCTGACACACCGCTATCGCGGGCAAGCGCGCTCCTACAGGGGTGCACCAGCCCTTGCTTTTACACATTCTTTGCAATTTTTACCCTTGACCCGCATGGCAGATGATAAGCATTATCATTCGCTGAATTTCTGGTCGGGTATCCCCGTGAGTCAGTCACACTTCAACGACGTCTTCCTGGCAAGACGGACGATCCTGCTGCGCACCCTGCAACGCATGGTTCGCAACCCCAGCACCGCCGAAGACCTGTTGCAGGAAACCTACCTGCGGGTGACCCGTGCGCTGGGCGAGCGGCCCATCGATCACCTCGAACCCTTCGTATTCCAGACGGCACGCAACCTGGCGCTGGATCATCTGCGCGCACGACGCATTCATGCCCGCACCATCGTCGATGACGCGCCCATTGCCGATATCTACAACGTGGTCGCCCCTGATGCCGCGCTGGAAGACGCCGCCCACGCCAACCGCCTGCTGCAGAGCCTGAACGCGAGCCTTGAGAAGCTCACGCCCCGCCAGCAGAAAATCTTCACCCTCAGCCGGCTCAATGGTTGCAGCTACCTGGAGATCGCCGAGCAACTGGGGGTTTCGGCCAGCACCGTACAAAAGGAACTCAAGCTGATCATGGCGATCTGTGTCGGGGTTGCTGCCCGGCTCGAACGCTGATGAGAGCAGCCTGATCCATACTTCATAAGAAATCCGGCGGAGCCTTGCGTCTGTGACGCTAGAATCGCGCCCCAAACCGTGCAACCGAGGACGCTCCTTGACGGACTCTCACTCACCTGGCACCGGTCAACCAGCCGATGCGCTGAACGACAGCGCCATGGATCAAGCCCTGATGTGGCTGATCGAACTGGAAGATGCCGACGCCCAGCAGCAGGCCCGTTTTCATGAATGGCTGGCCGCCGACCCTGCCCATGGCGAAGCTTTCGCCAGGGCCGAGGCCGTGTGGAATTCGCAGCCGGTGCTCGACGCCGCAGTGACCCTGGCCGCGCCGAAAAAGCCCTCGATGTTCAAGCGCCTGCGCCCCCACTGGATGCCACTGGCCACCGCAGCGCTGTTGATTCTGGGCCTGTTCAACTTCAGCGACCTGCCCCTGAGGCTCAAGGCCGACCACCTCACAGTGACCGGAGAGCGCCAGCGGCTGGAGCTTGCAGACGGTTCGAAGGTGCTACTCAATACCCGATCTGCGTTCTCCAGCGACCTGGATGAACACCAGCGCATCGCCCGTCTGTATCAGGGTGAAGCGTTCTTCGAAGTGCCGGGGGCCAAGGGCCTGCCCCTTGAGGTCGAGGCAGGTCCCGTGCGCATGAGCGCCAGCAGCACTGCCTTTGCCGTGCGCTATCTGGACGGGGTCGCGCAGATTCAGGTCGAACATGGCGCGGTGAACGTGCAGGCGACCAAGGGCAATTCCCAGGTCAGCCTGGGCGCAGGCGACAGCCTCAGGGTCGGGCCCGACGGATTTGGCCATCGTGAAAAGATCGACCGCAACAAGGACCTGGCCTGGGTCCAGGGGCGCCTGATTTTCGATAACTGCCCGCTGAGCGAAGTGCTGGCCGAGCTGCGCCGCTATTATCCTGGCTGGATCGTCAGCGCCAATGACCGGCTGGACAAGGTTGCCGTGACCGGAAACTACCGCCTGGACAACCCGGTGGACGTGGTCCGCTCCCTGGCGCAGATCACCTCCGCGCACCTGCATGAACTGCCTGCGCTGGTCATCCTCAATTGAGAATAATTATTTTTACGCGATAACCGTTCGTCGTTCGTCTCGTCATAGCCAATGCAAGTGATTCCTATTAAATACTTGCTAACACTTATAACGAGCCGCACGACAGGGAGCGCTATCGATGCCGTCCACGTTCACCCCCGGGACATCCGATTCACCCCGCAGCACCAGCAACTTCACCCTTTCCCTGCTGACCGTCGCCGTGTTCGCCGCCGGCCTGCACGCAGCCCCCACCCTCGCCGCCGAACAACCGGCGCGTGTCGCGGGCAGCTATCAGTTCTCGATCAAGCAGCAACCGCTGGTGTCGGCGTTGAACGAGTTCAGCAAGGTGACGGGCTGGCAGGTCGGGATGTCCTCGGATCTGGCACAGAACGTTACCTCGCCGGGTGTCAACGGGTCGATGCCTGCCGAAAAGGCGCTTGATCGCCTGCTGGCGGGCAGCAACCTGAGCTACCGCAGCCTGGGCAACAACAACGTGGTGCTGGAAAAACGCAGCAACACCGGCACACTGGCCCTGGATCAGGTCACGGTCAGTGCCACCCGACAGGCCCAGTCGGTGGACTCGGTCCCCAGCACCGTCACCGTGCAGACCCGTGAGGATCTGGATCGTAAAAACGTCAACACCATTCGCGATCTGGTGCGCTATGAGCCCGGCGTCTCGGTAGGCGGCGCCGGCCAGCGTGCAGGCACCAGCGGCTACAACATTCGCGGCATCGACGGCGACCGCATCCTGACCCAGGTCGATGGCGTCGAAGTCCCGGACAACTACTTCTCCGGCCCCTACGCCAACACTCACCGCAACTACGTCGACCCGGAAATCATCAAGCGCGTCGAGATCCTGCGCGGCCCGGCCTCGGCGCTCTACGGCAGCAGTGCCATCGGCGGCGCAGTCAGCTACTACACCCTCGATCCCGAAGACATCATCAAGCCCGTCAGCGACGTCGGCGCACGCCTGAAAACCGGGTACAGCTCGGCCGACAACAGCTGGCTGAACTCCGCAACCCTGGCGGGCCGTGAAGGCGATTTCGACGCCTTGCTGCACCTGAGCCAGCGCAACGGCCGTGAGACCGAATCCTACGGCGAGCACGGCGGCACCGGTCTGTCCCGCACCGCCGCCAACCCTGAAGACCGTCGCGCCACCAACGTGCTGGCTAAACTGGGCTGGAACTACAACGACAACGACCGCCTGGCCTTCACCTACGAGAAATACAAGGACGACACCCACACCAACCAGAAAAGTGCGGTGGGCGGGCCGTTCATTTCCGGCGTCAGCTCTGGCATGTATCGCAGCCGTGAAGGCAACGATGTGATCACCCGCGAGCGTTTCGGCCTGGAAAACACCTTCGCGCTGGACAGCCTGCTGGTGGACAACGTCAAGTGGAGCCTTAACTACCAGATCGCCAAGACCGACCAGGACACCATGGAGCGGTACGTTCCAAGCAATCCGTTCACAGGGGCGCCAACGCGCGACGTCTGGCGAACCCGCGACACCACCTACAAGGAACGCCAGTGGATCTTCGACGCGCAGCTGGACAAGGCCTTCAGCATCGCCGACACCGAGCACCTGCTGACCTATGGCACCACCCTCAAGCAGCAGAAAGTCACCGGCGAACGTAGCGGCACCGCGACCTGCGCATCGGTCCTCGGCACCTGCCGCACCATCGGTGCGACCAGCCCGACCGCCTCCGACAGCCTGGCGCCAAACAGCGACTTCCCGGACCCGACCATCAACACCTACGCGCTGTTCGCCCAGGACCAGATCAAGTGGGGTGACTGGACATTCATGCCGGGTGCGCGCTACGACTACACCACGCTCAATCCACACGCCACTCCGGAATTCCTGCGCGCCGTAGGCCTGACCAGCGCCAGCCAGTTCGACGACAGCGAGAAGAAGTGGCATCGCCTGTCGCCCAAACTCGGTGTGACCTACGCCATCGACGACGCCTACACCTGGTACGGCCAGTACGCCGAGGGCTTCCGTACCCCAAGCGCCAAGGCACTGTACGGCCGCTTCGAGAACATCAATACCGGCTATGTCGTCGCGCCGAACCCGGACCTGGAGCCGGAGAAGAGCAAGAGCTTTGAAACCGGCCTGCGCGGCCGTTTCGACGAGGGCTCGTTCGATGTGGCGGTGTTCTATAACAAGTACCGCGACTTCATCAACGAAGACGCCATCCAGCCGGCCAGTTCCAACACGGCGGTGTTTCAGTCCAACAACATCAAGCACGCCACCATCAAGGGCCTCGAACTCAAGGGCCGCCTGAACCTGGACAGCTACGGCGCCCCGCAAGGCCTCTACACCCTGGGCTCGGTGGCGTATCAGCACGGGCGCAACGACGACACCGGCCAGCCGATCAACAGCATCAACCCGCTGACCGGCACCTTCGGCCTGGGTTATGACCAGGACAACTACGGCGGCTTGCTGAGCTGGACCCTGGTCAAGCGCAAGACCCGCGTGGACGACTCCAACTTCCACGCACCGGATGGCTCTTCGACCCAGTTCAAGACCCCGGGCTTCGGGCTGGTGGACCTGACCGGCTTCTACAAGGTCACCGACGATGTGACCGTCAGCGGCGGCCTGTACAACCTGGCCGACAAGAAGTACTGGCTGTGGGACGACGTGCGCGGCTACGACGGCGTAGGCGAGGCGGCTGTCACCCAACCGGCGAACCTGGACCGCCTGACCCAGCCGGGCCGCAACTTCGCGATCAACCTGGTGTGGGATATCTAACGCCATCCACTTCCCCCTGTAGGAGCGTGCTTGCCCGCGACTGCGGTGTGCCAGTCCCCACTCTTGGACTGACACGCCGCCATCGCGGGCAAGCGCGCTCCTACAGCGTGGCGGCCCAGGATTTTTTTACGCACGAACCGCCCTCACTCGTCTCGTCTACAAGCGCCTCATTTTCCCCAAGGAAGACACCATGTCCCAAGACCCGATTCGTCGCTCCCAGCGGCTGAACCAGATCACCCACGCTCCCCACGAACAACTGGACAAGGCGGTCAAGGCCAATGCACCGTTTGAAACCCTGGCCAGCTACTCCCGCTTCCTGACCGCTCAATACCTGTTCCAGCAGGAACTGAAAGCGCTGTACACCGACCCGCAACTGATCGAACTGATCGCCGACCTGCCCGATCGCTGCCGCGCCGAACAGGCCAAGGCCGACCTCAACGACCTCGAAACGCCAATCCCGTCGCCCGTCGCCGGCGCTGTGCATAACCCCTCCCAGGCCGAAGCCCTGGGCTGGCTGTTCGTCTCCGAGGGCTCGAAGCTGGGCGCAGCCTTTCTCATCAAGCGCGCCGTGGCCCTGAACCTGAGCGAAACCTTCGGTGCCCGCCATCTGGGCGAACCGACGGGTGGCCGTGCCGATGGCTGGAAACGTTTCATCCGGATCCTCGACGACCTGCCCTTCAGCGAAGAGCAGGAACGCCAGATCGATAAAGGCGCCGTAGCCGCGTTCGAGCGTTTCAACGTGCTGCTGAACCATGCCTATACGTCGGCTGCCCAGACGGAACCGGCCTGAATCGAAGCGTTTGGCGCCCGGCACTGTTAAGCTGGGCGTCCTTTCGAGGGAGCGAGCCCTTGAAGCACATCTTTACCCTGCCGTACCCGAGACTCATGACCAACACTCCCCCAGGCAGCAAACTGTCCCGCATCCTGTTCGGCATCCTGGCCTATGTCAGCCTTGCCATCGGCATCATTGCGATCTTCATTCCGGGGCTGCCCACCACCGAATTCATCCTCTTGGCCGCCTGGGCCGCCACCAGAAGCTCGCCGCGCCTGAGCGCCTGGCTGGAAAACCATCGCCTGTTCGGCCCTATGCTGAGCAACTGGCGCAATGGCAAGCTGATCGCCCGCAGCGCCAAGATCAGCGCCACTGTCACCATGTTGATATGTGCGGTGGTCATGCTGGTGGTGCTCAAGCACAACTGGTGGATCTACTTCGCGGTCACCGGCATGGTGCTGGTCAACCTGTGGATCTGGTCGCGGCCCGAGCCGGGTTCGCATACCGCCCGCTGCACCGAGTCTTCCGGGCAACCCTGACCTGTGGTGCTGAACCCCGGCCCCGGCGCACGGTCTGCTCCATACGATCATCGTTTCTTGAGGGAGCAGTCACATGTTCGAGCCAGGCCATCTGCACATCACCCGTCCTGCCCTGCAACCGGATGAAATTGGTTATGACCTGCACATCCGCTACGAGGTCAGCCAGACCGACGCCGGCCCCGGCATGCATTTCACTCTCGACGGGGAAATCAATGGCAAGCCAGTCAATGACGCCTTCGACCTGCCCAAGGACCTTGCCTACAACTTCGCCAGCGAAGCTTCGCGCATCTGCGAGAAACATGGCCTTCCCAAAAACGCCGACCTGCATGACATGCACGGCGATTACGACGCCATGTTCGAAGACATCCGCGACAAGCTCGACATGAAATCGGGCGACGCGGTGAAGCCGGAGCATCTGGAGTAACCCTGCGCGTGTAGGAGCGCGCTTGCCCGCGACTGCGGAGTGTCAGGTACGTTGATTTGGGCTGACACACGGCGGTCGCGGGCAAGCGCGCTCCTACAGGTGTGCTGCGGTTTACTGGCATAATCCGACGCTTCTCAGGCCCGAACTGCACCGCACCCCATGCGCATCCACGTCACGTTCATCGACCGCGTCGGCATCACCCAGGAAGTGCTGGCGATTCTCGGCGCGCGCAATCTGAATCTCGACGCGGTGGAGATGGTGCCGCCCAACGTCTACATCGACGCCCCGACCTTGAGCCACGATCTGCTCGAAGAACTCAAGGACCGGCTGTTTCGGGTACGTGGCGTTGAGGCGATCAAGGTCGTGGACATCCTCCCCGGCCAGCGTCGCCACCTGCAACTGGACGCCCTGCTCGCCGCCATGACCGACCCCGTACTGGCGCTGGACAGCGCAGGGCATGTGCTGCTGGCCAACCCTGCCCTGGTAGCACTGTATGGTCGCGAACCTGCGGGCGAGTCTCTCGCCGAGCTTTTCAACGAACCTGGCCTGCAAACCGCGCTGCTGGAAAACGGCTTTCGCCTGCCCATGCGTGAGGTGACGCTCAACGGCGAAACGCTGCTGCTCGACGCCACGCCCATCACCGACGCCGGCGCCTTGCTGACCCTGTATCTGCCCAGCCGCATCGGCGAGCGCCTGTCGGCCCTGCATCACGATCATGCAGAAGGCTTTGACGCACTGCTCGGCGATTCCGCGCCGATTCGCACCCTCAAGGCCCGCGCGCAACGGGTGGCGGCCCTCGATGCGCCGCTGCTGATTCAAGGTGAAACCGGCACCGGCAAGGAACTCGTGGCCCGCGCCTGTCACGCCGTCAGTGCTCGCCACAGCGCGCCATTTCTGGCGCTCAACTGTGCGGCATTGCCGGAGAACCTCGCCGAAAGCGAGCTGTTCGGCTACGCCCCCGGCGCCTTTACCGGAGCCCAGCGCGGCGGCAAGCCCGGACTGATGGAGCTGGCCAACCAGGGCACGGTGTTTCTCGATGAAATCGGCGAGATGTCGCCTTACCTGCAAGCCAAGCTGCTGCGTTTTCTCAACGATGGCAGTTTCCGTCGCGTCGGCGGTGACAAGGAAGTGCAGGTCAACGTGCGCATTCTCAGCGCGACCCACCGCGATCTGGAAAAGATGGTCGCCGAAGGCACCTTCCGCGAAGACCTTTTCTATCGCCTGAACGTGCTGAATCTGGACGTTCCGCCGTTGCGCGAACGCGGGCAGGACATTCTGCTGCTGGCTCGATTCTTCATGGAGCAGGCCTGCACCCAGATCCAGCGCCCGGTCTGCCGCCTTGCCCCAGGCACCTACCCTGCGCTGCTGGGCAACCGTTGGCCGGGCAATGTGCGGCAGTTGCAGAATGTGATTTTTCGGGCGGCAGCCGTCTGTGAGAGCTCGCTGGTGGAGATCGGCGACCTGGACATCGCAGGCACCTCCGTCGCCCAGGGCAATGACGGCGAAGTCGAAAGCCTGGAAGCGGCGGTCGAAGATTTCGAGAAGTCGCTGCTGGCCAAGCTCTACAGCCACTACCCCTCGACCCGCCAACTGGCCGCCCGCCTGCAAACCTCCCACACCGCCATCGCCCATCGGCTGCGCAAGTATGGGATTTCCGGGAAGGCCTGAGTGGCTACCATCCGTTGCACGAACGGCCTGAGGTCACCGTCCGTTGCACGAATGGCGTGATGTCACCGTCCGCTGTAGGAGCGCGCTTGCCCGCGATTGCGGCGGTTCAGCCACATTTGTGCCGGATGACACAACGCCGTCGCGGGCAAGCGCGCTCCTACGACCACCATAGGCCGGAACGAAATCGAAACACCGTATCGATTTCATTCCACCGTCAACTTATCCCCAGCCGACAAGGCTTTGATCCCACAACAATTTTTCGCCCCCGCAAAACTGTAGCGATTTCGCTACAGCACTGTACTTATGAATCATCCCAAATCCCGCCAAAACCCTTGATTTAAAGGCCTCGAACCAGGTTGGCCGCAAACTTGCTATGTCTCCTGCATAACGCTCGCGCCGACGACGAGCGATGGCTTTTCTATTGAGGGTGACCAGATGACCGAGTTGCGTTTTACCGAAGATCACGAGTGGCTGCGTGCCGAAGCAGACGGCAGCGTCACAGTCGGGATCACCGCATTCGCGCAGAATGCATTGGGTGACGTGGTATTCGTGCAACTGCCTGAACTGGCGTCCTACGACAAAGGCGCCGAAGCCGCCACCGTCGAATCGGTCAAGGCTGCCAGCGGTGTGTACATGCCCCTGACCGGCGAAGTGGTCGAGGTCAATCCGGCGCTGGACGCCAACCCTGAACTGGTCAACGAAGACCCGCTGGGCGAAGGCTGGTTCTTCCGCTTCATCCCGTCCGACGCCGCCGCTGTCGGCCAACTGCTGGATCAGGACGCCTACGACCGTCTGATCAAAGCCAACGCCGAAGCCTGAGGAGCGCGACATGACTGACCGTATCGAACTGAGCACCGCCAACGAGTTCATCGCCCGTCACATCGGTCCGCGTGCCGACGACGAAAGCGCTATGCTCGCCACCCTGGGTTTCGACTCGCTGGAAGCCCTGAGCGTCAGTGTCATCCCTGAATCGATCAAGGGCACCAGCGTGCTGGGCCTGTCCGCCGGGCAAAGCGAAGCCGACGCACTGGCCGATATCAAGGCCATCGCCAGCAAGAACCAGCTGTTCAAGACCTACATCGGCCAGGGTTACTACAACACCCACACCCCGGCGCCGATCCTGCGGAACCTGCTGGAAAATCCGGCTTGGTACACCGCCTACACCCCGTACCAGCCTGAAATTTCCCAGGGCCGCCTGGAGTCGCTGCTTAACTTCCAGACCCTGATCAGCGACCTGACCGGCCTGCCGATCGCCAACGCCTCGCTGCTGGACGAAGCCACTGCCGCTGCCGAAGCCATGACCTTCTGCAAGCGCCTGAGCAAGAACAAGGGTAGCCACAAATTCTTCGCATCGGCCCATTGCCATCCGCAAACCCTGGACGTGCTGCGCACCCGCGCAGAACCCCTGGGCATCGAAGTGGTGGTCGGTGACGAGCGCCAATTGAGCGATGTCAGCGAATTCTTCGGCGCCGTGCTGCAATACCCGGCCAGCAACGGTGATGTGTTCGACTACCGCGAACTGGTCGAGCGCTTCCACGCCGCCAACGCACTGGTGGCCGTGGCCGCCGACCTGCTGGCCTTGACCCTGCTGACGCCGCCGGGCGAGTTCGGCGCTGACGTGGCCATCGGCAGCGCGCAACGCTTCGGTGTTCCGCTGGGCTTCGGTGGTCCGCACGCCGCCTATTTCTCTACCAAAGACGCTTACAAGCGCGACATGCCAGGCCGTCTGGTGGGCGTGTCCATCGACCGTTTCGGCAAGACCGCCCTGCGTCTGGCCATGCAGACCCGCGAGCAACACATTCGCCGCGAGAAGGCCACCAGCAACATCTGCACCGCACAAGTTCTGCTCGCCAACATCGCCAGCATGTACGCCGTCTACCACGGCCCGGTCGGCCTGACCCGCATCGCCAACCGCGTGCATCACCTGACCGCGATCTTCGCTGAAGGCTTGAGCCAACTGGGCCTCAAGCCTGAGCAAGCGTTCTTCTTCGACAGCATCACCCTGAACACCGGCGCAAAAACCGCAGACCTGCACGCCAAGGCACGCGCCCTGCAGATCAACCTGCGCGAAGTGGACGCCGAGCGCCTGGGCCTGTCGCTGGACGAAACCACCCAGCAAGCCGATATCGAAGTGCTGTGGAAACTGTTCGCCGCCGATGGCCAGGCCTTGCCTGACTTCGCCGCCCTGGCAAAAGGCGTCGAAGCACGCCTGCCTGCAGAATTGAAGCGTCAGTCGCCGGTGCTCAGCCACCCGGTGTTCAACCGCTACCATTCCGAAACCGAGCTGATGCGCTACCTGCGCCGTCTGGCCGACAAGGACCTGGCGCTGGACCGCACCATGATCCCGCTGGGCTCGTGCACCATGAAGCTCAACGCCGCCAGCGAAATGATCCCGGTGACCTGGGCCGAGTTCGGCAACCTGCACCCGTTCGCCCCGGCCGAGCAGAGCGCCGGCTACCAGCAACTGACCGACGAGCTGGAAGCCATGCTGTGCGCGGCCACCGGCTATGATTCGATCTCCCTGCAACCGAACGCCGGCTCCCAGGGCGAGTACGCAGGCCTGCTGGCCATTCGTGCCTATCACCAGAGCCGTGGCGATGAACGCCGCGACATCTGCCTGATCCCCTCTTCGGCCCACGGCACCAACCCTGCTACCGCCCAGATGGCCGGTATGCGCGTGGTGGTGACCGTTTGCGACGCCCGCGGCAACGTAGACATCGAAGACCTGCGCGCCAAAGCCATCGAGCACCGCGAACACCTCGCCGCGCTGATGATCACCTACCCGTCGACCCACGGTGTGTTCGAGGAAGGCATCCGCGAAATCTGCGGCATCATCCACGACAACGGCGGCCAGGTTTACATCGACGGCGCCAACATGAACGCCATGGTCGGCCTGTGCGCCCCGGGCAAGTTCGGTGGCGACGTGTCCCACCTGAACCTGCACAAGACTTTCTGCATCCCTCACGGCGGTGGCGGCCCGGGCGTCGGCCCGATTGGCGTCAAGTCGCACCTGGCCCCGTTCCTGCCGGGCCATGGCAAGATGGAGCGCAAGGAAGGCGCGGTCTGCGCGGCGCCGTTCGGCAGCGCGAGCATTCTGCCGATCACCTGGATGTACATCCGCATGATGGGCGGCGAAGGCCTCAAGCGCGCTTCGCAGCTGGCAATCCTCAACGCCAACTACATCTCCCGTCGCCTGGAAGAGCACTACCCTGTGCTGTACACCGGCAGCAGCGGCCTGGTGGCCCACGAATGCATCCTGGACCTGCGTCCGCTGAAGGAAACCAGCGGCATCAGCGTCGATGACGTCGCCAAGCGCCTGATCGACTTCGGCTTCCACGCCCCGACCATGTCGTTCCCGGTGGCGGGTACGCTGATGATCGAGCCGACCGAAAGCGAGTCCAAGGAAGAACTGGATCGCTTCTGCGACGCGATGATCAAGATCCGCGAAGAAATCCGCGCGGTCGAAAGCGGCGCCCTGCACAAGGACGACAACCCGCTGAAAAACGCCCCGCACACCGCAGCGGAGCTGGTCGGCGAGTGGAGCCATCCGTACAGCCGCGAGCAGGCCGTGTACCCGGTCGCGTCGCTGATCGAAGGCAAATACTGGCCACCGGTCGGCCGCGTGGACAACGTGTTCGGCGACCGCAACCTGGTATGCGCCTGCCCGTCCATCGAAAGCTATCAGGACGCGTGACAGGTATAAGCTAAACCTCTGTAGCAGCACGGCTTGCCGGCGGGAGCGGTGTGTCAGACATCCACTCGCTGACTGATACAACGCTCCCGCCGGCAAGCGGAGCGCCGCCCGGCCGGGCTGCTACGGACCGCACGTCCTCAAACCATAATAATGACCGGAGCCTGACCATGTCCCTGAGCGTGTTTGACCTGTTCAAGATCGGCATCGGCCCCTCAAGCTCCCATACCGTGGGCCCGATGCGCGCCGCTGCACGCTTCGTCGAAGGCCTGCGCCGTGACGACCTCCTGACCGCGACCGCCTCTGTGAAAGTCGAGCTCTATGGCTCCCTCGGTGCCACCGGCAAAGGCCACGGCAGCGACAAGGCCGTGTTGCTGGGCCTGGAAGGCGAGCACCCGGATACCGTCGATACCGAGCACGTCAGCGAACGCCTGCAACTCATTCGTGGCAGCGGGCGTATCAATCTGCTGGGCGAGCACAGCATCGAATTCATCGAAAAGCAGCACCTGCTGATGATCCGCAAGCCTTTGGCCTACCACCCCAACGGCATGATCTTCCGTGCCTTCGATGGCGCTGGCCTACAGATTCGCAGCCGCGAGTACTACTCGGTCGGCGGCGGATTCGTGGTGGATGAGGACGCCGCCGGTGCCGACCGTATTGTCGAGGACAGCACCGTGCTGCCCTACCCGTTCAAGACCGGCAAGGAATTGATGGCCCACTGCGCAAGCACCGGGTTGTCGATCAGCCAGGTGATGCTGGCCAACGAAGGGGCATGGCGACCGGAAGCGGAAACCCGCGCAGGCCTGTTGAAGATCTGGCAGGTCATGCAGGATTGCGTCGAAGCCGGTTGCCGCAACGAGGGCATCCTGCCGGGCGGGCTGAAGGTCAAGCGTCGGGCGGCTGCGCTGCATCGTCAGCTGTGCAAGAACCCGGAAGCAGCCCTGCGCGATGCGCTGTCGGTGCTGGACTGGGTCAATCTGTATGCCCTGGCCGTTAACGAGGAAAACGCCAACGGTGGGCGCGTGGTCACAGCGCCCACCAACGGCGCGGCGGGAATCATCCCGGCGGTGCTGCATTACTACATGCGCTTCATCACCGGCGCCAACGAAGACGGCGTGGTGCGCTTCCTGCTGACGGCGGCAGCCATTGGCATTCTCTACAAGGAAAACGCCTCGATCTCAGGCGCCGAAGTCGGCTGCCAGGGTGAAGTCGGCGTGGCCTGTTCCATGGCGGCTGGCGCGCTGTGCGAAGTGCTGGGCGGTAACGTGCAACAGGTCGAGAACGCTGCCGAAATCGGCATGGAACACAACCTGGGCCTGACCTGCGACCCCATTGGCGGCCTGGTTCAGGTGCCCTGCATCGAGCGCAATGCCATGGGCTCGGTCAAAGCCATCAACGCAGTGCGCATGGCCTTGCGCGGGGATGGCCAGCACTTTGTCTCGCTGGACAAAGTCATCCGCACCATGCGCCAGACCGGCGCCGACATGAAAAGCAAATACAAGGAAACAGCCCGTGGCGGGCTGGCCGTGAACATTATCGAGTGCTGATCCCAGCCCCCTCTTATCGTGTTCGGCGCCACCGGGCTGCCGACACGGACATGCATTCAAGGAGTCATCGATGTCCCAAGATCTGTTGAAAACCCCGCTCAACGCCCTGCACCGTGAACTGGGCGCGAAGATGGTCGAATTCGCAGGCTACGACATGCCGGTGCAGTACCCGGCTGGCGTCATGAAAGAACACCTGCACACCCGCGAACAGGCCGGCCTGTTCGACGTGTCGCACATGGGGCAGATCCTGCTCAGCGGCGCGAATGCCGCCCATGTGCTGGAAACCCTGGTCCCGGTGGACATCATCGACCTGCCCGTCGGCATGCAGCGTTACGCCATGTTCACCAATGAAGCCGGCGGCATCCTCGACGACCTGATGGTCGCCAATCTGGGTAACGACCAACTGATGCTGGTGGTCAACGCCGCGTGCAAGGAGCAGGACCTGGCTCACCTGCGCAAGCACATCGGCAATCAGTGCGAGATCACTCCGCTGTTCGAAGAGCGCGCCCTGCTCGCCCTGCAAGGCCCGCAGGCCGTGACCGCGCTGGCTCGCCTGGCCCCTGAGGTCGCGAAAATGACCTTCATGCAGTACACCTCAATGCCGATTGACGGCATCGACTGCTACATCAGCCGCTCGGGCTACACCGGCGAAGACGGCTATGAAATTTCGGTGCCGGCGGACCAGGCCGAATCCCTCGCCCGTCGCCTGCTGGCCGAGCCGGAAGTGGCCGCCATCGGCCTTGGCGCTCGCGATTCACTGCGTCTGGAAGCAGGCCTGTGCCTTTACGGCCACGACATGAACACCGAGACCACGCCAATCCAGGCCAGCCTGTTGTGGGCGATTTCCAAGGTGCGCCGTGCCGATGGCGCTCGCGCCGGTGGCTTCCCGGGCGCCGAGCAAGTGTTTGCCCAGCACCAAAGCGGTGCAGCCAGCAAGCGTGTCGGCCTGTTGCCGCAAGAGCGCACGCCCGTTCGCGAGGGCGCGCAAATTGTTGATGCCGATGACAAGCCAGTGGGTACCGTGTGCAGCGGCGGCTTCGGGCCGACCTTGGGCGCACCCGTGGCGATGGGCTATGTGGACGCTGCGTTCACAGCACTCGACACCCCGCTGTGGGCCATCGTGCGCGGCAAGAAAGTCCCGATGAAAGTGAGCAAAATGCCTTTTGTTTCGCCACGTTACTTCCGCGGCTGAGGGCTGACGTCAAAAAACAAGGCACCGCAACAGTGCATTTGACTGTTGCGGTGCTGCAACGTGACGCCGTTCAAAACAGCAATGAAATTGTCAGAAAACTGCACTTGATTACCCGCTTTAACAGTAAAAACTATCGATCACCCCGCCGTGGTTAAAGTTTTCAAAAAGTGGCCGAGAGCCCCTGAATCCGGGCTTATCCGGGGCTTGTTTTTTCTGCGGGAGTTAGCGTAGAGTTTCTCAACTGTGTTTGCATAGGTCGCTGGGATCGTGACCTGGGCAGTAGCGCCAAAAGCAATGCTACATCCCGCTCTACGTTTCTTCTTCCTGCAACCAGCCCAGTACTCTTTCGTGTGAAAGGGGCTGTCATTAATTTATGCTCCAAGGAATAAGAAAATGTCTCAACGTCAGAGCGGTACCGTTAAGTGGTTTAACGACGAGAAAGGTTTTGGTTTTATCACTCCAGAGAGCGGTCCGGATCTGTTCGTCCACTTCCGCGCTATTCAGGGCAACGGCTTCAAGAGCCTGAAAGAAGGCCAGAAAGTGACCTTCGTTGCTGTGCAGGGCCAGAAAGGCATGCAGGCTGACGAAGTACAAGCTGAAGGCTGATCGCCCAACGCACAAAAAGCCCCTGATGGCGACATCAGGGGCTTTTTTATGCCTGCGATTTCGTACACTGCACCCATCCCGGTGAACGAGCGCTGCCCATGTCCAGACACCTGTTGCGTCCTCAAGGCGACTTTCCTCCCGCAGGGCTGGGCAGGCGCCTGGCGGCGATTTTCTATGACGCGCTGCTGTGCGTGGCGCTGCTGACGGTCACCACGTTCATCTACAAACTGATCTGGATGGGCTTCGTCGGCGAGGCGAAGTTGCGGCAGATGTCCGAGTCCGGCGCACTGGATGGCGACCCACTGCTGTCCACCCTGCTGTTTTTTGCGCTGTTCGCCTTCTTCGCCAAATTCTGGACCCACGCCGGGCAGACGTTGGGCATGCAGGTCTGGGGCATCCGCGTGCAGAACGCCGATGGCACCGGGATCAGCCTGTGGCAGGCGCTGCTGCGCTTCGTGGTGGCGATCGCTTCATGGCTCTGCGTGGGGCTGGGGTTCTTCTGGAGCCTGTTCGACAAGCAAAAGCGCAGCTGGCACGACATGTATTCCGAAACCCAGTTGGTGCGTATTCCGAAGCAGAAGAAGTAGCGCCGGCCCCTGTAGGAGCGCGCTTGCCCGCGAGGCGTCGTGTCATCCGACATCAGCGTGCCTGAATCACCGCGGTCGCGGGCAAGCGCGCTCCTACAGGTCATCGTTTGGCCTGAATGCCGGGCACAAAAAAGCCGACCCTGAGGTCGGCTTTTCCCGTTACGCAGAAGCGATCAACCCGCCCGACGCAACAACCACACCCCCGCCAGCGCACAGATCCCGGCCGGCACCAGCACCGCGAACAGCGGCGAGAAGCCGAACACCAGGCTCGACGGGCCCAGCAGGTCCTGGGCGATGCGGAAGGTGAAGCCCACCAGCACGCCGGTGAAGACACGCTGGCCCAGTGTCACCGAACGCAGCGGACCGAAGATGAACGAGATCGCCATCAACACCAGCGCCACGGTCACCAGCGGTTGCAAGATCTTGGTGTAGAACGCCAGCCAGTAACGGCCGTTGTTCAGGCCCTGGTCGGCCAGATAATTCGCGTAGCCGTACAGCCCTGTCATCGACAGCGACTCGGGAGGCAGCACCACCGTGCTCAGCAACTGAGGGCTGAGGGCGATATCCCAGCGCTCTTCAGGGGCCGTCACGACTTCGGTACGGCCTTCATGGAAGACGGTCGTGGTGACGTCCTTCAGCTCCCAATAGTCCTTCTTGAAGTTGGCCTGCTTAGCGAAGCTGGACGTCAGCATGTGACGCTGGTCATCGAAGTGGTAGCGCGTCACACCGTACAGCAAACCATTGGGTTGCACGGTGTTGATGTGGATGAACTCCTCGCCCTGACGGTGCCACAGGCCGCGCTTGGCGCTCTGTGCATCGCCAGTGCCCTGGGCCAGCGAACGCGCTGCCTGGGCCTGCGCCTCGGTGACCGGGGCCACGTACTCACCGATCAGAAGACCAGCCACCATCAGCACCAGCATCGGCTTCATGACCGCCCAGACGATCCGGCCAATCGACACGCCAGCGGCGCGCATGATGGTCAGTTCGCTGCTGCTGGCCAGGGTGCCCAGGCCGATCAAACAGCCGATCAGCGCGGCCATCGGCAGCATGTCATAAAGGCGACGCGGCGCGGTCATGACCACGAAGCTGCCCGCATCCCAGAAGGTGTAGGTGTCGCTGATGTCGGCCATCTCGTCAATGAAGGCGAACAGCGAGGCCAGACCGAGGATGATGCCCAGTACGGCGAGAATCGCCATGAACACGCTTTTGCCGATGTAGCGATCGAGCTTAACCATGAGCCACCTCCGACGCTGCGCGGCGGCTGGCCATTTTCAGGCGCAGAGGCTCCCAGTACAAAAGTCCCAGCCCGATGGACAGGAATATCGCGTGCACCCACCACAAGCCCAGCACCATCGGGATCTTGCCCTTCTCCAGCGCACCGCGAGCGGCAATCAGGATCGTCAGGTAGGCCATGTACAGCAGGATCGCCGGCAGCAACTTGAGGAAGCGGCCCTGACGCGGGTTGACGCGGGCTAGCGGCACCGCCATCAGCGTCACGATGAACACCAGGATCGGCAGGGAAACCCGCCATTGCAGCTCGGCCTTGTTGCGGGCGGTGTCTTCTCCGCTCAGCAGCTCGCTGGTCGGGATCGCGTCGCGGTCGGTGATCTCATCGCTGATTTCAGGCTTGGGCAGCAGTGCACCGTAGGTGTCGTACTTGATCACGCGGTAGTCGGCCTGACCGGGGTTGCCGTCGTAGCGATAGCCGTTTTCCAGAATCAGGTAGCGGTTGCCGTCAGGCTTGATCTCCTGGCGCCCCTTCTCGCCCACCAGCACGGTGATGCCGTGGTCCTTCTTCTCGTCGAGCTTCTTCTCGGAGATGAACACGCCGCCCAGGTTGATCCGGTCGTCGGTCATGGTTTCGGTGTAGGTCACGCGGCTGCCGTCGCGCAGCAGCTGGAAACGGCCCGGCACCAGGGTGTCGAACTCGGTCATCGCATCCTGCTTGTTGATCAGCAGCTGGAACTGGGTCGCGCCTTGCGGGGCCAGGCTGAAGCTCAGCCAGGCGACCAGAAGCGAAACCAGGGCGGCTGGCGCCAGGGTCATCCACAACAGGCGCTGCTGGCTCATGCCGGTGGCGGCGAGGACCGTCATTTCGCTTTCCAGGTACAGGCGCCCGTAGGCCAGCAGGATGCCCAGGAACAGGCCCAGCGGCAGGATCAGTTGCAGGAAGCCCGGCAGACGAAAGCCCATGATCAGAAACAGCACGCCCGGATCGAGCGCACCGGACGCAGCCTGGGCCAGGTACTTGATGAAACGGCCACTCATGATGATTACCAGCAGCACGGCGCTGACAGCGCTCAAGGTAACCAGCACTTCTCGGGACAGGTAACGGAAGACAATCAAACCAGACACTCCAGGGTTGTCAGGCTAAGACAGCCTGACAAGGAAATGGATCAGCCATGATGCTCGCGACGGAGAACCACCGAAAAAATATGCGGCATTATCCTGTGATTGGGTGTGTCTGTCACTGCGTGCGCCGGATACTTCTTGCAACTGTATCGACAAGCCCGCCACACAAGACGTAGCACTGGCGTGCCAGACCTGCGCTTTGCGGGGTTGTCATCACACCTTGGCCGGGGTCAAACTGCGGGCCATGCCGCTGGCGTGGCGAAGCGAGACATCTCCGGCCGCGCCAGCCGCGAACTCATTTTGCGTAACCCACAGTTTATTCGGGGACCCCGACATGGAATTGGTTGTTAAGAGCGTCAGTGCAGAAACCTTGAAAACCGCCACCCTGGTGGTCGCCGTCGGCGAAGGCCGCGCGTTGAGCGAAGCTGCACAAAGCGTCGACACCCTGAGCGGCGGCGCGATCAGCGCGGTGCTCAAGCGCGGCGACCTGGCCGGCAAGGTCGGCCAGAGCCTGTTGCTGCACAGCCTGCCAAACCTCAAGGCCGAGCGCGTGCTGCTGGTCGGCACCGGCAAGGATGCCGAGCTGAGCGACCGTCAGTTCCGCAAGATCGTCAGTGGCGCGCTGAACACCCTGAAAAGCCTGGGCGGCACCGATGCGGCATTCGTGCTGGATCAACTGAGCGTCAAGAACCGCGACATCTACGGCAAGAACCGCCTGCTGGTGGAAACCCTGGCCGATGGCGAATACGTGTTCGATCGTTACAAGAGCCAGAAAGCCGACCCGCGCGCCCTGAAGAAAGTCACCCTGCTGACCGCCAAGGCCAACGTCGCTGACGTCGAGCGCGCCGCCAAGCACGCGCAAGCCATCGCTGCCGGCATGGCCGTGACCCGCGATCTGGGCAACATGCCGCCAAACATCTGCCACCCGACCTACCTGGGCGAACAGGCCAAGGCACTGGGCAAGGCCACCAAGGGCTTGAAAGTCGAAGTGTTCGACGAGAAGAAAATCGAAGAACTGGGCATGGGCTCCTTCCTCGCCGTTGGCCAGGGCAGCGCCCAGCCGCCGCGCCTGATCGTGATGCAGTACTCGAACGGCAAGAAGAGCGACAAGCCTTTCGTGCTGGTCGGCAAGGGCATCACCTTCGACACCGGCGGCATCAGCCTCAAGCCGGGCGCGGGCATGGACGAGATGAAATTCGACATGTGCGGCGCCGCCAGCGTGTTCGGCACCCTGAACGCCGTGCTGCAACTGCAACTGCCGATCAACCTGGTGTGCATCATCGCTGCGGCTGAGAACATGCCGAGCGGCAACGCGACTCGCCCGGGCGACATCGTCAAGACCATGAGCGGCCAGACCGTCGAAATCCTCAACACCGACGCAGAAGGTCGTCTGGTGCTGTGCGACGCCCTGACCTACGCCGAACGCTTCAAGCCACAGGCGGTGATCGACATCGCGACCCTGACCGGCGCCTGCGTGGTTGCCCTGGGCGGCCATACTTCGGGCCTGCTGGGCAACAGCGACGCGCTGATCAACCAGGTGCTCGAAGCGGGCAAGCGCGCTGACGACCGCGCCTGGCAACTGCCGCTGTTCGACGAATACCAGGAGCAACTGGACAGCCCGTTCGCCGACATCGCCAACATCGGCGGTCCGAAAGGCGGCACCATCACGGCGGCCTGCTTCCTGTCGCGCTTCACCAAGGCCTACGAGTGGGCGCACCTGGACATCGCCGGTACCGCATGGCTGAGCGGCGGCAAGGACAAGGGCGCCACTGGCCGTCCGGTTCCGCTGCTGACCCAGTACCTGATCGACCGCGCCGGCGTCTGACCCCGCTGCACAATGTGCCGACGCCCTGCGGGGCGTTGGCGCATGCTCTGGAAGAATCATGACCCAAGTCGATTTCTACATCCTGCCCAGCGCCGATCCACTCGCGCGCATGGACTTCGCCTGCAAGCTCACCGACAAGGCCTGGCGCCTTGGGCACCGGGTCTACCTGCATTGCAGCGACGCAGCCCAACGTGAAGAGCTGGACGCCCGCCTGTGGCGTTTCAAGGGCGAAACCTTCGTGCCCCACGGCCCGATCGAAGATGACCAGGACGCCCCCGTGGCGCTGGGCATCGGCACCGATCCGGGCACCCATCAGGATCTGCTGGTCAATCTGGACCTGCGTATCCCCGATTTTTTCAAACGCTTCGCTCGCATCGCCGAGATCGTCGTGGAGGAGCCGTCCATCCGGCTGGCCGCGCGGGAGAGTTTCCGCTTCTACCGCGAACAGGGCTATCCTCTGCAAGATCACCGACTGCAGCGTCTTTGAGCACACAATGGATAATTCAAAACCCCTTAAAGATCCCGCCCACCTGCTGGACGACCTCGAGTCGATCCGCCAGTTGCTCGGCGACGAATCCATGCAACCGCCACTGCTGACCGACACGCTGAACAGCGAAGGCCAGATCCCGCTGCTGTTCGACGTGGTCAGCGGCCAGGTGATTGCGGCGGATGACGCAGACATCCCGACCCTCGTAGCCGAGCCGCCAGCGGCCCCGGAGCCTGTCACCCCCCCGCCTGCGCCTCAGGCCGCGCCAGAGCCTGCTGCGCAAGCGACCGGTCCGAACCCGGATGACCTGCTGCACCTGGACAGCGAACTGCGCGCCGCCGCGCAGTTGATCATGCAAGACGTGATCGACGACTTCGCCCCGCACATCGAAAACGAAATCAAACGCCGCCTCGACGCACGGATGGAGCGGTTGCTCTCGCAGTACAACAATTGAACCTGTAGGAGCGCGCTTGCCCGCGACGGCGCCCTCGAAATTGCCGACGCCGGCAAGCCGGACTGCTACGGATCGTGGGGCTCATGCGTACGTCGGCAACCTGCAATCCGTAGGAGCGCGCTTGCCCGCGATTGCGGTGTGTCAGGTACCGGATGGATCGGCAGGCACACCGCCGTCGCGGGCAAGCGCGCTCCTACAAGTCCGACACATGCCACTCAGACGCCTGAATTTTCTCGCTTGTAGCTTGCAGCTGCCGTGAAAAGCTATACTTCCCGGCTTTTCCGACTCAAAGCAGATCAGGTTCCCGCCGCGCATGGACAAGACCTACCAGCCGCACGCCATCGAAACTTCCTGGTACCAGACCTGGGAGTCCGAGAATTATTTCGCTCCGCAAGGCGCGGGCGACTCGTACACCATCATGATTCCGCCGCCGAACGTCACCGGCAGCCTGCACATGGGCCACGGTTTCAACAACGCGATCATGGACGCCCTGATCCGTTTCCGCCGCATGCAGGGTCGCAACACCCTGTGGCAGCCGGGCACCGACCACGCCGGTATCGCCACCCAGATGCTGGTAGAGCGTCAGCTCGAAGCACAGGGCCAGAACCGTCATGATCTGGGTCGCGAGAAATTCCTCGAAAAAGTCTGGGAGTGGAAGGATCAGTCCGGTGGCAACATCAGCCGTCAGATCCGCCGCCTGGGCTCGTCGGTGGACTGGAGCCGTGAGCGCTTCACCATGGACGATGGCCTGTCCGAGGCTGTCAAAGAAGCGTTCGTGCGCCTGCACGAAGACGGCCTGATCTATCGCGGCAAGCGCCTGGTCAACTGGGACACCAAGCTGCACACGGCCATTTCCGACCTCGAAGTGGAAAACCACGACGAGAAAGGCAGCCTGTGGAACCTGCGCTACCCGCTGGCAGACGGCGCGAAAACCGCTGAAGGCCAGGACTACCTGATCGTCGCCACCACCCGTCCGGAAACCATGCTCGGTGACGCCGCCGTTGCCGTGAACCCGAACGATGAGCGCTACAAGGCCCTGATCGGCAAGTTCGTCGAGCTGCCGCTGGTAGGCCGTCGCATTCCGATCATCGCTGACGACTACTGCGACCCTGAATTCGGCACCGGCTGCGTGAAGATCACCCCGGCCCACGATTTCAACGACTACGAAGTCGGCAAGCGCCACAACCTGCCGTTGCTGAACATCTTCGACAAGAACGCCAATGTGCTGCCTGCCGCCCAGGTGTTCAACCTCGACGGCACGCTGAACGAATCCATCGACGGCACCCTGCCTGCGCAATACGCAGGTCTGGACCGCTTCGAAGCGCGCAAGCAGATCGTCGCAGCCTTCGACGCCGCGGGCCTGTTGGTCAGCGTCGACGACCACGCCCTGAAAGTGCCGAAAGGCGACCGTTCCGGCACCATCATCGAACCGTGGCTGACCGACCAGTGGTACGTCTCCACCAAGCCGCTGGCCGAGCCTGCCATCGCTGCCGTCGAAGATGGCCGCATCGCCTTCGTCCCGAAACAGTACGAAAACATGTACTTCTCCTGGATGCGCGACATCCAGGACTGGTGCATCAGCCGCCAACTCTGGTGGGGCCACCGCATCCCGGCCTGGTACGACGAGTCGGGCAAGGTCTACGTCGGCCGCGACGAAGCCGAAGTGCGTGCCAAGCACAACCTCGGCCCGGACGTTGCGCTGCAGCAGGACAACGACGTCCTGGATACCTGGTTCAGTTCCGGCCTGTGGACCTTCTCCACCCTGGGCTGGCCTGAGCAGACCGAATTCCTGAAGACCTTCCACCCGACCGACGTGCTGGTGACCGGTTTCGACATCATTTTCTTCTGGGTCGCCCGGATGATCATGCTCACCATGCATTTGGTGAAGAACGAAGACGGCACCCCGCAGATCCCGTTCAAGACCGTCTATGTGCACGGCCTGGTTCGCGACGGTCAGGGCCAGAAGATGTCCAAGTCCAAGGGCAACGTCCTGGATCCGCTGGACATCGTTGACGGTATCGAGCTCGAAGCCCTGGTGCAGAAACGCACCAGTGGCATGATGCAGCCGCAACTGGCCAAGAAGATCGAGAAGCAGACCCGCACCGAGTTCGCCGACGGCATCGCCAGCTACGGCACCGACGCCCTGCGCTTCACCTTCTGCTCGCTGGCGTCCACCGGTCGCGACATCAAGTTCGACATGGGCCGCGTCGAAGGCTATCGCAACTTCTGCAACAAGATCTGGAACGCTGCGCGCTACGTGCTGGACAAGGGCGAAGACTGCGGCCAGAACGGCGAAGCCTTCGAGCTGTCGCTGCCGGATCGCTGGATCATCTCGCAACTGCAACGCACCGAAGCCGAAGTGACCCGCCAGCTGGATCAGTTCCGTTTCGACCTCGCCGCCCAAGCGCTGTACGAGTTCATCTGGAACCAGTACTGCGACTGGTACCTGGAGCTCTCCAAACCAGTGCTGTGGGACGAAAACGCGCCGATCGAACGTCAGCGCGGCACCCGCCGTACCCTGGTTCGCGTACTGGAAGTGGCGCTGCGTCTGGCGCATCCGTTCATGCCGTTCATCACCGAAGAAATCTGGCAGCGCCTGGCGCCGCTGGCAGGTGCCGAAGGCAAGACCATCATGCTGCAACCCTGGCCTGTGGCCAACGAGGAGCGCATCGACGCGGCTGCCGAAGGCGACATCGAATGGCTCAAGGGCCTGATGCTGGGCGTGCGCAACATTCGTGGCGAAATGAACATCGGCCCGGGCAAGCCGCTGCAACTGTTCCTCAAGAACGCCAGTGCCGAAGACCAGCGTCGCCTGAACGAAAACGAGCACCTGCTGAAAAAGCTGGCCAAGCTCGAATCGTTCACCGTGCTGGCTGCAGGCGCCGAAGCGCCGCTGTCCGCGACCGCGCTGGTGGGCGAGATGGAAGTGCTGGTGCCGATGGCCGGCCTGATCGACAAGGGCGCCGAACTTGCGCGTCTGGACAAGGAAATCCAGCGCCTGCAAGGCGAAGTGCAACGTGTGGGCGGCAAGCTGTCCAACGCGGCGTTCGTCGACAAGGCACCGCCTGACGTCATCGCCAAGGAACGCGCCAAGCTGACCGAAGCCGAACAGGCACTGGGCAAGCTGGCCGAGCAGCACGCGCGGATCGCCAGTTTGTAACAACCGAATCAGCCAGCCCCGTCACGGGGCTGGCTGATGACCCCAAACCCTGTAGGAGCGCGCTTGCCCGCGACGGCGGTGTGTCAGCCGACATCAATGTGTCTGGTTCGAAGCCGTCGCGGGCAAGCGCGCTCCTACAGGGTTTTGTGTTCTCACGAGAATCGAATTCGTCATGACCACCCCAGACAAACCCAAACCCCCGCGCAAAAAGCCCAAGCCGGCCACAGCAGCCAAGCCCGCCGCCCCACGGGAAAAGGCCAGCCTGCACCCGCGCAATCGCCATCAGGGCCACTACGACTTCCCCAAGCTCATCAAAGGCTGCCCGGAACTGGGCCAGTTCGTGATCACCAATCCCTATGGCAAGGAAAGCATCGACTTCGCCAACCCTGCCGCCGTACGGGTATTCAACCGCGCCTTGTTGAAATCGTTCTACGGCATCGCCCACTGGGACATCCCGGCCGACTACCTCTGCCCACCGGTGCCTGGCCGCGCCGACCATGTGCACTTTCTCGCCGACCTGCTGGCTGAGCGCAACGACGGCGTGATCCCCCGTGGCGCCGCCGTCAAGGCGCTGGACATCGGCACCGGCGCCAACTGCATCTACCCGCTGATCGGGCACAGCGACTACGGCTGGCACTTCCTGGGTTCGGACATCGACAAGACCGCCCTCGCCTCGGCCACCACCATCGTCAAGGCCAACAACCTGGGCAAGGCGATCAGCCTGCGCCAGCAAGACAACCGCAAGCACATCCTCGCCGGGCTGTTGCAGCCTGAGGAGCGCTTCGACATCAGCCTGTGCAACCCGCCCTTCCACGCCTCGGCCGACGAAGCCCTGCGTGGCAGCCAGCGCAAATGGCGGGCGCTGGGCAAGGCCGATCCCAAGCGCAAGCTGCCGGTGCTGAATTTCGGCGGTCAGGCGGCGGAATTGTGGTGCGAAGGTGGCGAGGCGCGGTTCGTGACGCAACTGATCAGCGAGAGTGCGCAGATACCTCATCAGGTGCTGTGGTTCAGCACACTGGTGTCCAAGGCGTCCAACCTGCCCTTGATCCAGAGCGCACTGAAGAAAGCCGGGGCATTGGAAAGCCAGGTGGTGGAGATGTCACAGGGCCAGAAGCAAAGCCGCTTCGTCGCCTGGACCTTTCATGACCCGGCGCAGCAGGCAGCGTGGCGCGCAGAGCGCTGGGGGAACCGATAACCCGCTAGCCGATGGCTGTTCTGTGGGAGCGAGCTTGCTCGCGAAGAGGCCTGTACAGTCAATACACATCTTCGCCCTGACTTCCGCCTTCGCGAGCAAGCTCGCTCCCACAGAAGCCCTGCGACCCAGAAACTACAGGCACAAAAAAACCGTGTCCGGATCACTCCGCCACACGGTTTCTCAACAAGTCGCGTGTTCGCTTACTTGTTGACTGCGTCGGTCAGCACTTTGGCTGGAACGAACTTGACGACTTTCTTGGCAGCGATTTCGATCGCAGCGCCAGTCGATGGGTTACGGCCAGTGCGAGCTGGACGCTCGGTGATTTTCAGCTTGCCGATGCCTGGCAGAGTGATTTCACTACCGTTTTCCAGTTGGTCAGCGACGATTTGGCCCAATTGGTCCAGAGCATTGCGCGCGGTGGTTTTTGGCGCGTCGATAGCTTCTGCGATATCGGCGATCAATTGGTCTTTAGTCAGAGCCATGGTGGTGTTCCTTCCCTATCAATTCATATGGTTTGCAGAGTGTGTACAGACGCGAAATGTAGATGCTGAAATCGGCCTTTGGTTCGGCCGAACGCCCACAAACTGCATGCTTGGCGCGCTTCGGTGCGCAAGACCGGGCAAAACTAGCACAGAGACGGACAAATATCCGCACCTGACTAGCCATTTGGTCAGGTTTATCGCAGCTATGGTTCAAAAATAGGCAAAAGTCCCGGATTACAGGCCCAAAACGGCTCGCGCCACCCCGTGTCCGTTACGCGCCTGGCCTGTACGCCCCAGATGAGCACTGTCATTTGTGACAGTAGACAATGATCCGACGTTGGGCCTTAAATGCAGAGGCGTCCCCCCCAACCCCGGAGAGCTCATATCATGACCAGGGACTGGTTTCTCCCCCTCGCCGGTGCATCGGCGCTGGTGCTGACCTTCGCTTTCACCAGCCCCGCTATCGCTGGCCTACCCGAAGAGTCGCTGCCCGACCATGCCCCGCTGCTGCTGTCGCAGATCTTCATCCCCTTGCCTGGCCTCGCCAAGCCCAAGCCTCCACCTTCGCCTCCCCCACTGGAGCCGTCCAAGACCCAGTTGCAAAAGCCTGCGACAGTGTTGGCAGACGTGAACAAGAATTACACCAAGACCGCCAACAACTGTACCCAGGCAGGCTCGGCGGTGGCGCGCGGCCTCTATTATTGCAGCGGCGTATTAGTGCGCACGGTGGACGACGGCAACTTTGCACCCTGGTCCTACAGCCCAACCGCCGTACAGATCGGCGCGACCTCCTATGCATGGCTACGCAGCGACACTGGCATCACGCAGATCTACCACCCGGCCGGTTTCATTCTGCGCAACCGCACGGACGCCATGAGCCGCAACCTGCCAGGCCTGGAAACGGGCTTTATCTGCATCTATCCGTTCGACTCTTCCACCAGCCCCGGCAATGGCATGAAAGGTTGTGGTCTCAAGCCTCGGGCATTGACCGACCTGCAGGGCAACAACAACGCCAAGTACGCTTACGGCTCCTGCGAAGGGATCGGGGTGCAGACCGCGGCGCAATGGAACGCCGACTTCAACAAGCAGGGCCAGGTGACGAGTAAGCAGTGCTCATGGAATGTCGAAGATCCGGTCGGCTGGCGGGCGTCGATCAGCGCACACTCGACCTACCCAAACCGGAGAACGCTGTGGAATGAACTGCTGCTCAGCAACTACAACAATGGCAACAGCATGCCGCAGTACATCTCGGCCTTCTTCTACGATGTCAAGAAAGCCGGTGGGCTCGCCGCGGCCAGGAACTTCCAGAAGAAAATGAATGCGGCCGGCTACAACGTCCCCATCCTGCGGCTGGACTTCACCGCAGCCGCCGCCAACCGCTTCTCCTACGTAGTGGCCGATCAGGCAGTGGTGCAATAAGCAGTGGGGCAGGGCCATCGGCGCAGCCTGGGCGCGATCATCCATCGACGCAGTTGCGTTACACTGGGTGTCTTTGCGCAAGGCGGCCCGATGGCCCCTGCCCCTCTTCGACGCACCGAGAAGCCCCATGCCGATCCGTCACTGCATTGTCCACCTGATCGAAAAGAAACCCGACGGTACGCCCGCAGTCCTCCACGCTCGAGACTCCGAACTCGCCGAGTCCCAGGCCATCGAGAACATGCTGGCCGACCTCAACGAGAACTACAACGCCAAGCAGGGCAAGGCCTGGGGCCTGTTCCACCCGGAATCGGGCGCGCACCCGTTCAGCGGCTGGCTGAAGGAATACCTGGACGACGGCAAGGACTTCACCGCCTTCAGCCGAGTGGCCGTCGAGCACCTGCAAAAGCTGATGGAAGAATCGAACCTGTCGGTCGGCGGCCACGTGCTGTTCGCTCACTATCAGCAAGGCATGACCGAGTACCTGGCCATCGCCCTGCTGCACCACAGCGAAGGCGTGGCAGTGAACGAGTCGCTGGACGTCACCCCGTCCCGGCATCTGGACCTGGGCCAATTGCACCTGGCCGCGCGGATCAACATCTCCGAGTGGCAGAACAACAAGGCCTCCAAGCAGTACATCTCGTTCATCAAGGGCAAGAACGGAAAAAAGGTATCGGAATATTTCCGCGACTTCATTGGCTGCCAGGAAGGTGTCGACGGCCCCGGCGAAACCCGCACTTTGCTCAAGGCGTTCAGCGACTTCGTCGAGAGCGAAGACCTGCCTGAAGAATCGACCCGCGAGAAAACCAAGGCCCTGGTCGATTACGCCAGCAGCCAGAGCAAGATGGGCGAGCCCATCGCGCTGGAAGAACTCTCCGGCCTGATCGACGAAGACCGCCCCCGCGCCTTCTACGAACACATTCGCAACAAGGACTACGGCCTGTCGCCGGAAATCCCCGCGGATAAGCGCACCCTCAACCAGTTCCGCCGCTTCACCGGGCGCGCCGAAGGCCTGTCGATCAGCTTCGAAGCGCATTTGCTGGGCGACAAGATCGAATACGACGAAGAAAAAGGCACCCTCATCATCAAGGGCCTGCCGACCCAGCTCACCGACCAGCTCAAGAGGCGCTGACTTCGATGCTCGTGCGCACCCTCAAGAAGTTCGTGCTGATCCTGCTGGTGGTCGTGGTCTACCAGAACTGGGGCAAGATCGAAAACTTCGTCCACCCCGACCCTACCGTGTCGGCGCAGGTCCAGAGCAATGCCAAGGTCACCCTGTACGCCACCGACTGGTGCGGCTACTGCAAACAGACCCGACGCTTCCTCGACAGCAAGGGCATTCCCTACACCGAGTACGACATCGAGAAGTCCAAGGAAGGCCGGAAGGCGTACGAGGCGCTGGGTGGTCGCGGAATCCCTCTGATCGACGTGAACGGCACGTTGATCAGAGGGTTTTCTCCGGAAGAGATACTGGCGGCGTTGAAGTAGCGGATCTGTTTGGCGGTCAAGGATACTGGCCCGCTGCCTGATCGGCTTGCTGGAACTGGAAGCGCTGCGCGGCGGGTGCGGTGAAGCTCAAGCGCAGGATAAAAACGCGCTTGCCCGTAGCCGCCATCTTTATCTGAGGCCTTTGTGCAATCCCGAGCCAATAGATTTGAGCACGTCATAAACTGCCGCAATCTAACTCAGCCTAACCTCAAACCGAACTTCGTTAGACGATTTCGCGATAGTGATAGTTGCGATTTACGGCAGGCGCACAACGTGTGCTTATCGGAATCAATATTGTTTCGCGATAAACTTAATTTCGATTCGCTATATGAGTCTGGATCTAATGCAGACAATTGCCGGTGCATTCAGCGAGTTACAAGACCTTCCACTAAAACTCCAACTACTATTCATTCTCTGACAGGCAGCATCCGGACTTTGACAAAGCGAGGCATCATCTCCTATATGAAGCGAGATGCACCCAATAATGGAGATAACCGCCATGAAGGCAGCCCGGTACCTCGCCCCGCTATTGCTGATGCTGGTCGCTTGCTCATCACCACAAACAACGACACCATATGTACAACTGCAAAGACCCGCTGCCGTACTGGCCGAGGTACTCAAGAATTACACCGAGACCACTATCGATTGCCGTGAATATGGAACCAACAAGCCACGCGGTCACTACTATTGCAGCGGGGTTCTGGCGAGAGCGGTGGATGACGGAAACTTTCTACCCTGGATGTACAGTCCGTCGGCAATCGCCATTGGGGCTACATCGTACTCGTGGATGAGACAGGATGTCAGCCAAACGCAACTTTACCATCCCGCAGGCTTTATTCTCCGCAATCGCATCGACGCCATTGCCAACAACTTGCCTGGGCTGGAATCAGGATGGATCTGTCTTTATCCCTATGATGCCGCTACTTCGACCGCCAATGGGCATCGTGGCTGTGGTTACAGGGGCAGGAATAATCAGGAAGTGCGGGAGCCGCTCCCTGAAGATGACAACTCTCAATATGCATGGGGCTCTTGCGAACCACGCGGGATCCTTACAGCCACCCAATGGGACAACCATTTCACAAGCGTGGGGTACCAGCGTAGCCGGCAATGTTCCTGGAATGTCGACAGCCAACATGGCTGGAACAACATGATTGCCTCGCGGGACGATTTCCCGCAGTTCAGGACCGTCTGGAACGAACTGCTGTTGACGAACTACGGCGACGGCTCGCAAATGCCCAAATACATCGCCGCCTTCTTTTATGACGTCAACAAGGCAGGCGGCCTGGCTGCCGCGCGCCACTTTCAGGAGAAGATGAACAAAGCCGGCTACAACGTGCCAATCCTGAGACTCAATTTCACCGCTACGCCCGGCCAGCGGTTCAGCTACGTGGCCGGTGACCAGGTTGTCCCGCAATAGAAACAACCTGATCAGAGGCTCCGCTCAAGCGGCCTTTATCTGAAACCCATAGCGCGGGAAATGTACATGCACGATGCCCGCGCGTTCATCTTCACGGCGCAGGATGATTTCTTCGCGCCCGGTGAATACCAGTTCGCCTTGCACTGCATCAACGCCGTAGTCCACCGCTGACACACTCACCTGCTGTCCCGTCTCGAAGCCGTTGGGGTCAACGAAGGCTTCTTCCGGCAAAGCTGTAGGCTCAGCCTTGCGCGCGATCTCCACAGCATCGGCCGAACTCAGTTCGCTGGCCGCGCCATGACCAAAACCCAGCACGCGCTGATACCAGGCCAGTACGGCCGGGTAATCGTCCACCAGCGGCGCGGTGACGGGCGTCTGCTTCAGGAACCACAGGGTGTGGGCCACCGAGAAGTCGGCAATGGATGGCACGCCCAACAGGAAATCGCCGTTGCGCTCCAGCTGGGTTTCAAGACGGTTCATCAGCGTCGGCCATTGGTGCTGGGCCAATTCCAGCGGCACACGGGTCGCATTGCCACCATCGAACAGGGTCGCGCGGTCTGCGACGAACGCCTTCACCGCTTCCGGTGGCACCTTGGCGAAGCGCACAGCCAACGAAGCAGGCTGGAATACCAGGCTGACGGCGTGCAGGAACAGCACCGAATCAGCCCAGTTGGCCAGGCTCGCCGAGGTGAACTCCTGGCCTTCGGGGTAGAAGGTGGGCGAGGTTTTCTCGGCCTCAAGACGGCGGGCAATCAACGCCGTGTCGCAATAGATGTCCGCGCCTACTTGCAGTACCGGCGTCTTGCGATAGCCACCGGTGAGGGCCGTGACATCGGGTTTGGGCATGATTGACGGGATGATTACCGAACGCCACGACAGGCCCTTGAAGCCCAGCATCAGGCGCGCCTTCTCGGAGAACAGCGACGTTGGGTAGTGATGCAGGATCAACTCACTCATGTTTCGACCTCGGGGGCGAATGCATTGAATCCGGGAATGACGACCTTATGCCTCTCCCCGGCCACGGTACTCAGACAGCGGTCTAAGTTGAGCGTTGCCATTGATCACCACAAGTGACGAACAGGCCAAGTTCAGAGACGGTAGAAACATCGTTTTTCGTACGGGGCTTAAAGCAAGCTGATTTCGAACACGTGGGAGATCGTCTGGCTTTTCCCATCCCAGGCATACCGAACATGCTTGCCCTGAACCGGGACCGAGACCGCTGGGGGTCGAAACGCCGCGACACACTCATGCCCTTCCAGGCGCACACTGCGGTAGAGCAGCCCCCACGATCCCTCATCTCGCAGCGCTTTGGCGAAGGCTTGCGGGACGCCGTAGCGGGCAGGATCAGGCTCATGCAGTTCGGGGTGATCTGCGCGCACATCGTGGACTGGCTTGACGACCTGATTGACGTAAGTTCGCAATGTCAGCTCGATGTCCGGCTCGTTGGTGGCTGCCAGGAAGCGTTGCTGATGAAAGCGCGTTTCTGCGATGGCAGCCGCCTGGCTGTTCGCCGCGTAATAGATGCCGTAAGTCCCGTCGGTAAAGCGGCTCGCCTTGCCAATGTGAGTGAACGCCGCCATCACAGGGGTCGATCCCGGTCCTGAAACACGATCCTCGACAGCGACCCTGCGCAGAGAGCCGCACTGGTCCAGCAGACGATCATTGGTCATCGCTTCCAGGGCGTAAGCCATTTCGAGGTCGGCAGGGTTCAGCACATCCTCGAACAGCGTGATCGGAGGAAAGGCGCTGTTGATCATTCTGAACGCAGCCTCCCACGCCGGTATCACGGTGTGCGGTTGCTTCATCAGCCGCGCACTCCATCCAGGTATCGACGCACGTCTGCGATGTCCACCACCCGCCCGGCCAGCATGTATTGCAAGGCAGACTGCCCGTTGAACGGCGCCGCCGCGTTGGGTTTGGCGACCCACTCGTAAGCGCGCTCCAACTGGTTGCTGAAGATGATGCTCAGCGCCTTGTGAATACCCATCAGATAGGAAATACGTTCAAGCGTGTCGTGGGGCAGACGGATGTCAGGCGCGCGTCTGTATTTGTAGAAGGTGGTGTTGCTCACGGCGCCCAGCAGCGTCCGTTGCTCATCGACCGAGCAGCCCCAATGCGCCATGAGGTTGAAGAAGAACGTCAGCGCCACGCGTCCGGCTTCGGGTGTGTCAACGCCAACGCTGTCGTCGCGAGTGATCGCCAAGGCCGTCATGAATCGCGCTCCTGTCCATCGAATCTGATAAACAGACTAGTACAGATACGAACGAAATCAAACAGGTAATTCACATGCGAAATATCTGACAAAGCGGTTAAACGTTGTCCTACTCGCGCTCGTCAGCCAGCCTACGGAGCCGTAAGCCTTTTACCCAGACGCTACAGGACGAAGCTCGCAACAAGCGTTTCCTTGGCACTCTTGCGCAATTTCTTGATCAGCCGCTCCTGGCGCAGGGCCTCGCTCTTGTCGCGGCAGGCTTCGACATAGACCAGCGCCACGGCGGGGCTTGAGAAAAAGAAGCGCGCGCCCTTGCCGCTCTGATGCTTGGCAAAGCGCTTGTGCGGGTCGTCGCTGATACCGCAGTACAGCGAGCCGTTGGCCGCCCGCACCAGGTACACGAACCACGGTTTGGGCACGGCAGTCTCTGGGGCGAGGTCGAGGGCGACAGCGGGATCGGTCATGGGCAACAGGTAGCAGAAAACGCAGGAGCCGCGATTCTAACAGAGCCTCAGCGCCCCGCCTGATACGCCTTCAAGCCCTTCTGCGCCTGGGCACGGATGGCGTTCTGCACCATGGGCGTCCAGCCCAGCAGCGCGCCCTTGGCACCCAGGGCCTGACGGGACCAGCGCCACAGGTCGAAATGGTCGTGATGTTCGCTGATCTTGCCGTCGCGGAAAACGAATCGCGCCTGGATGTCGTTGACCACCGTGCGGCCGGTCTGGCTGAACAGGTAGGTCGCCACCCAGTGGGCGCCGCCGGAGCGTTCGTCGGCACGCACCTTGTCGAAACGAACGGAAAAGTCCCTGGCCCGCGAGGTCAGCATGCGCCACATGTCACCGGCCGCCTGGCCGCGCAGCTCACCGAACACCGGGTCGCTGAACAGCACATCGTCGGTGTAGCAGGCTGCCATGGCTTCAGCGTCGAGGCGATTGAACGCATCGTAGAAGCAGTTGATCAGCTCGCTGTTGTGCTCGCTCTGGTCAATGTCGCTCATGGGCAGGGCATCCATGGAAGAAGATCCCTGCACGATAAGCGCCAATGCGCCGTTTGACCATGGACATTCGCAGGGCAAATACCCTGACTCAGATTTTTTCGCTGGTAACGTCCACATAGAGCGCGCGGCCTGCGCCCATGCCGGCCAGAATCGCGAAGACCCCGATGATGCCGAAAATCCAGCCGACCGAGCTCCAGTTGCCCGTCCAGTCGTGCACCAGCCCCACCGCAAGCGGCCCCAAAGACGCCAGCGTATAGCCCACGCCCTGGGCCATGCTCGACAGGTTGGCGGCGACATGGGAATCACGGGAGCGCAGCACGATCAGGGTCAGCGCCAGGCTGAACGTACCGCCCTGCCCCAGCCCCAGCACCACGGCCCAGCCCCACAACTGATTGAGCGGGGCATACAGGCAGCCAAACAGGCCGGCCAGGGTCAGCAGCATGACCGCCAGGATCGCCACGCGCTGGTCCTTGCCACGGGTGGCGAACCAGGGAGCGGTGAGCGAGCTGACCAGCTGCAGCAAAATCGAGCCCGACAGCAGCAAGCCGGCTTCGGTCGGGGTCAGGCCGCGACCGATCAGGATCGAAGGCAACCAGCCAAACACGATGTAGGCCAGCGACGACTGTAGGCCCATGTAGAGAGTGACCTGGCGCGCCAGACGATCACGAAACAGCCCGCGCACGCGGTACGCCGCCTGATGCTGGCCGTGGCTCTGGCGGGTCTGCGGCCACCAGAAGATCGCCGCGAGAAGGGCCGGGACGATCCAGAAACCCAGGCCCATCGTCCAGCTATCGCCGTTCTCATCGCCAAAGACATGGCTCAACGGCACGGTCGACCCCGCCGCCACCGCCGCGCCCAGGCACAGCGCCATGGTATACACGCCGGTCATGGTGCCAGCCTGTTTGGCGAAGTCGCGCTTGACGATTCCGGGCAGCAACACGCCGATGATGCCGATGCTCGCACCGGCCATGATGCTGCCGGCGAACAGCCCGACCTCACCGAGCGAACTGCGCAGGATGATCCCGCAGGTCAGCGTCAGCAGAATCCCGAGCACCACACGCTCACTGCCGAAACGCCGCGCCAGGATCGGCGCCAGCGGCGCGAAAAGCCCCAGGCACAATACGGGCAAGGTAGTCAGCAAGCCGGCCTTGGCCGCCGACAGCCCCAGGCTTTTCGACACTTCGCTGAGCAACGGCGCCATGCTCGACAGCGCCGGACGCAGGTTCAGCGCCACCAGCACCAGCCCCAACAGCAGAAACCACGGGCGCTTGAGGACCGGGCGATGCTGCTGGACTTGCTCGTCATCCGCCTCCGCGTCGATCAGCAATTCGTCGATTTCATGATGTTTTCGGGAAGGGGATAGCGTGTCGCTCGCCGCAGGCGCCTTGGTCGTCATGGGATTCTCGTGGGGGCAGGATGTGTAACTGCGCAGAGCGCAAAGACGTAATCCTGTTGGAGAATGGCAAAGAACACAAGTTTCACGGGGATTGGGTACAAACGAACCCAATCCCTGTAGGAGCGCGCTTGCCCGCGACCGCGGTGTGTCAGACACCTACATACTGCCTGACACACCGCAGTCGCGGGCAAGCGCGCTCCTACAGCGATGAAATCAGCGATCCATCGGTCAAACCCGTAGACACCTTCCAGGTCTCTTGGCTAGGCGCCAACTAATCAAATCGAGCCCCAACCTTTACAGCTCGCTACTCATTTTTATGTATGACGACGCCATATTTGATGACCGAGACCAGTTCGAGTACTAGTCTCACAGAGAGCACCGCATACCCTCCAGCCGCGAGCATGAACAGCCATTCACCATCCAGTGAGACCTTCGCCCAAAGAAGCGAAAGTCCCACACAGAATCCTGCTACGCAAAACATAAGCGTGGTAGCGCTCCAATACAGTGTTCGACTCGTTCGAAACTTGGATAGCAAACCTCTTACAACACCGTAAAATGCAAACATGATGAACGTGGTAACCGTTGTCACGGTAAGCAGAATCAAGGCAGCAGGCCCATCGTCTCGATGAAGCTCGCTGGAACCGTGGTGAAACACCCCCATCCATGGCAATAATAATGCCAGGCAAAAAAACAGATACATCCTGTTTAGCTTACCCATGTTCATGGCCACAGAGAATGTTGGTATCAGCAATAACCACACGCCGTATGTCGTTACCTCTGAATGGATATCGGAAGCTCTCCCTGAATGATGATTTGATATGGCTTCCCTTTCGTCCCGCCCAAGTAAAGCCCGCCAGCCGTAGCTGCTTCTCCCAGTTCTGATCTGTGAGTGCTTGCGTTGAAATCATACGTGTCATTATAGGCCCGTGCTACACCGCCAAACGAAATTCGTCCATCATGCCCCTTATGTACTACACCCTCGATCTTGAGCGTGATATGCCCTAACCAAGTCCAGGTTATCCAAGAGTCTTGTCGCGTATTATAGGGCACTTTGGCAAGGTGGACGGGTGAGCTTCCCACAATCGCATTTGCGAATGCACTCTCAAGTGCGGGGATTTTGGTGACGGACAAATTCAGTCCAAGACGATTCAGATCCGTTTTGACGTCCGCTCCACTGCCGTCCATATAATGAGACCAAGCGGCGAACGGTGTAAGCACGCCCCCGGACAACTCGCGGGCGTCCGCAATCGTTTTTCTATATCCCCAGCCGGAGATTGCCTCACGGACAGCATCTGCCGACAATGCATGGGGGTTTAGACACATGAATTTATCTGCGAGTGGCACCTTTAGCATATCCGTCAAAAGCTCGAAAGTTGGCAAATACCGCCAGCCGATCTTGAGTTGCCGATTGACCTCCTCCATGTGTTTTATCATCATTTCACGCCAATAGCCCTCAGCATATTTCCTCAATCGCAAAGGATGCATTGCAGACATCGCAACAGCAGGGTTAGGGGGCATGAAGCCAAGCGTCGAAATCGAAAAAGCTGGGGCCACAGCATTAACATTCAGTGCAGGTAGAACAATACCAGTACTCATAGCACCCTCCTTGGGTATGATTTTTCACACCATTCATTGGTGGCTAATACAAGCTAGAACTTCTGACCACTTCTCACAACGCGATATGGCCTAACACCTCGTGGGAAATTTCTTTAAATAAGCAACCCTAAAAAAAAACCCGGACACAAGGCCCGGGTTCTTTGACAAAACCGCTGTTAACTCAATGCAGAATCTGACTGAGGAACAGCTTCGTACGATCACTCTGCGGATTATCGAAGAAGTCGTTCGGCGCGGCCTGTTCGACGATTTCGCCTTTGTCCATGAAGATCACGCGGTTGGCCACGGTGCGGGCGAAGCCCATTTCGTGGGTCACGCAGAGCATGGTCATGCCTTCTTCCGCCAGGCCAACCATGGTGTCCAGAACCTCCTTGACCATTTCCGGGTCAAGGGCGGAGGTTGGTTCGTCGAACAGCATGATTTTCGGCTTCATGCACAGGGCACGAGCAATCGCTACACGCTGTTGCTGACCGCCGGAAAGCTGGCCCGGATATTTATGCGCCTGCTCCGGAATGCGTACGCGCTCCAGGTAGTGCATGGCGATTTCTTCGGCCTTTTTCTTGGGCATCTTGCGTACCCACATTGGCGCCAGCGTGCAGTTCTGCAGGATGGTAAGGTGCGGGAACAGGTTGAAGTGCTGGAACACCATGCCCACTTCACGGCGGATGGTTTCGATCTGCTTCAGGTCCGAAGTCAGCTCGGTGCCATCGACGATGATGCGACCCTGCTGGTGTTCTTCCAGACGGTTGAGGCAGCGAATGGTGGTCGACTTGCCCGAACCCGACGGACCGCACAAAACGATACGCTCGCCCTGACGCACGTTCAGGTTGATGTCTTTAAGCACGTGGAACTGGCCGTACCACTTGTGTACGCCTTCCATCCGGATCATGCCTTCGGCGCCCAGGGGCTTTTTGATAGCTTCACTCATCTCATAAACTCCTAACGCTTGTGGCCTGTGTCCAACTTGCGCTCCAGATGCATGGAGTAGCGGGACATGCCGAAACAGAAGATCCAGAACACCAGGGCCGCGAACACGTAGCCCTCTGTTGCCATGCCGAGCCAGGTCGGGTCGGCGGCGGCTTGCTTGACGCTGTTGAGCAGGTCGAACAGGCCGATGATGATCACAAGGCTGGTGTCCTTGAACAACGCAATCACGGTGTTGACCAGGCCCGGAATGACCATTTTCAAGGCTTGCGGCAGGATCACCAGGCCCATGCGACGCCAGTAGCCCAGGCCCATCGCCGCGGCCGCTTCGTACTGGCCTTTAGGGATAGCCTGCATGCCACCGCGCACCACCTCGGCCACGTAGGCCGACTGGAACATGATGACGCCGATCAGGGCGCGCAGCAGTTTGTCGAAGTTCATGCCTTCAGGCAGGAACAGCGGCAGCATCACCGAGGACATGAACAGCACGGTAATCAGCGGAACGCCGCGCCAGAACTCGATGAAGGTCACGCACAGCACGCGGATCGCCGGCAGGTCCGAGCGACGCCCCAGTGCCAGGATCACGCCCAGCGGCAAGGCGCCTGCGATACCTACGGTGGCGATGACCAGGGTCAGCATCAGGCCGCCCCACTGGCTGGTCGCCACTTCCTGCAGGCCGAAACCGCCGTGCAGCAGGACATAGGCAATGATCGGGTACAGCACCAGGAAACACAGGCCGTAGACCGCCTTGCGAGGCACGGCCTTGATGAACAGTGGCGCTGCGCCAATGATCGCCAGCCACACGGTCAGATCGACCCTCCAGCGCAGCTCCTGCGGGTAGTAGCCGTACATGAACTGGCCGAAGCGCTGTTCGATGAACACCCAGCAGGCACCCGCCTTGGTGCAGTCGGCGCGGGTAGTGCCGACCCAGTTGGCGTCGAAGATTGCCCAGCTGAGCAGCGGTGGAACGACGAGCCAGATCAGGTAGATCGCGAACAGGGTCAACAGCGTGTTGAGCCAGTTCGAGAACAGGTTCTGGCGCATCCATGCCACCGGGCCGAAGACTTTGCTCGGCGGCGGCATGTCGGGTTTGAAAATATGGGATGTCATGCGCGTTTCCTCACCGCTCGATCAGCGCAATGCGCTTGTTGTACCAGTTCATCAGCAGGGAAATGCTGATACTGATCGCCAGGTACACGCTCATGGTGATGGCAATGACTTCGATGGCCTGACCGGTCTGGTTGAGCACGGTACCGGCGAACAGCGAAACCATTTCCGGGTAACCGATACCGGCCGCCAGCGAAGAGTTCTTCGCAAGATTCAGGTATTGGCTGGTCAGAGGCGGAATGATCACCCGCAGGGCTTGCGGGATGATGACCTTGCGCAGGGTCGGACCCGGGCGCAGGCCCAGCGAGCGAGCCGCTTCGGTCTGCCCGTGGCTGACCGACTTGATGCCCGAGCGCACGATTTCAGCGATGAACGCTGCGGTGTACACCGTCAGGGCCAGGGTCAGGGCCAGCAGTTCAGGGATCAATACCCAGCCACCGACGAAGTTGAAGCCCTTGAGCTCAGGCACTTCCCAGTGCACCGGTGCGCCGAAGACCAGCGCACACAGCGCCGGGATCACGATCATCAGGCCAAGGCCGGCCCAGAACTTGTGGAACGGCACGCCTGTTTCTTCGAAACGCTTGTTCGCCCATTTGGCCATGAACACCGTCGCGACGATGGCCAGCAGGATGCTGATGACGAACGGCCAGGTGGCCTGGTTAGTGATCGCCGCAGGCATGTTCAGGCCACGGCTGCTGACGAAGAACGATCCGAAGAAGCCATGGGCCGCACGAGGCCCCGGCAACGTCAGGAACACCGCGAAGTACCAGAACAGGATCTGCAGCAGCGGCGGAATGTTACGGAACACTTCGACGTAGATCGTCGCCAGCTTGTTAATGATCCAGTTGTTGGACAGCCGCGCCACGCCGACGATGAAGCCCAGCAGGGTCGCGAGGATCACGCCGATGAAGGTGACCAGCAGCGTGTTGAGCAAACCGATGAGGAAAACCCGCGCGTAGGTGTCCGATTCCTTGAACGGAATCAGGTGTTGCGCGATGCCGAAGCCGGCACTGTTTTCAAGGAAACCGAAACCTGAGGTGATGCCCCGATGTTGCAGGTTGGTCTGGGTGTTATCGAACAGATACCAACCCATCGCGACTACAGCGATAACCGTGATTATCTGAAATAGCCACGCACGCACTTTAGGGTCGCTGAGGGATAGCCTCTGCTTGGGTGCGCTGATTTGATTTTGCATGGGAGTGCCCCGGAATAGATGCAACGAAGTGCCCGGCTGCGGATCACGCAGCCGGGCACAGGTCAATCAACGTACTGGTGGTGCGTACTGAATGCCGCCTGCGTTCCACAGGGCGTTCTGACCGCGGTCGATTTCCAGAGCCGTGGATTTACCCAGGTTCTTCTCGAAGATTTCGCCGTAGTTACCCACTTGAGCGACGATCTTCACGACCCAGTCCTTCGGCAGTTTCAGCTGCGGACCGTAGTCGCCGTCAGCACCCAGCAGACGGGCTACGTCCGGGTTCTTGGTGGACTTGGCTTCGGCTTCGACGTTTTTCGACGTCACGCCAGCTTCTTCGGTGTTCAGCAGCGCGTAGCCAACCCAGCGAACGATGGTGGTCCACTCTTCGTCACCGCGACGAACGACCGGGCCCAGAGGCTCTTTGGAGATGGTTTCAGGCAGCACGATGTAGTCTTTTGGCGAAGCCAGCTTGGAGCGTTGTGCGTAGAGCTGCGATTTGTCGGAGGTCAGCACGTCGCAACGGCCGGATTCCAGCGACTTGGCGCTTTCGTCGGAGGTGTCGAAGGTGATCGGGGTGTACTTCAGGCCGTTGGCGCGGAAGTAGTCGGACACGTTCAGCTCGGTGGTGGTACCGGCTTGAATACAGATGGTCGCGCCGTCCAGCTCCTTGGCACTCTTCACGCCCAGCTTGCTGTTGGCCAGGAAGCCAACGCCGTCGTAGTAGGTCACGAAGCCCGGGAACACCAGACCCATGCTCGCATCACGGGAGCTGGTCCAGGTGGTGTTGCGGGACAGGATGTCGATCTCGCCGGATTGCAGCGCAGTGAAACGCTCCTTGGCGTTCAGCTGGCTGAACTTGACCTTCTTGGCGTCGCCGAACACAGCAGCGGCTACGGCGCGGCAGAAGTCGGCGTCGATACCTTTGATGGTGCCGTCTTTGTCAGGTACCGAGAAACCTGGCAGACCGTCGCTCACACCGCACTGAATGAAGCCTTTCTTCTGAATGGCGTCCAGTGTCGCGCCCGCCTGAGCGAAACTGCTGACACCAAGTGCTGCTGCGGCGGCCACTACAGCCAGGGTGGATTTCAACATCTTCATTCAAACCTCCAGTTTTGCTCTTTGTTGTGTGGGAGCCTGAGCCCCGTCGCACCCTTGTGAGGCATTAATGACCCGTGCTGGCTTGTTTTTGGGTCATGCGACGCAAGACCCGAACCCGCGGGGCGCCGAATTCCTCGATCACCGCACCGCCGGATTCGATCCGGTCAATGGATTCAAGCCCCATGATGTCCCTGAACCCGAAGGGTCATGGCGAATCGTGCCGGAATCCTGAACAATGGATCCCTTGCTGCCCCGGCATCACATCAGGCTGCATGCTTAATAGCCTAGTAGTGTTACCGCCAGGGGTGAGCGCTTTCACTCCGGGGATTGCATAGCAAAGCTTGTACCACCATGGTGGCAAACTCGAATTAGCGACAGGTCAAGTGGCAAACTTGTACCCTTGCGACATCTTCTTTCATATCTGCATAGGCCAGCCGGCGCCGACGCCCCGCCTTGAAGCGCCGCCCCAGAGCCATCGCACATAAATGGAGCACTCATGCACGAACCCCTGATCATCGAGCCGGAAAACACCGCCGATGCCTGCGTCATCTGGCTGCACGGCCTGGGCGCTGACCGCTATGACTTCATGCCGGTGGCCGAGATCCTTCAGCAAACGCTGCTCAGCACACGCTTTGTCCTGCCCCAGGCGCCGACACGTGCTGTTACCGTCAACGGCGGGTACGAGATGCCCAGTTGGTACGACATCAAGGCCATGAGCCCGGCGCGTGCCATCGACAAGGACCAACTGGAAGCCTCGGCCCAGCGCGTACTGAGCCTGATCGAAGAGCAGCGCAACGGCGGCATCGACCCGTCGCGGATCTTCCTGGCAGGCTTCTCCCAGGGTGGCGCAGTGGTATTGCACAGTGCGTTCCTGCGCTGGGAAGGCCCGCTGGGCGGCGTTCTGGCGCTATCTACCTACGCCCCGACCTTCAGCGACGAGATGACCCTCTCGGCCAGCCAGCAACGGATTCCGGCGTACTGCCTGCACGGCACCGACGATGCCGTGGTGCAGTACGCCATGGGCCGTGCCGCGTTCGAGCAATTGAACGCCAAGGGCGTCACCGTGGCCTGGAACGAGTACCCAATGGGCCACGAAGTGTTACCGCAGGAAATCGCCGATATAGGCGTCTGGCTCAAGGGTCGCCTGAACTGATCAGGCGATTTCATCCTTTCTTTTATCCTGCGTTTTTGGTATGGCACTACGCCGCGCCCGGTTCTTGCATTACACTGCGCGGCGTACATTCCTTAATCAATCGACGAGATGACCGTGCTCAAAGCACTTAAAAAGATGTTCGGCAAAAGCGAGGCTGAGCAGCTCGCACCTGCGGCGCCCCTCCCCGCTTCGAAAAGTCCGATCGAAAGCACTGCCCCGCACACCGCCACGCCCGTGGCACAACCGGCTGAAATCCCTGCCAGCCAGGCCGCTCCCGTGCCGCCCAAGGCTGCCAGGCCACGCCGCGAACGCGCGCCCAAGCCTGTCGTGGTGCCGTGGAAGCTGGAAGATTTCGCGGTCGAGCCGCAGGAAGGCAAGACCCGTTTTCACGATTTCCCCCTCGCTCCGGAATTGATGCACGCCATCCATGACCTGGGCTTCCCGTACTGCACGCCGATCCAGGCCGGCGTACTGGGCTTCACCCTCAAGGGCCGCGATGCCATCGGGCGCGCACAGACCGGTACCGGCAAGACCGCCGCGTTCCTGATCTCGATCATCACCCAGCTGACGCAGACCCCGCCGCCGAAAGAACGCTACATGGGCGAACCCCGTGCGCTGATCATCGCGCCGACCCGCGAGCTGGTGGTGCAGATCGCCAAGGACGCCGCCGCTCTGACCAAATACACCAACCTCAACGTCATGACGTTCGTCGGCGGCATGGACTTCGACAAACAGCTCAAGCAGCTCGAAGCCCGCCACTGCGACATTCTGGTGGCCACTCCTGGCCGTCTGCTGGACTTCAACCAGCGCGGCGAAGTGCACCTGGACATGGTCGAAGTGATGGTGCTGGACGAAGCCGACCGCATGCTGGACATGGGTTTCATCCCGCAGGTGCGCTCGATCATTCGCCAGACCCCGCACAAGGGCGAGCGCCAGACCCTGCTGTTCTCGGCCACCTTCACCGACGACGTGATGAACCTGGCCCGCCAATGGACCACCGACCCTGCCATCGTCGAAATCGAGGCGGAGAACGTCGCCAGCGAAAACGTCGAACAGCACATCTATGCCGTGGCGTCGGCCGACAAGTACAAACTGCTCTACAACCTGGTCAACGACAACGGTTGGGAGCGGGTGATGGTGTTCGCCAACCGCAAGGACGAAGTGCGCCGCATCGAAGAACGCCTGGTGCGCGATGGCGTCAACGCCGCCCAACTGTCGGGCGACGTGCCGCAGCACAAGCGCATCAAGACCCTGGAAGGTTTCCGCGAAGGCAAGATTCGCGTGCTGGTGGCCACCGACGTGGCGGGCCGCGGGATTCACATCGACGGCATCAGCCACGTGATCAACTTCACCCTGCCGGAAGTGCCGGACGACTACGTGCACCGCATCGGCCGTACCGGCCGTGCAGGCGCCGAGGGTGTGTCGATCAGCTTTGCGGGCGAGGATGACTCGTATCAGTTGCCGGCCATCGAAGAGAAACTGGGCCGCAAGATCAGCTGCGAAATGCCACCGACCGAATTGCTCAGGGCGGTGGTGCGTAAGCAAAGGGCGCAGCCAGCGGCAGAGTAACCGATTCCATTCTTGTAGGAGCGCGCTTGCCCGCGACCGCGTCGTGTCAGACAACATTTGCGTACCTGACACAACGCCATCGCGGGCAAGCGCGCTCCTACAGGATTCAGCGGTGAATCATTTCCAGCGATCCGCCGCCTTGTGATCGCTCTCGCGCCCTTCCACCCAGCGCGGTCCTTCTGAGGTGTTTTCCTTCTTCCAGAACGGCGCACGGGTCTTCAGGTAATCCATCACGAAATCGCACGCCTCGAACGCCGCCTGGCGATGGGCGCTGGCCACGCCGACGAACACGATCGGCTCACCCGGCTCCAGCGCGCCAATGCGATGCAGCACCTCAAGTTTAAGCAGCGGCCAGCGCTGCCGGGCCTCATCGGCGATCTTGCCCAGGGCTTTTTCGGTCATGCCGGGGTAATGCTCCAGAAACATCCCCGCCACTTCACGCCCGTCGTTGAAGTCACGCACGTAGCCGACAAAGCTCACCACCGCACCCACGCCGACGTTGGCGTCGTGCATGGCATTGACCTCGGCCCCCGGATCGAACGGCGCAGCCTGCACACGAATGGCCATGCTCAACCTCCGGTCACCGTCGGGAAGAACGCCACTTCGTCACCCTGCTCGACCGGCTCGTTCAGCGAACAGAGTTCCTGATTGCGCGCGCACATGATGCTTTGCTCGGCCAGTACATCCCACACGCCGCCCCGGGCAAGCAGATGCTGACGCACCGCGTCGACGGTGGCGAAGCTGCCTTCCAGTCGCTCGCTTTCAGTGCCCAGCGTCTCGCGAAAGCGGGCGAAGTATTGAACCTGAACATGAATACTCATGACGCACCTGCTGTTTCATCGGCCACGAAATGCCCGCTCTTGCCGCCGAGTTTCTCCAGCAGGCGAACGTGCTCGATGACCATGCCACGATCCACGGCCTTGCACATGTCATAGATGGTCAGCGCCGCGACACTGGCGGCCGTCAGCGCTTCCATTTCCACGCCGGTCTGCCCTGACAGCTTGCAGCGGGCGACGATGTGCACGGTGTCAGCGCCTTCGGCGTTGAGTTCGACCTTGACGCTGGTGAGCATCAACGGGTGGCACAGCGGAATCAGGTCGCTGGTTTTCTTGGCGGCCTGAATGCCGGCAATGCGCGCCACGGCAAACACGTCCCCTTTCGGGTGGCCGCCGGCGACGATCATTTGCAGGGTTTCGGGCAGCATGCGCACACGCGCTTCGGCCACGGCTTCACGGGACGTCACGGCTTTTTCGGTGACGTCGACCATGTTGGCGCGACCTTGGGAATCGAGATGGGTAAGCACGGGATCACTCCTGGACAGGAGCCCCAATTGTACACAATGAACTGTAGGAGCGCGCTTGCCCGCGACCACGGTGTGTCAGCGACACCATTGCCATCTGACACGTCGCAATCGCGGGCAAGCGCGCTCCTACAAGGATTTGCGTGGGATGCATGACATGGGGGCCCCAAGAAGCCCCCATGATTACGCGGCTTTACTACAAATGACTCTCCGCATACTCAGCCAGGATCGAGCGTGGTACCCCTTGCAGGGTGATGTGCACGCCGTTGGGGAAATCCTTGAAGCGCTCCGTCAGGTAAGTCAGCCCGGAACTGGTGGCCGACAGGTAAGGGGTGTCGATCTGCGCCAGGTTACCCAGGCAGACCACCTTGGAACCGGCACCGGCACGGGTGATGATGGTTTTCATCTGGTGCGGGGTGAGGTTCTGGCATTCGTCGATCAGGATCAGGCTTTGCTGGAAACTGCGGCCTCGAATGTAGTTGAGGGATTTGAACTGCAGCGGCACCTTGCTCAGGATGTAATCGACACTGCCATGGGTGTTTTCGTCATCCATGTGCAGCGCTTCCAGGTTGTCGGTAATGGCGCCGAGCCACGGCTCCATCTTTTCCGCCTCGGTGCCGGGCAGGAAGCCGATCTCCTGGTCGAGCCCCTGCACGCTGCGGGTAGCGATGATGCGACGATAACGCTTGCTGACCATGGTCTGCTCGATGGCAGCGGCCAGCGCCAGGATGGTCTTGCCCGAACCGGCCGCACCGGAGAGGTTGACCAGGTGAATATCAGGGTCCAGCAGCGCGAACAGCGCCAGGCCCTGATAGATGTCCCGCGGCTTCAGGCCCCAGGCTTCCTGATGCAGCAGTGGCTCCTGGTGCATGTCCAGCAGCAGCAACTCATCAGGTTTGACGCCCTTGACCCAACCCACGAAACCTTGCTCATCGATGATGAACTCATTGATGTGGACCGCCGGGATCTGCTCGGTCATCTGCACTTTGTGCCAGGTACGGCCATGGTCCTGGCGGGTGTCGACCTTGCTGACACGGTCCCAGAACGAACCGGTCATGGTGTGGTAGCCACGGGACAGCATCGACACGTCGTCGACCAACTGGTCGGTGCTGTAGTCTTCGGCCTCGATCCCGCAGGCGCGGGCCTTGAGGCGCATGTTGATGTCTTTGGTCACGAGCACGATGCGCACATCCTTTTTGCGCGCGTGCATGTCGATCAGCTGGTTGATGATGATGTTGTCGTTCAGATGCTCGGGCAGAAGGCTGTTGGGCTCTTCGCGCTTGCTCATCAGGATGGACAGGTAACCCTTGAAAACGCCTGTGCCGCGATCAATCGGTACCCCTCGTTCGACCTCCTCCGGGGTCGCTTCGCCTAGTGTCTTGTCGATCAGCCGGATAGCCTGGCGGCATTCTGCGGCGACCGAGTGCTTGCCCGCCTTGAGCTTGTCCAGTTCTTCGAGGACAGTCATGGGGATTGCGACGTGATGTTCTTCGAAATTCAAAAGCGCGTTTGGATCGTGGATCAATACGTTGGTATCGAGCACATAGAGGATCGGCTGGTTAGAGGAAGGGGTGCGTCCGTGGTCATCCATACTCGCTCACCTTTGTAGAAGCCTGATAACGCACTACACGACGATAGTGCGCTACGAAAAGGCCGCCGAGGCTCTCACCTTAGGGCAGGCGAGAAATGCGCAAAGTGGGGTCTGGGTGACGCCACCTGTGTTGCAGGGTTCGGCGGTCTGTTGTCGTAATACCGCAAAACCTGTGACATAAAAAAGTGTTTTGAGAAGAAATTTAAGTTTATTTCACAGCATGACGAATAGGGCTTGGCGGATGCCCTGGACCCGATTACAGTCGGAAGTCCGGTCTGCGAGAAATCCCGGCAAAATTTCGGCAGTTCCTGCCCGTTTCCTCCCCTATTCCCCTTGCTTTCCGGGCTCTTGAGCCTGATCGTCCGCTGCTGGCGCCTGCTCGCCAGCCGAGTCGTCTGCGGGCGCATCGGCATCCTCGTCATCCGGCTCGTCTTCATCGCTTTCATCCGACAGTTGCTGCGGATAAATATGACAGTCTTCCCAGACAACACCGCCCTGGGCCGTATTGGCCATCAGCCATGGCACCGCCTGTTGCGCCTTGTCGGTACTGTCATGAAACACGATGTTGCCGCGACGCCAGAGCAGCATCAGTGTCAGCACCCGGTTCGCCGCCTGCTCGGCATTCAGCCGGCCGGTCGCATCCTGTGAGTCGATGTTCCACAGTGATACGCGCAACTGCTGCTCGCGAAAGAATGGCGCGCTGTCGGCACGACGGTGGCCGTAAGGTGGGCGAAACAGCGGCACGAAGTTATCAGGCAGCGTCTGCTGCACCAGCGCGGCGCTGCGTTCTATCGAATCCTGCCAGTCGTTCCAGTGGGCGTGAGAGCGGTACTCCCAACCCTGCAAGGCCACGCACTGGCGCTGATACAAGGTCTGCAACGCTTTTGGCGATGAACCTTCGAGGCGATTCTGCAGGTTTTTGCCGAGCACGAAGAAGGTCGCGTTGATTTTCTGCTGGCGCATGAAATCGGCCAGCCAGTCGGTAGCGCCATCGGCCACTGTAGGACCGCTCTCGAAATTGAGCAGGAAGGTGCGGTCGGGCATTTCCTCGCCGCTCAATTCGTCGGAGTTGTAGCGCTCGACTTCGCTACTGGTCTGCGGGAACAACGCGGCCATGCGCAGCAATTCGTTCAGGTAACGCTGGCTGAAAGCATCGGCGGGCGCGGCCCAGCGGGCATAGAAGGAATCGTCCGCGACTTTGTACTCGGCGGCGCGCTGGCGCAGCATCGGCACGTCATCGACCAGCACGCAGAAGGAAGCGTCTGTTTCGCAGGTCTTTTCCGCTGCCTTCCAGTTATCGAACAGGCGGGTCCACATGCGGGTGCGGATCACGTTGACCGTCTGCATATTAAGCTGGCGCAGGCCCAGGCGATCGGCCAGCTGGAGATCGCTGAGGTTTTCGCTCTCGAGCAACTGATGGGCAAAACTGAGGATCTGGGCGCGGGACGCCACATCGAACAGTTGCGGCGTTTCCAGAGCCTCCGGCCAGACACTGCGATCCAGCGTCGCGATTTCTCCGGTCGCAGCCTGAGCGTTGAGCGCCAGCACACAGGCACCGATCAATAACAGCATGCGCAAAACGACGTGCTCCCAATCCTTGAATGAAGAGGCCCAAATCGGCGAGGCACTATAGCAAGTTCCCCCCGGCCTGTAGGAGCGCGCTTGCCCGCGACGGCGGCGTGCCTGAAACATTGATGGTGACTGACACGCCGCCGTCGCGGGCAAGCGCGCTCCTACAGTAGAGGTGGCTATGGGGTTGCCTATCATCACCATAGCTGGAGTCATCGGCGTGCAACCCCTAGAATCGCCCCCACGATTAAAGGAGACGACCGCATGCTGATGGTGATTTCCCCAGCAAAAACCCTCGATTTCGAGACCCCGCCGACCACCGAGCGCTTTACCCAGCCGCAATACCTGGACCATTCCCAGGAACTGATCACCCAACTGCGCGAGCTGACGCCCGCCCAGATCAGCGAGCTGATGCACCTCTCGGACAAACTGGCAGGGCTCAATGCCGCACGTTTCGGCAGCTGGACCCCGGCGTTCACCCCTGCCAACGCGAAGCAGGCACTGCTGGCGTTCAAGGGCGACGTCTACACCGGCCTTGCCGCCGAAACCCTCAGCGAGTCGAGCCTGGACTACGCCCAGCAGCACCTGCGCATGCTGTCCGGCCTCTATGGCCTGTTGCGCCCGCTGGACCTGATGCAGCCCTATCGCCTGGAGATGGGCACCAAACTGGCCAACGCCCGGGGCAAGGACCTGTATGCGTTCTGGGGCGAGCGCATCAGCGAATGGCTCAACGAAGCGCTGGCCGACCAGGGCGACGACGTGCTTCTCAACCTGGCCTCCAACGAGTACTTCTCGGCGGTCAAACGCTCGGCCCTCAAGGCCCGTGTGATCGACACCGAGTTCCGCGACCAGAAAAACGGCCAGTACAAGATCATCAGCTTCTACGCCAAGAAGGCCCGCGGGATGATGAGCCGCTTCGTGATCGACGAACGCATCGCCAACCCCGACCACCTCAAGCAGTTCGACGTGCAAGGCTATCGCTACGCCAGTGAACTGTCCAAGGCCGACAAACTGGTCTTCCTGCGCGATGAAGTAGACGCCTGACGGCGTGTCCTTCGCCGCTAGCGGGTTAGCGCACCTTTTTTGCCCAACCCGCACCGTAGCAGCACGGCTTGCCGGCGGGAGCGATTCTGAAAATGCTCCCGCCGGCAACCCGTGCTGCTACGGTTCGGTGTTGCTTCAGAATAAAAAAACCACCAACTAAGCCCTCAACTAAGTTCCTTGCCACCCGTTCGCGCAGACGAACGGCGCACTTCGTCAGACCTCTGACGCCAACAATCAGTCACCCTTCGGGTTCCCCACTTTTTTCTCAAAAAATTAACACGATTTTTTGATGGTGGCATTTTGGTTTTTCTCACTAATGGCACACTTACATGAGCCCCCTGTAAACCCTTTATAACTAAGGGCGAAACGGAAAATGCCATCAGAGTGCAACTACGCCGAAAATGAAAATGTTTTCAAGAAATCTCAAAATGAGGACGAAAGGTCAGGAACTTATGGGGAAGGCCCACGCTCCTACATCCCGTAACAATTCTCGTCCACCGTGTGAGACATCTCTTACATAACGACAGGACGGAATACGGAGTTAGGTTTCAACGTAGTTAGACCATCCGGTCAATTGGTACGGGCAAGGAGTGACCCGCCAAGCTAGTTGAACTAATGAGCAAGCACCGAAAGGGTGCCAGCAGTCACTGACGAGCAGGATGTTACTGAATCATGGCCAAAAGCCCTGAGCCAGAGGCGCGGCAGCGAATCGCCACCACCCGCTGGAGTGTTATGCCATATCCCAGATCGGGAACCTGCATACATATGTATGGGCTACCCGACGCTTGTAACCGGTAAAATTCGGGCCCTCCTGAACATCAGGTCGCCCCTGTTTAAATTCTGCCTGTGCTTGTGCCACGACATTAACTTGCCGTGCGGACGAGTGTGCGAAATTAGTTAGACAGTATTTATATCCAGCCAACTAATGGCGTAAAAATCGAGGAGATTACGATGCATATCAGCATCTTTGGTTTGGGCTATGTCGGTGCAGTATGTGCTGGTTGCCTCTCTGCGCGCGGTCATGATGTTGTCGGTGTGGATATCTCCAGCGCCAAGATCGACCTGATCAACCAGGGCAAGTCTCCAATCGTGGAACCGGGCCTGGGCGAGCTTCTGCAGAACGGTATCAAGACCGGCAAACTGCGCGGCACTACCGATTTTTCCGAAGCGATTCGCGCCACCGACCTGTCGATGATCTGCGTGGGCACGCCAAGCAAGAAGAACGGCGACCTGGAGCTGGATTTCATCGAGTCCGTCTGCCGTGAAATCGGCTTCGTCCTGCGTGAAAAAACCTCCCGTCACACCATCGTCGTGCGCAGCACCGTGCTGCCGGGTACCGTCGCCAACGTCGTCATCCCGATCCTGGAAGACTGCTCGGGCAAGAAGGCCGGCGTCGACTTCGGCGTTGCAGTCAACCCTGAGTTCCTGCGTGAAAGCACCGCGATCAAGGACTACGACCACCCACCGATGACCGTGATCGGCGAGTTCGACAAGGCCTCCGGTGACGTGCTGCAGTCGCTGTACGAAGAACTCGACGCACCGATCATCCGCAAGGACATCGCCGTCGCCGAGATGATCAAGTACACCTGCAACGTCTGGCACGCGACCAAGGTCACCTTCGCCAACGAAATCGGCAACATCGCCAAGGCGGTCGGCGTCGACGGTCGCGAAGTGATGGAAGTGGTCTGCCAGGACAAGGCCCTGAACCTGTCGCAGTACTACATGCGCCCAGGCTTCGCTTTCGGTGGTTCGTGCCTGCCCAAGGACGTTCGCGCCCTGACCTACCGCGCAAGCTCCCTGGACATCGAAGCGCCGCTGCTCAACTCGCTGATGCGCAGCAACGTGTCCCAGGTGCAGAACGCGTTCGACATCGTCGCCGCCAGCGACACCCGCAAGGTTGCCCTGCTGGGCCTGAGCTTCAAGGCCGGCACCGATGACCTGCGCGAAAGCCCGCTGGTCGAACTTGCCGAGATGCTGATCGGCAAGGGCTTCGACCTGAGCATCTACGACGCCAACGTCGAATACGCCCGTGTTCACGGCGCCAACAAGGACTACATCGAGTCCAAGATCCCTCACGTCTCGTCCCTGCTCAACTCGGACTTTGACGCAGTGGTCGACAACTCCGACGTGATCATCCTGGGCAACCGTGACGAGCGCTTCCGTGCACTGGCCAACAACGCGCCAGCGGGCAAGCGCGTCATCGATCTGGTCGGCTTCATGAAAGGCACCACCGACGAGAACGGCCGCACCGAAGGTATCTGCTGGTAAACCAGCCGCAAGCGGCAAGCTTCAAGCGACAAGTTCAAAGCCAGCTCCAGGTTGCAGGTCCATGGGTTTACCCATGGGCCCGCAGCTTGAAGCTCGCGGCTTGCAACTGATTTCACGGGATACGAACTATGCAAAGGCTCAAACACGGCTTTCTCCAGGCCGCCGGATGGCTGTTTTATTTAAGTTTGCTGGCCGCCATTGCCATGGCGTTGCCGGTCTCCCTGTTCGACTCGCAGTCGAAGGACTTTATTTTCCTCGTCGGTATCGTCGGTATCTGGCGTTACTCGATGGGCGCAACACACTTTGTGCGCGGCATGATCTTTCTCTACATCGTCTACCCGCACCTGCGCCGCAAGGTGCGCAAGCTGGGCAAGGCGTCCGATCCATCCCACGTGTTCCTGATGGTCACCAGCTTTCGTATCGACGCGCTGACCACCGCTCAGGTCTACAGCTCTGTGATTCGCGAGGCGATTGCCTGCGGCTACCCCACCACGATCGTCTGCTCGCTGGTGGAAATGTCCGACGAGTTGCTCATCAAGGCGCTGTGGGCCAAGGCCAACCCGCCCGAGCACGTGACCCTGGACTTCGTGCGCATCGCCGGTACCGGCAAGCGCGACGGCCTGGCCTTTGGCTTCCGTGCGATCTCCCGCCACATGCCCGATGACCGCGCCGTGGCGGCCGTGATCGACGGTGACACCGTGCTGGCCGAAGGCGTGGTGCGCAAGACCGTGCCGTGGTTCCAGCTGTTCCCCAACGTGGGCGGCCTGACCACCAACGAATTCTGCGAAGTGCGCGGCGGCTACATCATGAGCGAGTGGCACAAGCTGCGCTTCGCCCAGCGCCACATCAACATGTGCTCGATGGCCCTGTCCAAGCGCGTGCTGACCATGACCGGCCGCATGTCGGTGTTCCGCGCCACCGTGGTCACCGACCCGGACTTCATCGCCGACGTCGAGAACGACCAGCTCGAACACTGGCGTCTTGGCCGCTTCAAGTTCCTGACCGGCGACGACAAGTCCAGCTGGTTCAGCCTGATGCGCCTGGGCTACGACACTTTCTACGTGCCGGATGCGGCGATCAATACCGTCGAGCACCCGCCGGAGAAGAGCTTCGTCAAGGCCAGCCGCAAGCTGATGTACCGCTGGTACGGCAACAATCTGCGCCAGAACTCCCGCGCCCTGGGCCTGGGCGTGCGTCGCCTGGGTGTGTTCACCAGCATCGTGCTGTTCGACCAGCGCGTGTCGATGTGGACCTCGATCCTGGGCCTGACCGTGGCCATGCTCGCAGCCTTCAAATACGGCGTCGCCTTCCTGCTGGTGTACCTGCTGTGGATCGGCATCACGCGTCTGATTCTGACGCTGCTGCTGTCCTGCTCCGGCCACTCCATAGGCCCCGCGTACCCAGCGATTCTCTATTACAACCAGATCGTCGGCGCACTGATGAAGATTTACGTCTTCTTCCGCCTCGATCGTCAGTCCTGGACTCGCCAGGACACCAAACTGAGCCGCGACATGGCCAGCTTCCAGGGTTGGTTCAACACCTGGTCGTCTCGAACCATGACTTTCTCGGCTGGCAGCATCTTCGTTGCCGTGCTGCTGACAATGGTTTGACCGGGTCTCTAGACCGCGCCAATGGATCAACTCGATTAATCAGGAACAAAAGCCATGAATACCGCCGTCAATGCAAACGTCGTCCATGAATCCGAAGCCCAGCGCCAGCATGCCCGGATCAAGATTCCCGCCAAGCTGCGCCTGCTCAATGGCCAGCCGAACGCACCGCTGGTGCGGATCGAAGACCTGTCCGCAGGTGGCCTGAGCTACATCACCCCGGCCGGCGTGAAGCCCGTCTTGGGCGAAGTCATCAAGGGCCGCATGCAGTTCCTGATCGACAACCTGGGCCTGGCGATGGACGTCGAACTGCAAGTACGTGCGTTCGATCCTGCCAGCGGCCGCGTCGGTTGCCAGTTCCAGCACCTGGAAGCCCAGGACATCGCCACCCTGCGCCACCTCATCACCTCGCACCTGTCCGGTGAGATCGTCAGCATGGGCGAAGTGCTCGCCACCCTGCAGCGCGACAACTTCACCAAGGCGCGCAAGGTCAAGGACAACGGCGGTGGCATGAGCGCCTTCGGTCGCCTGCGTGCGGTCACCTTCAGCGCCGGTATCTTCGTGGTCGGCCTGGTGGCCTTCGGTTTCGTCGCCAAGTCGGTGTACGGCATGTACTTCGTCAGCCACTCCACTTCGGGCCTTGTCAGCGTGCCGAGCATGGACGTGACCATGCCTCGCGAAGGCACCGTGACCAGCCTGATCGGCCCGAACGGTGAAGTTGCCAAAGGCGCGCCACTGGCGACCTTCAACACCAGCATGCTGGACATGCTCAAGGGCAACCTGGACCCGGACGAAATGCAGCCGGCCAAGATCGAAGAGCTGTTCGGCCGCCAACTGGCCGGCACCATGACCAGCCCGTGTGATTGCATCGTCGCCAAGCAACTGGTGGCTGACGGTCAGTACGCCAGCAAAGGCCAGGTGATCTTCCAGCTGGTGCCGCGCAACGTCGCCGCCAACGTCGATGCACGCTTCACCTATCGCCAGTTCGCCGAAGTGCAGCCCGGTGCCCGCGTGAACTTCCAGATCGCCGGCGAAGACGCCACCCACAGCGGCCACATCGTCAGCTCCACCGCCCTGAGCCCGGCTGACCTGTCGTCCGATATCCGCGTGCAGATCAAGCCTGACGAGTCGATCAACAGCAACCTGGCCGGTCGTCCGGTGGAAGTGGTCAGCGATCGCGGCCCTTCCCTGAACTGGCTGATCGACAAAGCCACTGCTGCAGGTCTCTGAACATGACTGGCCCTCTACGAAGCGTATCCGCCCCGGCGTTGCTGGGCTTGGCCATCGCCTTGGGACTGGGCGGGTGCGGTATCAATCTGCCCGACCAGCGCCTGGCCAACGAAGCCCTCAAGCGCGGCGACACCACGCTGGCCGAACAGAACTATCGCCAGCTGGCTGATATGGGTTACAGCGACGCACAGGTTGGCCTGGCCGATATCCAGGTCGGCACCCGCGACCCGGAACTCATCAAGCAGGCCGAGGCGACTTACCGCGCCGCCGCCCAGACCTCGCCACGGGCGCAATCGCGCCTGGGCAAGCTGCTGGCGGTCAAGCCCAACTCCACCGAGGCCGAGCAGCGCGAAGCCGAGGGCCTGTTGCAGAAGGCGTTCGCCAATGGCGAAGCCGGCACGCTGATTCCACTGGCGATGCTTTACCTGCAATACCCGCACACGTTCCCCAACGTGAATGCACAGCAGAAGATCAACGACTGGCGCGCCCAGGGTTACCCGGAAGCGGGCCTGGCCCAGGTGCTGCTGTATCGCACCCAGGGCACCTACGACCAGCATCTGGGTGAAGTCGAAAGCATCTGCAAACAGGCGCTGCGCACCAACGACGTCTGCTACATGGAGCTGGCCACCGTCTATCAGAAGCGCGGCGAAGCCGACAAGCAGGCCGAGCTGCTCAAGCAGATGGAAAGCGGCTATGCCACCGGCAGCGTGCCGGCCATGCGTGTCGACACCGTCGCCCGTGTGCTGGCCGATTCGACCCTCGGCAAGCCCGACGAGAAGACCGCCCAGCAGTTGCTGGAGAAAGTCGCGCCTGGCTACCCGGCGTCCTGGGTGAGCCTTGCGCAGTTGCTCTACGACTATCCCGAACTGGGTGACGTCAACAAGATGATGGAGTACCTGGACAACGGCCGTGCCGCTGACCAGCCCCGCGCCGAACTGTTGCTCGGCAAGGTCTACTACGAAGGCAAGCTGGTGCTGCCGGACGCGAAGAAAGCCGAGGAGCACCTGCTCAAGGCCGCCCCGACGCAGATTTCCGCGCACTACTACCTGGGCCAGTTGTACCGCCGTGGCTACCTGGGCAACCCCGATCCGCAGAAAGCGGTGAACGAACTGCTGACCTCCGCACGCGGTGGCCAGAACAGCGCCGACTACGCCCTGGCGCAGTTGTTCTCCCAGGGCAAGGGCATCAAGCCTGATCCGGTCAACGCCTGGGTCTTCGGCCAGCTCGCACAGGCCCAGGGCACTCCGCAGGCAGCGGATCTTGCCCAGCAACTCAATGATCAACTGCCGCCCGAGAAACGCGCCCAGGCCCAGAGCCTGCTGCAACGCGAACAGCAGGTGCGTGGCACCACGGCGCAAAACGCCCTGGCTATGCAGGCCCTGCAAGAAGAAAAAGACGGCGAGGACGCACCCCTATGAAGCTTAAGTTGAACCCTCTGATGGCGGCCGGACTGGGTCTGGGTTTCACCCTGATCTGGGCCACGCCAACCCTCGCTGCCCTGACTGACAGCCAGAACTTCGGCATCGAAGTCAAAGCCACCGGCCAGATGGAAGACGACCGTGACCTGGGCACCCGTGGTGGTGGCGACGTCAACGGTGTAGGCCTGGACCTGCGCCCTTGGATGTACGGCGAGTGGGGCAACTGGAGCGGTTACGCGATGGGCCAAGTGGTGACCGCCACTGACACCATCCAGACCGACCCGCTGGACCAGCAGGCCACCGACGCCAACGGCCAGACCACCCAGCGCGTACGCAAGACCTCCAGCAGCCGTGAAGTGGATGACAGCTACGCGGCCCTGCGTGAATTCTGGATCGGCTACAGCGGCTTCACGCCCTACCCCGGCGAGATTCTGAAACTCGGTCGCCAGCGCCTGCGCAACGATGACGGCCAGTGGCACGACACCAACATCGAAGCGCTGAACTGGACCTTCGACACCACCTTGCTCAAGGCCGAAGTCGGCGCCGCCCAGCGCTTCAGCGAATACCGCACTGACCTCACCGAACTGTCGGCCCAGGACAAGGATCGCCAGCACGTCTTTGGCGATGTGGAATACCAGTGGACGCCAGGCCAGTGGGCCGGCATCCGCGCGCACCACAGCCACGACGGCGGCAGCCTGAAACATCAGGGCGAGGCTATCGACGATCTGGACAAGACCACTCGTGGCGACCTGACCTGGCTCGGTCTTCAGGCCAACAGCGATGCCTACAACTACCGCAACCTGAATACCGTGAACTACTGGGGCAGCCTGACCTGGCTGACCGGTAACCGCGACCAGATCGGCTCGGCCTATGACGCGACCACCGACCAGTTCCTGGCCGGCCAGAAAGACAGCAGCCACGTCAGCGGCTGGGCCACCGACCTGGGCCTGCGGTTCCGTCTCGATCCGCAATGGCAAGTCGGCGGCGCCTATTCGCGTGCCAGCAAGAACTACGAGCAGAACGGCCTTGAGAGCAACCGCTCGAACTGGACCGGTACCCGCTCGCGCGTGCATCGCTTCGGTGAAGCCTTCCAGGGCGAAATGGCCAACGTGGAATCCGGCTCGCTGTTCGCCTCCTGGCAGATGCAGGAGGACTACGACGCCTCGCTGATCTACCACAAGTTCCGCCGCGTGGACGGCCACGCCGGCATCGGTGGCGCAGGCGTCAACCCGGCCAGCGAAAGCGTGGATGCCGATGGCGTCTCCACCTTCACCTCGCTGCCGATGGAAGACGGCAACAAGGACCTGGGTCAGGAGATGGACCTGGTGGTCACCAAGTACTTCAAGCAGGGCCTGCTGCCCGCTTCGGTGAGCCAGTCCTTCGACGAGCCTTCGGCGCTGATTCGCCTGCGCGCAGGCGTGTTCAAACCCGGCGATGCGTACGGCAGCGGTGTGGACACCTACATGCACCGCGCCATCGTCGACGTCATCTGGCGCTTCTGATGACGACCAAGGCTCACACCACCCCCGTAGCAGCGCGGCTTGCCGGCGGGGACGTCCGCAAGATCGCTACCGCCGGCAAGCCGTGCTGCTACGGGTGCGTGCGCTTAGAGGTCGGTATTCAGGTTGATGAGAGTGCAATGACATGAACAGCCATATAAACAATGTGCGCCACAGGGCCTGGCCCCACGCGCTGCTGGAAAGCGCGTTGCTCAGCAGCGCCCTGCTGCTGGCCAGCCCCTGGGCCATGGCCAACACCGCTCCGGCGGCGCCCGCTGCGGCCGCGCAACCGGCGGCTGGCGAGGACGTCGTCAAGGGCCTGCATCAGGCCAAGACCTACACCATCACCAGCCCACCCGTTGAGCCGCTGATGATGGACAAGCCCAAGCTGCCGGACCTGTCGGGCTACACCCAGCAGGCGATGCAGAAGAAGATCGTGCGCAGCAAGGCGGGCAAGGTTTCGATCCGCCGCATGATGCAGGAAGACGCGCTGAAGGAATTCATCGGCGGCGACAACAAGATGGCCGAATGGGTTGCGCGTCAGCACGGCATCCCGCAGGCGATCTTCGTCGATGACGGCTACATGAACCTGCAGGAACTCGCCAAAAAGGTGCCCAAACAGTACCTGAGCGAAACCTCGCCGGGCGTGTATCTGGCGCGTCTGCCGATCGTGGTCGGCAAGAAAGGCATCCTGGAAGTCGACAAGACCACCCGCGAACTGCGCCTGTCCCAGGAAGCCGGTGCGTTTCTGGTCAATGACAACCAGCTGTTCATGGCCGACACCCGGCTCACCGGCTGGAGCGAGAAAACCAACGGCCCGTCGCTGTACAAGACGCCGAAGGAATTTCGTCCGTTCCTGCTGTCCTGGGGCGGCAGCCAGACCTACATGTTCAACACCAAGGTGGCGAGCCTGGGGTACAACAACAGCAAGTCGTACGGGCTGAGTATTTCCCAGTACACGCCGAACATGAAGGCGCAGATGAACCGTCCGGACCCGACCGGCTGGATCGTCAACTCCGAGTTCTCGGACATGTGGTACGGCTACTACTGCTATGAAACCCGGGGCTTCGTGGTCAAGGGCAACACCTACCGCGACAACATCGTCTACGGCATCGACCCGCACGACCGTTCCCACGGCCTGATCATCGCCGAGAACACCGTCTACGGGACCAGGAAGAAGCACGGGATCATCATCTCCCGTGAGGTGAACGACAGCTTCATCATCAACAACAAGAGCTTCGAGAACCACCTCTCCGGCGTCGTCCTGGACCGTAACAGCGTCAACAACCTGGTGGCCTACAACGAGATCTACCGCAACCACACCGACGGCATCACCTTGTATGAAAGTGCCGACAACCTGCTGTGGGGCAACCGTGTGTTCGCCAACAAGCGCCACGGCATCCGCGTTCGCAACAGCACCAACATCAAGCTGTACGAGAACCTGGCGGTGGGCAATGGCCTGATGGGCGTCTACGGCCACATCAAGGACCTCTCCGACACCGACCGCGACATCAAGCTCGACCCGTTCGACGCCGAAGTGTCGCTGATCATGGTCGGCGGCGAGCTGACCTCCAACGGTTCGGGCCCGCTGTCCATCGACTCGCCACTGAGTGTCGAGCTGTACAAGGTGTCGATGCTGGCACCGACCAAGAGCAGCGGGATCAGCTTCAACGGTGTACTGGGCGAGCGCCAGGACGAGATCCTCGACCTGCTGGTGCGCCAACAGAAAGCCGTGTTGATCGACCCGGTTGAAAGCCAGAAACAACTCCGGGACTGAGGAAGATATTTCTATGCACGCACATTTGATCAAACTGCTCAGCCTTTCCGGCCTCACCGCAGCGGCTACATTGGTGATGCTGGCTGCAAGCAATGCAGCCTACGCCGCCGATGCCGCGACGCCGAACTTCACCGCCGAGCCTTGCTGCAGCCTCTGCCCGGAAGCCCATGACGAGAAGAACTACGTCAGCCGCTACCAGCAGAACTTCACCACGCTGGTACAGGCCCAGGGCGACTGGCTGTTCCGTACTCGCGAGGACTTGCGCACCGAGTTCGACACCACCCCCGAAGGCTACCGTCGCATGCAAGAGCTGCACGATGCGTTCAAGAGCAAGGGTGTAGAACTGGTGGTGGTCTATCAACCGACCCGCGGCCTGGTCGATCGCAACAAGCTGTTCCCGGCCGAGCGCGACAAGTTCGACTACAACACGGCCCTGCGCAACTACCAGGCCATGCTCGGCCGCTTCGCGAAGATGGGCTACACCGTGCCTGACCTTTCGCCTCTGACCAACGAGCAGCAGGCCCACGATTTCTACTTCCGCGGCGACCAGCACTGGACCCCGTACGGCGCCCAGCGCACCGCGAAGATCGTGGCCGACTCGGTGCACAAGATGGCGGCCTTCAAGGACATTCCCAAGCGCGAATTCGAGACCCACCTGTCAGGTCGCATGGGCAAGAAGGGCACTCTGCACAACATGGCCGGTCAATTGTGCGGCACCAGCTACGCCATCCAGTACATGGATCAGTTCGAGACCGAACCTAAAGGCGAAGCGGGCGACGGCGACCTGTTCGGCGATTCCGGCAACCCGGAAATCACCCTGGTCGGTACCAGTCACAGTGGCAAGAACTACAACTTCGCAGGCTTCCTGCAGGAGTACATCGGCGCCGACGTGCTGAACGTCGCCTTCCCCGGCGGCGGCCTTGAAGGTTCGATGCTGCAGTACCTGGGCAGCGACGACTTCCAGCAGCATCCGCCGAAGATTCTCATCTGGGAATTCTCGCCGCTCTACCGCCTGGACCAGGAGACCATCTACCGCCAGATGATGTCGCTGCTGGACAACGGCTGCGAAGGCAAACCGGCGCTGATGAGCACCAAGACCACCCTCAAGCCAGGCACCAACGAACTGTTGGTCAACGGCAAAAACGGCATCAAGGATGTGCGCAACGGCAGCAACCAGATCGACATCAAGTTCGCCGACACCTCGGTGAAAACCCTTCAGGCGCGCCTCTGGTACATGAACGGCCGCCACGAAGACCTGAAGATCGAAAAACCTGAAACATCCGAAACCGACGGGCGCTTCTCCTTCGAACTGCGCGACGACAAGGACTGGGCTGACCAGCAATTGCTCGCACTGGAAGTGCAGGGCCCTGAAGCAGGCACTGCGCCGCAGGAAGTCGAAGCGAAAGTATGCAAACGCAACGTGTTCCCGAATGTCGCGCATCAAACCGCGCAAGCCGGGTTATGAGGCTCATATGCACACTCCAAAACTGATGCTCCCAACCCTTCTGTCGCTGGCGGTGCTGTCTGCATCGACGTTCGCCACCAGCGCCAGTGCCGCCTCGACCCTCGTACCGCCCCAGGGCTATTACGAGGGTGTCGAGAAATTCAAGACCGGCGAGAACAAGTTCTCCTGTGACGCCACGCCCCAGCCCTACACCGGCTCGCTGCAGTTTCGCAGCAAGTACGAGGGTTCGGACAAGGCCCGCGCAACGCTGAACGTGGCCTCGGAAAAAGCCTTCCGTGACACCACCAAGGACATCACCACCATGGAGCGCAACACCAGCAAGGTGGTGATGCAGTACATGCGCGACGGTCGTCCCGAGCAACTGGATTGCGCGCTGGGCATGCTCACCACCTGGGCAAAAGCCGATGCATTGGAATCCAAGGACTTCAACCACACCGGCAAGTCGATGCGCAAATGGGCGCTGGGCAGCATGTCGTCGTCCTATCTGCGCCTGAAGTTCTCCGATTCGCACCCGCTGGCCACCCGTGGCCAGGACGCGCAGGTGATCGAGGCCTGGTTCAGCAAACTGGCCGATCAGGTGGTCAGCGACTGGAGCAACCTGCCGCTGGACAAGATCAACAACCACTCCTACTGGGCTGCCTGGTCGGTGATGTCCACCGCCGTGGCGACCAACCGCCGCGACCTGTTCGACTGGTCGGTGAAGGAGTTCAAGGTCGCGGCCAACCAGGTCGACCCGCAGGGCTTCTTGCCTAACGAGCTCAAGCGCAAGCAACGCGCGCTGGCGTACCACAACTACGCCCTGCCGCCGCTGGCGATGATCGCCAGTTTCGCCCAGGCCAACGGTGTCGATCTGCGTCCTGAAAACAACGGCGCACTCAAGCGACTGGGTGACCGGGTGCTGGCAGGCGTGCAGAACTCGGGCAGCGAATTCCAGGCGCGTGACGGCCAGCAGCAAGACATGACGGATCTGAAAACCGACATGAAATTCGCCTGGCTCGAACCCTACTGCTCGCTCTACGACTGCGGCCCTGACGTGCTCGAGCGCAAGCACAAGATGCAGCCGTTCAAGAACTTCCGCCTGGGCGGCGACATGACCCGCACCTATGACCCTTCTCACGAGAAAGGCGAGAAAGGCGGTTCGTAGAAACACGACTCACACCTGTAGGAGCGCGCTTGCCCGCGATTGCGACCTGCCACGCGACACATTGACGTCGGATGTACCGGCCTCATCGCGGGCAAGCGCGCTCCTACAGGGACGGCGTTGGCAATGAGATGTTTGTTTCACCCCTCCGATTTTTCATGGGGGGTTTGGGGGGGCTTTGGCCCTTGATGTTGGACAACTGGAGAGATAAGGATGGTTTTCTCATCCAACGTGTTCCTGTTCCTGTTCTTGCCGGTGTTCCTCGGCTTGTACTACGTGAGCGGAAACCGCTACCGCAACCTGTTGCTGCTGGTGGCCAGCTACGTGTTCTACGCGTGGTGGCGAGTGGACTTCCTGGCACTGTTCGCAGCCGTGACACTGTGGAACTACTGGATCGGCCTGCGCGTAGGCGCCGCCGGGGTCCGGACCAAACCCGCACAGCGTTGGCTGCTGCTGGGTGTGGCGGTCGACCTGTGCATCCTGGGCTACTTCAAGTACGCCAACTTCGGCGTGGACAGCCTCAACGCGATCATGACCTCGTTCGGTCTTGAGCCGTTCATCCTGACCCACGTGCTGTTGCCGATCGGTATCTCGTTCTACATCTTCGAGTCCATCAGCTACATCATCGACGTCTACCGTGGCGATACGCCGGCGACCCGCAACCTCATCGACTTCGCGGCGTTCGTGGCGATCTTCCCGCACCTCATTGCAGGTCCGGTACTGCGCTTCCGCGACCTGGTCGACCAATTCAACAACCGCACCCACACGCTGGACAAGTTCAGCGAAGGCTGCACGCGGTTCATGCAGGGTTTCATCAAGAAAGTCTTCATTGCCGACACCCTGGCCGTGGTGGCCGACCACTGCTTCGCGCTGCAGAACCCGACCACGGGCGATGCCTGGCTTGGCGCACTGGCCTACACCGCGCAGCTGTATTTCGACTTCTCCGGTTACAGCGACATGGCCATCGGCCTGGGCCTGATGATGGGTTTCCGCTTCATGGAAAACTTCAAGCAGCCTTACGTCAGCCAGTCGATCACCGAGTTCTGGCGTCGCTGGCACATCAGCCTCTCCACCTGGCTGCGTGACTACCTGTACATCACCCTGGGCGGCAACCGCGGCGGCAAGGTCGCGACCTACCGCAACCTGTTCCTGACCATGCTGCTGGGCGGCCTGTGGCACGGCGCCAACATCACCTACATCGTCTGGGGTGCCTGGCACGGTGTGTGGCTGGCGATTGAAAAGGCGCTGGGCATCAACACCGCGCCCAAGACGTTCAACGTGGTGCGCTGGGCCTTCACCTTCCTGCTGGTAGTGATGGGCTGGGTGATCTTCCGCGCCGAGAACCTGCACGTTGCCGCCCGCATGTACGGCGCAATGTTCAGCTTCAGCGAATGGCAGCTGTCGGACCTCAACCGCGCCAGCCTCACCGGCCTGCAGGTTGCGACCCTGATCGTGGCCTACATCACCCTGGCGTTCTTTGGCCTGCGTGATTTCTACCGCAATCGTGCACCGGAGAAACCTAAAGGTGACACGCCGGCTCAAACCGACGGCCCTGCTTCGGCAGTGCCTGGCTTGATCAAGGCCGTACCGGGTGACAAGCCGGGCAGCATTCATCAGCCGGGCTACATCGTCGGTACCGATGCACAGGTGCAGCCTGCCTACTGGACCGCCGACTGGTCGCGCTACGCCATGCGCGCCCTGATCCTGCTGATGTTCGTGGCCTCGATTCTCAAACTCTCGGCGGCCAGCTTCTCGCCGTTCCTGTACTTCCAGTTCTGAGGAACCTGACATGACCCGTTCATTACGCTTCCTCTACATCTTCCTGTTCCTGGCCATCCTGCTGGCACTGGGCCTGTGGTCGCTGCGCAGCTTCGTCGGCTTCTCGACGTCCAAGGAAACCACGGTGCTCAACGGTCACTGGACCAAGGCCGTGGAAACCCACTACGACGACGAGTTCCCGATCAAGCGCCTGGGCACCAACCTCTGGGCAGCGCTGGACTACAAGGTCTTCAACGAAGGCCGTCCGGGCGTGATCCTGGGCAAGGACCAGTGGCTGTACACCGACGAAGAGTTCGACGCGGTAGCCAACGGCGAGCAGAACGAAGCGGACAACCTGGCGCTGATCCAGGGCGTGCGCGACACCCTCAAGGCCCACGGCACGCAACTGGTGCTGGCCATCGTTCCGGCCAAGACCCGTCTGTACCCGGAACACCTCGGCGACACCAAGCCGTCCGCGCTGCACACCGACCTGTACCAGCAGTTCCACGCCCAGGTGAATCAGGCCGGCATCTTCGCCCCTGACCTGCTGGCGCCGCTGCAAAGCGCCAAGGACAAGGGCCAGGTGTTCCTGCGCACTGATACCCACTGGACGCCGATGGGCGCCGAAGTCGTGGCACAGCAACTGGGCGAGGCGATCTCCAAACAGACCCCGCTGAGCGGCGACCCACAGACCTTCGTCACCGAAGCCAAATCCAGCGCGCCGTACAAGGGCGACCTGACCAACTTCCTGCCGCTCGATCCGCTGTTCAGCAACCTGCTGCCCAAGCCGGACGATCTGCAACAGCGCAGCACCAACCCGGCGCAATCCGAGGGTGACGGTGGCGATGCGTTGTTCGCCGACAACTCGGTGGCAGTCGGCCTGGTCGGCACCAGCTACAGCGCCAACCCCAACTGGAACTTTGCCGGCGCCCTGAAACAGGCCTTGCACAGCGACGTGGTGAATTACGCCGAAGACGGCCATGGCCCGATCCTGCCGATGCTCAAGTATCTGCAGACCGACGCCTTCAAGAGCAGCCCGCCGCAGGTGCTCATCTGGGAATTCCCGGAGCGCTACCTGCCCGCTCACAACGACCTGACCGAGTTCGATCCGCAGTGGATCGCCGAACTCAAGAAGGCTCGTGACCCACAACAAAATCTGGCTCAAAACGCCAACAACGAATCGCCCAACCGGGCGCAAAACTGAGAGGAATCCTCACATGACTATGCAGACCACCACTCACATGCCTACCCGTTCCACTAAGTCCGGCCTGCTGAAAACCTGCGTCCTGGCCGCAAGCCTGGGCTTCGTCTCCCTCTCCGCCTTCGCCGGTGGCGACGCTGCCCTGTACGGCCCGACCGCACCGAAAGGCTCGACCTTCGTGCGTGTCTACAACGCCAGCAACGCCGAAATCAGCGCAAGCGTGGGCAACACCAGCCTCAACGAAATCGGCCCGCTGGCCAGCAGTGATTTCAGCTTCATGCCTCAGGGCGACTACAGCGCCAAGATCGGCAGCAACACCCTGCCGGTGAAACTGGCGAGCGATCACTACTACACCATCGTCAACAACACCTCCGGCGCACCGCAACTGGTTGAAGAGCCGCCGTTCAAGAACAAGCAGAAGTCCCTGGTGCGCGTGCAGAACCTGAGCGACAAGCCCCTGACCCTGAAAACCGCCGACGGCAAGACCGCCGTGGTCGATTCGGTCAAAGCCAAGGGCACCGGTGAGCGTGAAATCAACCCGGTCAAGGTCAGCTTCGCGCTGTTCGACGGCGACAAGAAAGTCAGCGACCTGAAGCCAGTGGCGCTGGAGCGCGGTGAAGCCGCAGTGCTGTACGTCACCGGCAACGGCAGCAACCTGTCGCCAGTCTGGGTCAAGCGCCCGACTTCGACGCAGTAATACCGAGAACACCGCCTTCGGCTTTTGATTCTGGCCGAAGGCCGTAGGAGCGCGCTTGCCCGCGATTGAGATGGACCAGACACATCAATGTCGCAGACAAAACGCCTTCGCGGGCAAGCGCGCTCCTACAGGCTCCCAACAACTAGAAAAACCCGAAACGACAGACATAACCGACGTATAGCCCAAACAAACGCTATCGAAATTTTGGAGAAACAAAATGATTCCAGTGATCTTGTCAGGTGGCAGCGGTTCCCGACTCTGGCCTCTTTCGCGTAAACAGTTTCCGAAACAGTTCCTGGCACTGACCGGCGAACACACGCTCTTCCAGCAGACCCTCGAGCGTCTGCAGTTCGAAGGCATGCAGCACCCGGTCGTGGTGTGCAACAAGGACCACCGTTTCATCGTCGGCGAGCAACTGGACGGCCTGGGCCTGGACACCCAGGCGATCATCATGGAGCCGTTCGGTCGCAACACCGCACCTGCCGTGGCGATCACCGCCATGATGCTGGCCAACGAAGGCCGTGACGAGTTGATGCTGGTACTGCCGGCCGACCACGTCATCGATGACCAGAAATCCCTGCAACGCGCACTGGCCCTGGCCACCGTTGCCGCCGAGCGTGGCGAAATGGTGCTGTTCGGCATCCCGGCCACCAAGCCTGAAACCGGCTACGGCTACATCAAGTCCACCGCCGACGCCCTGCTGCCAGAAGGCGTTAGCCGCGTCGCACAATTCGTCGAGAAGCCCGACGAAAAACGCGCCCAGGAATTCGTCGAGGCCGGCGGTTACTACTGGAACAGCGGCATGTTCCTGTTCCGCGCCAGCCGCTACCTCGAAGAGCTGAAAAAGCACGATCCGGACATCTACGACAACTGCCTGCTGACCCTTGAGCGCAGCAAGCACGACGGTGACAACATCGAGCTGGACCAGGCCAGTTTCGCCTGCTGCCCGGACAACTCCATCGACTACGCAGTCATGGAAAAAACCCAGCGCGCCTGCGTGGTGCCGCTCGATGCGGGCTGGAGCGATGTCGGCTGCTGGTCGTCGCTGTGGGAAGTGCATGACAAGGACGATAACGGCAACGTCACCAAAGGCGACGTGGTCATCCAGGACAGCCGCAACTGCATGATTCAGGGCAACGGCAAACTGGTCACCGTGATCGGCCTGGACAACATCGTGGTGGTCGAGACCAAGGACGCCATGATGATCGCCCACAAGGACAAGGTTCAGGGCGTCAAGCAGATGGTCAACACCCTCAACGAGCAGGGCCGCAGCGAAACCCAGAACCACCTGGAAGTCTATCGCCCGTGGGGCTCGTACGACTCGGTGGACATGGGCGGCCGCTTCCAGGTCAAGCGCATCTCGGTCAAGCCGGGCGCGAGCCTGTCGTTGCAGATGCACCACCACCGCGCCGAACACTGGATCGTGGTGTCGGGTACCGCTCAGGTCACCTGCGACGAAAACGTGTTCCTGCTGACCGAAAACCAGTCGACCTACATCCCGATCGCCTCGGTTCACCGCCTGCGCAACCCGGGCAAGATCCCGCTGGAAATCATCGAAGTGCAGTCCGGCAGCTACCTGGGCGAAGACGACATCGAGCGTTTCGAAGACGTTTACGGCCGTTCCACCCCTGGCATCGAAGCAGGTGTGAGAACCCAGACCATCGCGCGTTGATGTTCTTGTAACACCCTTTGCAACGCCCCAGCCCGCCTCCTGCGTATCCCCATCCGCAGAAGGTGGGCCGGGGCTTTTTTTTGCCCCACCCTCCCGTAGCAGCACGGCCCCTCGATACCCGGCCCACCTTTCGGTAGGATGCTTCTATCTGCATTCGCGAGACCGAACACATGATCATCGGCGCCGTACTGATCCTCACCTGGCTGGTCCTGCTGCTGCGCTACCCGGCCAAGGCGTTGCCGGTTTCCCTGGCGGCAGCGGTCTGCCTGGCCATCGTGGCCGGTATCGTGGTCTGGCAGGACAAACGCGACGCCCAGCGTCTGGAGCGTTTGCAGTTGCGCATCAGCTACGCGCCGCAACAATGCCCGGTCGGCCGCCCCCTGCTGGTGCTGATCGATAACGGCAACGACGTCCCCCTGCAGGAACTGCGCTGGAAAGTCGCCGCCTACGCAGCCGGCGACACCGTGAACCTGGCCGACGACACCTACACCGCCCCACGCTACCGTGGCCCGGGTGAACTGCTGCCCGGCAGCCAGTGGCAGGATTGCCTCCCGCTGCCGCCGCTGCGCAACGGCTATCGCGCGCAGACCCTGGAGTTTCGTGCCGAGCGCCTGCAAGGCACTTTCTCCGGCTGAGCCCTCTCATTGTTCAAGGAACGAATCCCATGCCCGTCGTATTGATTACCGGTTGCTCCAGCGGCATCGGCCGCGCCATGGCTGACACCTTCAAGGCTGCGGGCTATGAGGTCTGGGCGACAGCGCGCAAGCCGGCGGATGTCCAGATGCTGGCCGCTGCCGGCTTCACCGCCGTGCAAGTGGACGTCAACGACAGCGCTGCCCTCGCCCGCCTGACCGAGCAACTGGAAGCACATGGCAAAGGGCTGGACGTACTGATCAACAACGCCGGCTACGGCGGCATCGGCCCGCTGCTCGACGGCGGTGTGGAGGCCATGCGCAGGCAGTTCGAGACCAACGTGTTTTCCATCGTCGGCGTCACCCGCGCGCTGTTTGGTCTGCTTCGTAAAAACAAGGGGCTAGTGGTCAACATCGGCAGCGTGTCCGGGGTGCTGGTCACGCCGTTCGGCGGCGCCTACTGCGCATCGAAAGCCGCCGTGGGGGCCATGAGCGACGCCCTGCGCATGGAGCTTGCGCCATTCGGCATAAGGGTCATGGAAGTGCAGCCCGGCGCCATCGACACCCAGTTCGCGAAAAACGCCAGCCATGAAGCCGAACAGGTCATCCAGGAAGGCTCACCCTGGTGGCCCCTGCGCGAAGGCATCCGCGCCCGCGCCAACGCCTCGCAAACCAACCCCACTCCCGCCAGCGACTTCGCCCGCGACGTGCTCGCCGCAGTCAGCAAGCCCAACCCGCCGCGCCTGCTGCGCTCCGGCAACGGTAGCCGGGCACTGCCGCTGATGGCACGCCTGCTGCCCAAGGCCGTGCTGGAACGGATTCTGAGCAAGCGTTTCAAGCTTCAAGGCCCTCTTTGAGAAGCAATCCCACCCGGCGAATCAGGGTATCTAGGCTGACGCCGAATACCCATGAACTTGAAGAAACGGGCTACAGAAAATAGCCCGCCATGATCCGATACTTCCTTCAGTCGCCCTGAAAACGGGCTTATCCAAAAGGCCTCTCCGTGAGGCTGGCAACTGTCAAGGAAGACACCATGAAATCTCCTCCTCCACCTGCCGATAAAAGCGCTCGTGCCGCCGAACCCGAGGCATCGACCCGGCAACTCGAACCTGAACTCAGCGACGCGGAACTGAACCAGCTCACCGATGAGATGATCGCCCTCATCGATGACGTCTACGACCCGGCGCTTCTGGACCCTGTGCAATACATCCACGGTGCGATACGCAAGCTGATCGATCGCTCCACGACACCCCCGGCCCTCAAGGAACAGATCAACGCCACCACCCAAATCTCGGTCAGCTTTCGTCAGCGTCATTCCAATCTGGGCCTGACGGGAAGCGGCACGGTCACATCGCGACGGGAGCGCAAGAGTTTCCCGCTCGACGAGATCGTCACCGATGCCTACCAAAAGGATCTTGCTGCATTCACCGATGTAGAGATCAACTGGCCCAAAAACTACCCGCCGGACCTGACGAAGGCCCTTGAGTCGGCAAACCTGCAGACGAGCTATCAGGCCAGCGTGCGCACCCGGCTCGGCACGCCCAACGCGAAGTTCCTGCTCACACTGCAGGCCAGGGCAGAGGTCCGCCAGCGACTGGAACGGTTCGCCAGGCGGGCTGGCATCAGCGCAGCTCATAAGAAACTGGCCAATGCATATGGCGGCAGCGCAACGGTTCTGGAGCTGGTGCGTTACCAGTCCCGCCACACCCGCGTGGACGTGACGCAATGCCTGCAACTGCGCTGGCAGAATGACCGCTCAGCCGACAGCCTGATGATATTCCTTGGTGCCGATGAAGCCGACGCAGTCGTGCCATTGCCCGCCGAGTTCATCAGTCATTACCACTTCGTCACCACATCGCCGAAACTGCGTCGTCTGGTTCTGCAGCGCATGCCTCTTTACCAGCAGATCAAGCCAGGCCACGACCAACTCAGATTCGTCAGTGTGTCGGGCAACCGCAGCTTTGCGGAGTTGCCGCCCCTGTGGTTCTACAAGGTAAACGAGCCCTTCGAGGCGCTCCACGCGCTGCGGATCCAGCGGATGCTCTCGGATATCGACACGCTGGTGTCCACCGACAGCGAACGGTTGACCGACCAATTGCTGACGGTCGGCGTGTTCATGCTTCAGGCACTCTCCCTCGCCGCCACGCTCCCCTTGACCGGCGGAACACACGTGGCGGCACGTATGTTGGTGTCCTTTCTGCTGGGCCAGACCTCAGCGGCGCTGCAAGTGGTACGAGGCGCTCAAGCCGACACGCCCCAGGAAGCCGCAGAACATTACGATACGGCCCTGCTGGCGGCCCTTGTGGAAATAGTCGGGCCGCTGGCCCGCAAGCTTCTGGGCAAGAGTTATTCCCTGGTGTCACAACATCAGGTGGCCAGCAAGGTACTCGCGCAGCTCAAGCACCTGCGCCCTTACCCCTTCCACCCCTTGAAGGCGCTCAATAAAACCTGAGGCTAGCGTTCAACCGGCAGCATCAACACATGATTACTGCGGATTGACGATCACCGTGCAGGTAATCCCCGCGGCCAGCACCAGGCTGTCCGGGACGTTATCCAGATGGATGCGTACCGGTACGCGCTGGGCCAGGCGCACCCAGTTGAAGGTCGGGTTGACGTCGGCGATCAGTTCGCGGCTTTCCGGGTTGTCGCGGTCGTAGATGGCCCGGGCGATGCTCTCGACGTGGCCTTTCATCACTTCGCCGCTCATCAACTGCATGTCCGCCGGGTCGCCGATCTTGACGTGGGGCAGCTTGGTTTCTTCGAAGAAGCCGTAGACCCAGAACGAGTTGCGGTCCACCACAGCCATCTTCGCCTCACCGATGCGCGCATAGTCGCCGCGATGCACATTGAGGTTGGTGACGTAGCCATCCACCGCCGCCAGCACCTTGGTGCGTTGCAGGTTCAACTGCGCCGCTTCCAGTTGCGCCACCGCCAGTTGGTAATCCGCCTGGGCCGAGTTGGCAACGTTGGAGGCGTCTTCGCGGTTTTCCGCGGAAATCACCAGCGCGTCCATGTCCTTGCGGCGCGCCGCGTTGACCTTGCGCATCTCCCAGGTGGCCTTGCGTGAAGCCACCATCGCCTCGGCCTGCTTGACCGCCAACTGGTAATGCTCGGGGTCAATCTGCATCAGCAGGTCGCCCTTTTTCACCGGCTGGTTGTCCTTGACCGGCACATCGACCACCACGCCGCTGACATCGGCCGCCACGTTGATCACGTCCGCGCGCACACGCCCGTCACGGGTCCAGGGGGTGTCCATGTAGTGAATCCACAGCAGTCGGCCGATCCAGATGGCCAGGGCCAGGATCAACAATGTGGCGATCAGGCTGAAAAGCTTTTTCATCTTTGAACCATGCACCTCAATGGTAAACAGTGAGCGCCATCGCGCCGAAAATGCAGCTGAACAGGCTCAGACGCAGCAGCGCCGGATGCCAGAAGAAACGGTACAGATCGAACCCGGACATGAAGCGGTCCAGGGCCCAGGCGAGCACCATGGCCACCAGGAACATGACGGTCACGGTGGGCATGTAAACGCCGTGGAAGGCGATTTCACGAGGCATGGGGAAGTCCTTGCGCGGCTTGGGCCGGCGCGTAGGCGGCCAGTGGCGATTGCGGGTCGAGCAGGCAGGTGCGGATGAAGTGCAGGTAGCTCTTGACCCGCCGCAGTGCCGAGGTATCGAAGTGCGGGGCGAACGGCTCGTCGGTGTTCTGCACGCAGATGATCGCGTGGTCCACCGCGTACAGGCTGCGCGCCAGGTTGTGGCGATCGGGAGCTATGAACAGCCGTACCAGCGAACGGCCCATCGCGCGGATCGCCTGGCGCCAGGCCTGGGATTCGGCGTAGCTTGGGTGCACCGGTAAGGCGTCCTGCTCGCGGCGCAGTTCGATGATCGCGTGGCCGATCTCCTGCACCACGAACATCCAGCGCAACAGGTTGCGCTGCACCTCGGGTTTGCCAGCGGCCAACCCGTAGGCCTGATGCATGATGTCGCGGGTGCGGCTCTCGAAATTCGAACGGATGCCCTTGAGCGGCGCGCTGATGGCGAAACTCACCTGCTGGCGCAGATCACCCTCCAGCCTGCGCCAGAACCAGCGGCTGTTGGGCGGCATGATGATCGCCCCCGCCGCCGCGCACAGCAGCATGCCGATGACCATGGCGATGTAGTCGTTGATGAAGCTGTAGGGGTTGTAGACGGTCAGGTTGTCCGGCGCCGAACCGATGCTGAAAAAGATCAGCAGCCCCAGCCCGACGCCCACCCACTGCGGCCTCGTGGTCAGGAACGCGCCGAAGGCGAACACCGGCGCCAGCACCATGCACAACAGCGGAAAACCGTCGATCTGTGGGAACACGAAAAAGGTTTCGAAGAAGCCCAAGAGTGCGCCCAAGGCCGTGCCGCAACCCATCTGAAACGCCATTCGGCGCGGGTTAGGCGTGGTGGCCGACAGGGCGATGGTCGCCGCCGACACCAGGGTCATGGTCGCGCCACTGGGCCAGGCAGTGGCGACCCAATACGCCGACATCACGCCCAGAATCACCGTGGCGCGCAGGCCCGAGGCCAGCGACAGCATCCAGTTGGTGGTGTTGACGAACGGCTCGACCCACTTCTCCCGCTCGTGGCTGTGATCGGCCAGCGAGGCGTGGGTTTGCGCGTAATCGTGCATGTCGTCGACGAAGCGGTAGAGCAGCTCGAAGGCGGTGTGAAAATCCAGCAACTCGTCGTCAGTCGGGTCGGTCTTGACGAACTCGGCGCGCAGGCTGCGAACCTGGCTCGGCAGCTCGCTCTTGTAGACGCTCAGGCGCGCGGCGAGCGAGGCGGCATCGGCATCGGTCAGGGCGCGTCCGGCGAAGTGTTCGAGCAATTCGGCAAGGGTTCGCAGGCCGGGTTCGATGGCCTGTATCGCTGGTGTCTCGCCGCGACGTCGCAGACGCTCAAGCAACTGATGCAATGCGTTGAAGCGCGTGGTGATGCTCATGAATTCGCTGTTCAAGCGGTTCAGGCGGCCGTTGCGCCGACGCATGTGCGGGTCTTCGAAAACCGTGACCGCGCGCAGGCCTTCCAGCCCCACGGCATCGGCAATGAAACGCACGTTGCTGGCCTCGGTCGCTGCCGGGTCAGTCTCGCCGCGCAGCCCGCTGACCACGAATCGCGCAAAAACGCCGAAGCGCTGATACAGCGCATTACGCATGGCGGCGCCCGAGCTTTGGGGCAGGATCGCGGCAGTGACCAGGGTCGAGCAGACGATCCCCAGGGAAATCTCCAGCACCCGCCACATGGCCGCCATGAACGCGGTTTCCGGATGGGCCAGGGCTGGCAGGCCAGTCATCGCCGCGGTGTAGCCGGCGAGCACGAAACCGTAGGCGCGAAAGTTGCGATAGCGCGCAGCCCCCGCGCAGCAGAAGCCGACCCAGATCGCCAGGCTGCCCAGGAACAGTTCGCTGTTCTGGGCGAACAACGCCATCAGGGTGACCATCACCACGGAGCCCGCCAGGGTGCCCAACAGGCGATAGAAACTCTTGGCGAACACATGCCCGCTCTGCGGCTGCATGACGATGAACACGGTAATCATCGCCGTGCGCGGTTGCGGCAGTTCCAGGCGCATCGCGACCCAGTAGGTCAGGAATGCCGCGAGCAGCACCTTGGCGATGTAGATCCACGTCACCCCGTCGCTGCGCGCCCAACCATTGAGCTCACGGCGCCATTCCAGGGATTTGAACCAGGTCAGGACCATTTCAGTTCAGGACCTGTGTTGGCAGGCAGATCGCAGTCGCGGGCAAGCGCGCTCCTACTGGCGGCCACGCTCCGCTGTGGGAGCGGGCTTGCCCGCGAAGGGGCCGGTATGACGGGCACACAATCATCTGCCTCACCGCCCCAACGCGTTCAACAACGCCGGGGTTTTCGGCGCGGCGATCTTGTCTGCGGCAGGCGAATCATTGCCCGCCATCAACCCACCACCCAACGCCACCACCAGCTCGGCGTGCACGGTCAGGCGTGCGGCCTGGACCTGCTGCTGCACCTGCTCCTGATGAAACAGCAGGGTCTGCGCGTTCAGCACATTGAGGTAATCCGTCAGCCCGCGCTGGTACGCAACCATGGCGATGTCATAGGTTTTCTGCGCTGCGGCCACCGACTGGTCGGCGAACACCTGCTGCTTGTTCATCGACTCACGACGAATCAACTGATCGGAAATGCTCTTGAGCGCGGTCACCAGGGTTTCGTTGTATTGCGCCACCGCCGCGTCATAACCGGCCGAGGCCACACCCAGTTCAGAGCGCAGACGGCCACCGTCGAAGATCGGCAGGCTGATGGCCGGGCCGACGCTGTAGTTGAATTTCTTGCCGGTCAGGAATTCCAGCATGCCGCCACCGGTGGCCATGTAACCCAGGCTGCCCATCAAGTCCACGTTGGGATAGAACCCGGCGTGGGCGACGTCGATGCCCCGTGCCTGTGCGGCCACGCGCCAGCGGCTGGCGACCACGTCCGGACGCTGGCCGAGCAGTTGCGCCGGCAACGCCGATGGCAGCTTGAGTGCTGTCTTCAACGACAGGCCCGGACGCTGGATCGAGGCGCCTTCACCCGGCCCTTTCCCTGCGAGCGCAGCGATCTGGTTGCGGCTCAGGGCGATGGCTTCATCCAGGGAGTCGATCTGGCGATGGGTTTCCGGCAGCGGCGTTTCCGCCTGGCTGACTTCGAAATGGGTGCCGATGCCGCCTTTGAGGCGACGCTGCGCCAGTTCCAGAATCTGTTGCTGCTGGGCCAGGGTCGCCTCGACGATGTCGCGCTGGGCGTAGTTCAACGACAGCTGGATGTAGGCACGTACGATGTTGTCCTGCAATTCCAGTTGCGCCTGGCGCTCCTGGGCCGCGCTCATGTGCGCCAGGTCCAGCGCCTGCTCGGTGTTGTTGCTTTCCCGGCCCCACAGGTCCAGGGAATAGCTCAGGCCGATGGAGGCGTTGTTGTCCCAGGTGCTGGTGTTGGACAGCTCGCCCGGGCCGTAGAACTGGTCGGTAGGCCAGTTATGCCGCTTGAGCGTGCTGTCGCCGTTGATGTGCAGGGATTCGGCAGACTCGGCAATCCCGGCCATGGCCTTGGCCTGCCGCACGCGGGCAGCGGCCATCGCCAGGCTCGGGCTGCCCAGGGCTGCGAGGTCGATCCAGTGGTTGAGCTGATCGTCGCCATAGGCGCGCCACCATTGGGCATCTGGCCAGTGGGCGTCCTTGGCGGCCTCCTTGATCGCCTCGTCCGTCGCCAGCGAATCAGGCGACATCGAGGTGTCTTGGGGGGCGATTCCGCCGGTTCCAATGCAGCCGCTGATGAGTAACGTTAAAGCCCAGACACTGAGGGGCTTGAGCCCTCTGAGGATGCGACGCGGCACAGCTGCAATTACCCGAATGGAGGAGGAATGATTCGAGCCGCGATTCTAGGATGCGCCTGATACGGCGATAAGCCGGGACTTCTGTGAATCTTTGTTACCGAACGGAAGATAATCCATTGGTATAGCTGACATGGATCAGTAACTTCATGTCACAATTTGCCATCTCACCAGAGAACGGCCCATGGACACTCTGCAAAACATGCGCGCTTTCAGTTGCGTGGCACAGGCGGGCAGCTTCACGGCTGCCGCGGCTCAACTGGACACCACCACCGCCAACGTTTCCCGTGCCGTTTCCAATCTCGAAGCGCACCTGCAAACCCGACTCCTGAACCGCACCACCCGACGCATCGCCCTGACTGAAGCCGGCAAGCGCTACCTGCTGCGCTGCGAGCAGATTCTCGGCTATGTCGAGGAAGCGGAAGCCGAAGCCAGCGACGCCCACGCGCGCCCGGCCGGGCAACTGAAGGTGCATTCGATGACTGGTGTCGGCCAGCATTACGTGATCGACGCCATCGCCCGCTACCGGCGCAACCACCCGGACGTGTCGTTCGACCTGACCATGACCAACCGCGTGCCGGACCTGCTCGAAGAAGGCTACGACGTGTCCATCGTGCTGGCCAGCGAGCTGCCGGACTCAGGGTTCGTGTCGCAGCGCCTGGGCATCACCTACAGCATCGTGTGTGCCTCCCCCGCCTACATCAAGGCATTCGGCATGGCCCACAAGCCGGCGGACCTGCTCAACCACGCGTGCCTGCGTTTGGTCAGCCCCGTGTTCCCGCTGGAAAAATGGGCGTTCGACGGCCCCGAAGGCCAGGAAACCGTGACCATCGCCAGCTCGCCGTTCCTGGTGAACTCGGCCGATGCGATGAAGGCGGCGATCAGCAGCGGCATGGGTATCGGAATTCTGCCGATCTACTCGGCCATCGAAGGTTTGCGCAACGGCTCGCTGGTTCGCGTGCTGCCGCACTATCGCTCCCACGAGTTGAACCTGTACGCCATCTACCCGTCGCGCCAGTACCTGGATGCCAAGATCAAGACCTGGGTCGAGTACCTGCGCGGCTCGCTGCCGGAAATCATGGCAGCCCATGAGGCGGATCTGCAGACCCATGTGTTGCCGGAGATGGTGTAACGGATCACGCCCGCTTTTGTAGGAGCGCGCTTGCCCGCGACGGCGGCGTATCAGACGCGCCGTCGATGTCTGGCACCATGCGGTCGCGGGCAAGCGCGCTCCTACAGTCAACCGCCGCAGCCCTGCCAATCCCGTCGCAAGAATGTTAGCGTGCTACGCACTTCCCATCTGAACCGCCCGAGAGAAGCTATCCGATGAAAAAGACCGTCCTTGCCTTCAGCCGCGTGTCCCCGGAAATGGCCGAGCGCCTGCAGCAAGACTTCAACGTGATCATCCCGGACCCGAAAAAGGGTGATTTGAACGAACAGTTCAACGAAGCGCTGCCCCACAGCCACGGCATGATCGGTGCGGGCCGCAAGCTGGGTCGCGAGCAACTGGAAAGCGCAAAGCAGCTGGAAGTGGTTTCAAGCATCTCGGTGGGTTACGACAACTACGACGTCAGCTACCTCACCGAACGCGGCATCATGCTGACCAACACCCCGGACGTGCTGACCGAAAGCACCGCTGACCTCGGCTTCTCGCTGATCATGAGCAGCGCCCGCCGCGTCGCCGAGCTGGATGCCTACACCAAGGCCGGCAACTGGAAACGCAGCATCGAAGCGCCGCATTTCGGCACCGATGTCTACGGCAAGACACTGGGTATCGTCGGCATGGGTAACATCGGTGCGGCCGTGGCTCGTCGCGGTCGCCTGGGCTTCAACATGCCGATCATCTACAGCGGCAACAGCCGCAAGACGGCGGTCGAGCAGGAACTGGGCGCGCAATTCCGCACCCTGGATCAACTGCTGGCCGAGGCGGATTTCGTCTGCCTGGTGGTGCCGCTGAGCGAGAAGACCAAACACCTGATCAGCACCCGCGAACTGGGCCTGATGAAGAAGAGCGCGATCCTGGTGAACATCGCCCGCGGCCCGATCGTCGACGAGCCTGCGCTGATCGAAGCCTTGCAGAACGGCACCATTCGCGGCGCGGGGCTGGATGTGTACGAGAAGGAGCCTCTGGCCGAATCGCCGCTGTTCCAGTTGAGCAACGCCGTGACCCTGCCGCACATCGGCTCGGCCACCCACGAAACCCGCCAGGCCATGGCCGACCGCGCCTACGCCAACCTGCGCGCGGCGTTGCTGGGCGAGAAGCCACAGGATCTGGTGAATCAGCAGGTGTGGAAGGGTTGAAGTCCTTCAGCGTCTGATAAACCCCGTCGCGGGCAAGCGCGCTCCTACAAGAGAACGCAACCCTCTGTAGGAGCGCGCTTGCCCGCGACAGCGTCGGTACAGGCAATTCGATCTCAAGCCAGCTTCGCCCCCACCGGCACCACCGCCTTGGGCTTCCTGAACACCAGCACGTTGCCCACCATCACCAGCACCAGCCCCATCAGCGCGGGCAGGGTCCATTGGTAGCCTTCGGCATACGCCGAAACGTTGAGCGCCACCACCGGAAACAATACCGTGCAATAGGCCGCGCGCTCTGGGCCCATGCGGCCGACCAGCGTCAGGTAGGCCGTGAAGCCAATCACCGAGCCCGGAATCACCAGATACAACAGCGAGCCGATGTAGCGCGCATTCCACTCGAACGCGAACGGCGTGCCGCTTACCAGGCAATACACGCTCAGCATCGCCGCGCCATACAGCATCCCGTAGGCGTTGGTGGTCAGCGGGCGCAGGCCGGCTTTCTGTTGCAGGCTGGACAGCATGTTGCCCGCCGAGAAACACAGGGTGCCGAGCAGCGCCAGGCCCAGTCCGATCAGGGTTTCGCGGCTGGCGCTGTGCCCCGACAGTTCAGGCCAGAACAGACAGCCCAATCCCAACAAGCCAAGCGCGCCGCCGGTCAGCACGTTGCGGGCGATCTTCTGCTTGAAGAACACCCGTGCATTGAGCGCGTTCCACAAGGTCGAGGTCGAGAACACCACGGCCACCAGGCCACTAGGAATCCACTGGCTAGCGTGCAGAAAGCACATGAAATTGACGCAGAACAGGCACAAGCCCTGGGCCAGGCAGATCAATTGTCCGCGACGGTTGACCTTCTGTAGCTTGCCGCTGACCAGCAGCATGGCGAACAGAATCAGCGCCGCCAGGCCGAAGCGGTAAACGATGGATACCGGAATCGCCACCTCACCCAGTTGCAGTTTCAGGGCGATCCAGGTGGTGCCCCAGATCAGGACGGTCAGCAGGTACAACGAGATGTTCATGACGGGCTCCTCAAGCTTGAGTCTGAGGGTTGTCGCGGGCGGGCATTTGCAAAATCTTGCGCTTTTGATCGCGTCCAGGGGGTACGATGCAACGCTAAGCGGTACGCTATCCCTTCGTAGCAGCACGGCTTGCCGGCGGGGGCGGCCTTGAGATCGCTCCCGCCGGCAAGCCGTGCTGCTACGGGATGTTTATCGCCAGATGCTACGAGAACCGGCATGTCGTCACTCGATCAGATCCAGGTGTTTCAGTCGCTCAACAGCTCGCCCCACGCGCAGTTGGAGCAGAGTGCTGCCCTGGGCGATGGCGTGGTGGCGGCGCTGTGGAACAACCGGCACGATTCCCAGGATTATCACGCGCCGAGTCACCACACCCTGTCCTGCTACATCGCGGGCGGCACCGGCACCTACCGTCGCGACCAGCCGCGCCTCAAGGGCGCGCCGGACAAACTCTGCGTGCTGCCGGCCGGGCATCAGTCCTCATGGGTGATCAACGGCGACATCCGCCTGGCCCACCTCTACATCAGCCCCGAACAGTTCGCCCTCAACTGCGTCACCCTGCTGGACCGCGAACCACGGGAGATGATGCTGCGGGAAAACACCTTCATCGACGATCCGCAGCAGGCTGCGCGCTTTCATCGCCTGATCGGCATGAACTGGAGCGAGCCGGGAGAGCGCCTGCAGACCAGCAGCCTGGCCCACGAACTGCTCGACCACATGATTCTGGGCCAGGTCGGGCTACGCGATGGCCTGCGCCTGAAAGGCGGGCTGGCACCGCACCTGCGTCGGCAACTGGTGGAGTTCATCGAACAGAACCTGGCCGAGCCCTTGAGCCTCGGGCAACTGGCCTCGATGTGCGCGCTGTCCGAATACCACTTCGCCCGCATGTTCCGCGAAAGCTTCGGCCTGCCGCCACACCAGTACCTGCTGGCCCGCCGCATGAACCGCGCCCGGGAACTGCTGCGTGCAACGCGAATGGCCTTTGGCGAGATTGCGCTGGAATGTGGCTTTGCCAGCGCCAGCCATTTCAGCAATAAGTTCAGGCAGGCAATGGGCGCGACGGCCGGGGAATATCGGTTGGCGTTTCAATAAAGGCGTATTTGAGTCGATCCCCCCGTAGCAGCACGGCTTGCCGGCGGGAGCGATTTCGAAGACGCCCCCGCCGGCAAGCCGTGCTGCTACGGGACGTGTTTCAGAATTCGAGCGTTGTGGCCAGGATTACCTGCCGCGAATCCCCCATCGACACGAAGAACCGGCTCACCGCCGAGCTGTAATAGGTGCGGTCGAACAGGTTCTTCACGTTGAGCTGAAACTTGACCTTCTGCCCGTCCAGCCGCGTTTCATAGGTGGCGAAGGCATCGGCGACGGTGTAACCGGGCAAGTCGAATTCGTTGTCCGGATTACCGGCGCGCTCGCCCACGTAATGCGCCCCGGCGCCTGCCCGCAACCGGTCGCCGCCCAGCACCGAACCGAAGTCATACACCGCCGACAGCGAGCCGCTGTGCCGGGGCACGTTCTGCAAGCGATTGCCAGCCAGCGTCGGATCCTTCACCACCCATGCGTCGGTGAAGGCATAGCCGCCGATCAGGCTCCAGCGCTCCGAAAGCTGCCCGCTCAGGTCCAGTTCGACGCCTCGGGAGCGGACCTCACCTGCGGTGGTGTACACCGTGTTGGCCGTCAGTGAATCGAAATTGGCCACCAGCACATTGCGCTTCTTGATGTCGAACAGCGCGAGGCTCGCGCTGATGCCGTCGTCCGAATCCCACTTGGCGCCCAGCTCCCAGGCCCGAGATTGCTCGGGCAGCGTGGCCGAGTCCAGCACCGTGCCGCCGGCCAGCGCGGCGATGCTGGAGTTGGGCTTGAACGACTCGGTGTAGCTGCCATAGAACGACAGCTCATCGGTGTAGCGGTACACCAGCCCTGCGCGGGGAATCCACTTCTGGCCATTCAGATCGGTATTGCGGGTAAAGGGCGTGCCCTTCCCCGCCTGCTGATCGAACACCTGATAGCGGGCGCCGGCCACCAGGATCCATTGATCGGTGAGGTGCATCGAATCCTGAAAAAACAGAGAGTCGCTGCGCAGGATATCCACCTGATTGCTGTCCGCCACGCTGACCTGAGTGCCCTCCACTTCCTGGCCGTAGACAGGGTTCAGATAGCTGAAGGCATTGAGGCTCCTTTGCCGGATCAGTTCCCCGCGATAGATTTTGCGGTACTCGTCGTCGAGCCCAAACAGCAGGTCATGCTGCATGCCCGCCAGGCTGACATTGCCGTTGAGGGTCAGGGTGGTGAAGCGATCAGTGCTCAAGGCATCGCCGGTGCCGTCCATCGAGCGTGTCAGCGTGCCATTGGCCGGGTTCACCGCCGTGATGCGCACCTGGCTGGCGTCGTAGGTTTCGCGGTTGTAGCTGTAGCCCAGGTGTCCCTGCCATTTATCGTCGAACTGGTGATCGGCCTCGAAATGGTAGAGGTCCGAGCGCCCTTCCATGTTGTTGAACGGCTCATCCAGACGGCGTGTCGCGGGGATGTCCAGCGGACGGTTGGTGCGTGGGTCGATGGCCGTGCCCCGGTCGAAGGGCGAGAGGAATTCGCGATGCTCATATGCGGCCAGCAACTGGGTGTCTTCGCCGTACCAGGCCAGCGAAGGTGCTATCAGCGACTCGCGATGCACGCCGTAGTTGCGCCAATAATCTTCGTCTTCATGATCGACGATCATGCGATAGGCCAGCCCGCTCTGCCCCAAGGGACCTGTGCTGTCCAGCGTGCCGCCGCTGCCATTCTTGCCCGAACCGTAGGTCGAGCCCCGTGCGGTCAGTGCGTTGTAGGCCTGCAACTGCGGGCGCTTGCTGACCACGTTGATGACGCCGCCAGGATCCTGAATGCCGTACAGCAGCGACGCCGGGCCCTTGAGCACTTCGATGCGCTCGGCAGTGGCATTGAGGCTGCGACCCTGCACCACCGGCATGCCGTCGCGGATGATCGCGCCGTCGCGGTTGTCGCCGAAGCCGCGTTTCATCAAGGTGTCCTGGGTGCTGCCCAGCGTGTTGCCCTGGGTCACGCCGCTGACGTTGCTCAGCGCATCGTCAAGATTGCGCGGCGCCTGATCGCGCAACACCTGCGCAGGAACCACGCTGATAGTCTGCGGGGTTTCCAGCCGTGACGCGGATGAGCGCATCACCGAGGTGCTGACCGGGAGCTGATAACTTTCGGCTGCGTTGCGGCGCGAGTCGATCCGGGTCAGGCCCAGGGTAAGCGCGCCATCACTGGCAATGGGCTCCAGGGTGAAGGTGTCGGCCGTAACGCGGCGAAAGGTCAGGCCGGTTCCGCCGAGCAACCGCTGGAGGGCCTGCTCGGCGCTCATGGAACCGCTGATGGCGGGTGCATCGAGGCCGTAGGGCGTGTCCTGGGTGTAAATGACGCCCTGCCCCGTGACGCGGCTGAAATCGCTGAGCGCCTGGGGCAAGGGCCTGGCCGGGATTGAAAAATCATAGGCAGGCTGCGCCGCCTGGATGCAGGTGCTCCAGGCGGTAAGCAGAGAAATGCCGAACCAGATTTTCAAGCAGATGTGCCTCTCGTAAGACCCGAAGCATTCACTGTAGGAGCGCGCTTGCCCGCGATCGCGCTGTGTCATGCGCTGAAGATGTCACAGACACACCGCAATCGCGGGCAAGCGCGCTCCTACAAACGCTCCATCACCGGATCACAATCACCCGCCCCAAGGCTTCGTACTGCTCGAACCCGACGACCGACTTCAACGCCGTCAACACCGCCACCGGGTCGTTGCTGGGGAAGCTGCCACTGACTTTCTTCGCCGCCAGTTGATCGTTGAGCACGATGATGCGACCGGGGTAATAGCGGCTCAGGTCGTTGAGCACGTCGGCCAGCGGGGTGCGGTAGTAGTTGAGCCAACCCTGGCGCCAGGCCAGTTGGTTTTCGCTGTCCACCGCTTGCGGGTCGGTGGTGTGCGTCTGATCGTAGGCAACCCGCTGCCCTGCCGTGAGTATCTGCTGGGGCAGGTCGCTGGCCGCTTTCACGCCCACCCGCCCGGACAGCACCGTCACCTGCGCACCGGCAGGCTGAAGCCGCACCTCGAACTGCGTGCCCAGCACACGGGTTTCGCCCTGGCGGCCATCGACCACGAACGGCTCGCCGGTGTGAGTCACTTGAAAGAACGCCGCGCCCCGACGCAACTGCACGTGGCGCTCGCCGCCTGTGAAATGCACGGCGATGGCGCTGTCGGCATCGAGGGTCACCTGCGACTGATCGGCCAGCGTCACGGTGCGCACCTGCCCCGGCGCAGACACATAATCGGCGCCGAAATCGTCGGCCCAGCGCTGCGGCTGCCAGCCCAGGCCCATGCTGACCATTAGCAGCAGGCACGCCGCCATTGCCAGCGATGCGCCCCAGTACGACCGAGAACGGCGCGGGGGTGCATCCATGGCCGCCAGCAGCGCCTGCAATGCCGCGTCGTCTTCCCGGGCCAGTGTCGCGGCGGGTTCCTCGCTCATCTCCCAGACGACCTGCGCCTGAGCATAGGCCTGGGCGTGCGCGGGGTCGGCTTGCAACCAGCGGCTGAACCGCGCCTGGTCCGCAGCCGTCGGCTGGTTGTGCAACAGGCTCAGCCAGCTCAACGCCGCGTCCTGTTGTTCGGGGGTGATCATGGCGGTGGATTCCAGGGGCGCTTTCATCGACGAGCGTCCTGATCCAGGCTCGCCTTGCAGGCTTGCAAGGCGCGCATCATATGTTTTTCCACGGCACTTTGCGAAAGCCCCATGGCCTTGGCGATTTCGGCGTATTTGCGCCCATGGATGCGGTTGAGCAGGAATATCTGCCGGGTCTTGTCCGGCAGGCCACGCAGGGCCGCTTCGATGTGGCGCAGGTCGTTGCTGGCCTCCAGCGCAGCCTGGGGCTCGTCGTTGCGCAATTGCTGCTCGTCGGGGATCAGCCCTTCGTTGATCCGCGCCCGCGTGCCTTCGGTGCGCAAATGATCGATGGCGATGTTGCCCGCGCAACGCAACAGATAGGTGTTGAGTTCCTCGACCTGCACCAGTGGCCGACGCCAGAAACGCACGAACAGGTCCTGCACCAGATCGGCGGCGGTGGCTCGGCAACCGACCCGCCGGCTTACCAGCGCCTCCATCTGCGGGCGCTGGGACAGGAAGACTTTCAGAAAATGGGCGCGAGCCGCCTGCGGGGCGTCCTGATCGGCATCAGTGGGAGCCGCACCAGGCGGCGGGGTGAGGTCGATCATTGAAAGGGCTCAGGCCAGAAGTTGAAAGCAGGCAGCCACCGGGCAGAGCACTGCACCGATTGCCGCCAACGACACGGCCAGCCTTGGCCAATAAGACATCACGAAAACCAGAACAAACGCGCTGCCCATGAGCGCGGCAAACCATTGCACCAACGCCTGCCCCACGCTGAGCGAAACCAGAGCGACCCACAATGACAAGGCCAGCACGCCCCAGCCCAGCCACCTCGCCGCCCGGCTGCGTGCAAATGAAAGCGAAGCGCCGAGCAGATCCTCGGCGTGGCGGTTCATGGACAGGCACAGCGCAGTGAAACCGACGTAGCAGAGCAAGGTGGTCAGGAGCATCAGCGGGCCTCCTGTACGGAGGTGCCTTCACTGACGCCTTCGCGAGCAAGCTCGCTCCCACCGGTCAGTGTCTGGCGAGAATCCTGCTTACGACTCGAACCTGTAGGAGTGAGCTTGCTCGCGATCACGCTCTGCCCCTCACCGCGAAACCTCAAGGCTCCCCACGCCAGGAACACTCCGGTGGCCAACGCAGTCAGGTCCAGCGCTGCCAGCGTCCACTGCCCCTGCTTGAGCGAGGCCCAAAGATAACTGCCCGCCGTGACCATATCCAGCACCGGCAACAGGCAGTACAAGGCCGCCGCCAGGGTCAGTTGCTCACGCCAGGCCGTGCGTCCGTCCCGGAAAAACACCCGGCCAAAGGCGTGCAGCAACGCCAGACCCCAGACGCAGAAAAACGTCTTCACTTCCCAGTCACTGCGTGCGGCGAAGCTCACCGGCAACAGACGGTTGGCCCAGAAGAAGCTCACCACCGCCAGCATCAGGCCGGACATGCTCGCCACGTTGAGCATCTCCACCAGCTTCAACTCGAACGGCAAAACGCCAGACTTAGCGTGCTTGAGCCGACGTTTGCCGAGCCAGATCACCAGCCCGGTCGCAATCATCGCCGTGCCTCCGATGCCGGCGAGGAAATACAGCCAGCGCAGCAACGGCCCGGCGAAGTGGCCCATGTGCAACCCGTACATGCCGCCGGCCAGCAGCAGAGACGCAGCTGTCATGCTGCTCTGCTGGGTCAGCTCGCCGGTGACGCCGTTGAACATCAGCGCCGTGCCCGGCTCGTGAGGAATGTGATCGGCGCCATTGCTGCCCAGAGCCACGGTTGCGTTGGCCTTGCCTGGGTTGTTGACGGTGATCAGTCCGACCCGGGCGCCGTCCCACTTGTCCGCCGCGACATCGAGCATGGGCACGATGGACGCCAGCGGCGCGGCTTCAGAGACCGGCGGGGCTGACTTGAACGCCGGAAACAGGTCGTCGAAGAATGCGCTGGTGTTGCTGCCGTAGGTGGTCAGGATACTGGCCGGCATGACCATGGTCATGAAGATGACCAGGCTGCTGTAGGTAATCATCAGGTGGAACGGCAGGATCAGCACGGCCACCGCGTTATGCCCGTCCAGCCAGGTGCGCTGGCCCTTGCGCGGGCGGAAAGTGAAGAACTCCTTGAAGATTTTCTTGTGGGTGATGATCCCGCTGATCAGCGCGACGAACATCACCATCGCCGCCACCGACGCCAGCCAGCGCCCCCATGGGTGGGGCATCTGCAACTGGAAATGGAAGCGATAGAAGAACTCGCCACCCATGCTTTCGCGGGCCTGCACCGGCTGGCCGCTGACAGAATCCAGGGATTTCTGTTCGAAGCCGCCCTTGGCCGGGTTGAAGGTCAAGGCGATGTCCGGATTGCGCTCGTCAGGCAGGCGGATGAACCAGCGTTTGGCATCCGGGGCGTTGGCTTGCAGCCATTGCTGGGCACGCTCGGCAGCGACTGCATCGGAGACTTCGTGGGGGACGATTTCCGGCTGGGTCCACTGGGTGATCTCTTCCTTGAAGTACGAAAGCGTGCCGGTCAGGAAAATGGCGAACAGCAACCAGCCAAACACCAGCCCCGCCCAGGTATGCAACCAGGCCATCGCCTGACGAAAACCCTCTTTCACACAAGCCACCGTGCGCAGGCGTAGACAGCCCCCAAAACCGCGCTCGGCACCAGCAGCCCAAGCCAGGCGCGCAAGGCGGTCCGACAGGCAAAACACCAGAGCACAGCCGGCAGGTAGAACAGGAAGGAAAGGGTCATGGACAGCACCGCCGCCTCGGCCCGGGAAGACTGAAACAGCAGCGGCAGGAAATACGCCAGGCACACACTGGCAAGCGACGCCAGCAGATAGCCACCGATGACCGCCGCCAGCACTCGGGAGGCCACTGCCAGCCGCCAGCGCATGGAGACTTCGCCTGCGGCGCTTTTCTTCGGCGCGCGTGGGCGCTTTTCAGGCACGGGCGCAGGGGCCATCGCAGCGTCCATCAGCCGTCAACTCCGATGAAAGCGCAGATGCCTGAAGGGCATTGAATGTGAAGGGTCATCGACGTGATCTTCCTGAAATCGACCGCACGAAAATACACCGCTCCAGGGCGGCGTACAAAAGAACGCAATATTAATGATAAATATTCTCATATGCAAAAGAGTCTGACAGAATCGCCGCCTTTACTGGCCCAATCCCGGATCGCCGCTGTCCATGTCCACCGCCCCTTCTGCCCTGAACCCAACCGTTGAAGGTCTTTATAACGCCCATCACACCTGGCTTACGGGCTGGTTGCGGCGGCGATTGGGCTGCCCGCACAACGCGGCGGACCTGGCCCAGGACACGTTCGTCAAGGTATTGCTGGCCCGGGAAACGCTGCAATTGGTCGAGCCTCGCGCCTTTCTGACCACCATCGCCAAGCGCGTGCTGTGCAATCACTATCGCCGCCAGGAACTGGAGCGCGCCTACTATCAGGCGCTGGCCGAATTGCCCGAAGCGCTGGCGCCGTCCGAGGAAGAACGGGCGATCATTCTGGAAACGCTGGTAGAGCTTGATCAGTTGCTCGACGGCCTGCCGGTGCTGGTCAAGCGCGCCTTCCTGCTGGCTCAGGTCGATGGCCTGACCCACGGCGAAATCGCCGCACGGCTGGGCATCTCGGTGGCCACTGTGAAACGCCATCTGACCAAGGCAGCCATGCGCTGCTACTTCGCCCTGTGAACGCGCGTGCCCAGGGGCTGGGCGGCGACTCGATGAACCGCCCGGAAATCTCCCCGCAAGTCGCCGAGCAGGCGGTCAACTGGCTGATCGAGATGCAGAGCGGCCATCTGGACGCCGGCCGCCAGCAGGCCTGGCAGGCGTGGCTGAACGGACACAGCGATCACCAGCGCGCGTGGGCGCATATCCAGCGGGTCAATCAGCGCCTGCACGGCCTCTCCTCGCCTTTGGCTCACGCAGCGATCAACGCGCCAGCCTCCAGCAGCCGACGCCAGGCGCTCAAGTTGCTGCTGTTGCTGGGCGCAGGTTCGGTGGCTGCCTGGAGCATGCGCGACAGGATCGATCTGCCGCCAATGCTGGCCGACTACCGCAGCAGCATCGGTGAGCGCCGCAAACTGGCACTGGCCGATGGCAGCCAGTTGCAGTTGAACACCGGCACCGCGCTGGACGTGCGTTTCGACAACGGTCAGCGACTCATCAAATTGCTCGAAGGCGAAATCATGCTGACCGTCGCCAACGACCCAAGACCGCTGCACCTGCTCACCGCCGAAGGCAGCCTGCGCGCTGCAGCCAGCGGTACGCGGTTGAATCTGCGGCAGCTGGCCGGACGCACGCAACTGGCCGTGTTCGCAGGCAGCGTCGAACTGAGCCCGTTTGAACGGACCGAATCGATGCTGCTGGTCAAGGCTTCGCAACAGGTGGTGTTCAACCGCCGGCACTGGGACCCGGTGCGCCCGGTGGACAGCAGCAGCGGCGCCTGGGCCGACGGCATGCTGGTGGCCTCGCACATGCGCCTGGCTGACTTTCTGGGCGAACTCTCCCGCTACCGTCGCGGGCACCTGAAGTGCGACGAGAAAGTGGCCGACCTGCTGATCTCGGGAAGTTACCCGCTCAACGACAGCGAACGGATTCTCGACATGCTCGAAGTGGCGCTGCCGGTGAAGGTGCAGCGGTTCACGCGGTATTGGGTGAACGTCCAAAGCCGGGCGTGAACACATCCCCTGTAGGAGCGCGCTTGGTCTGGGCCGCATTCGGACGACGGCGGCGTATCAGACACACCTATGTTGGCTGACACACCGCAATCGCGGGCAAGCGCGCTCCTACAGAAGCTTGCGATCTGTTGGAAAAATATTTCAAACCCGGTGAGCTGTTTTCCAACCCTCGCGTGACAGACAGGAAAAGCCCCCTTTATTCGTCTCGCCAAAGGACTCCTGCATGTCATCCCGACCGACCACTCTCTCGCCCCTGACGCGCACCCTGCGCCATGTGCTGTTCGGCGCCAGCCTTTCGATCACGGCAGGCTCCATGGCCTTTGCCGAAGATGCCCCCGCCAAGGCGTACCACATCGCGCCCACGGCCCTGGAAACCGCGCTGAACCAGTTTGGCCGTGAAGCCGGGGTGCTGATTTCCTACGGCTCGAACGTCACCAGCGGCCTGAAGACTCGCGGCCTGGAAGGCAACTACACCACCGAACAGGCGTTGGCCGCCCTGCTCGAAGGCACCGGCCTGCAAGCCAAGGGTGACGGCCAGGGAGGCTTTACCTTGCAGGCGGCCAACACCGAACAGCCCAGTGGCCAGATTGAACTGGGCGCCTCGAGCGTCGTCGGCGACTGGCTGGGTGAAGCGCAGCAGATCAATGTCTTCGAACACCCGGGCGCGCGGGATGTGATTCGCCGCGAAGAGTTCGAACGTGCTGGCGCGACGTCGGCCCGGGAAGTGCTCAACCGCATCCCCGGCGTCAACGCTCCGGAAAACAACGGCACCGGCAGCCACGACATGGCGCTCAACTTCGGCATACGTGGCCTGAACCCTCGCCTGGCGGCACGCTCGACCGTATTGATGGACGGGATTCCCGTGCCGTTCGCACCCTACGGCCAGCCGCAACTGTCTTTTGCGCCGATCAGCATGGGCAACATGGACGCCGTGGACGTGGTGCGCGGCGGCGGCGCGGTGCGCTACGGCCCGCAGAACGTGGGCGGCATCGTCAACTTCGTGACCCGCGCCATCCCCGACGCCCCGACCGTCAAAGGCGGCATCCAGACCGAAACCAGCCCGTCTTCCAGCCACGACGGCTTCAAGACCACTGGCAACCTCTTGGCGGGCGGCACCGCCGACAATGGCCTGGGCGGCGCGATTCTGTACTCAGGCGTGCGCGGCGGCGACTGGCGCGAGCACAGCGACACCCAGATCGACGACTTGATCCTGAAGGGTAAATACCAGATCGATGAAGCCAACAGCCTGAACGCCGAAGCCCAGTATTACGAAGGCGAAGCCGACATGCCGGGCGGCCTGAGTGTGGCCGATTACGACGCCGATCCGTATCAGTCCACGCGCCTCAAGGACAAATTCTGGGGCCGCCGCACCATGTTCAACATCGGCTATCGCTATCAGGAAGATGCCCGGGAATTCACCGTCAACAGCTTCTTCACCAAGACCCTGCGCAGCGGCTATCTGGACCAGGGCTCATTCGTCTCGCTGTCGCCACGGGAATACTGGGTCCGCGGCCTGGAAACCCGATTCGCCCAAGGCTTCGGCTTGGGAAGCACGCAGCATGAAATCGGTGTGGGTTATCGCTACATCAACGAAGCCGGCCACGAACTGCGCTATCGCGAAAACACCGCGCTCAACCTGCTGCCAAGCACCGACAGCCGCAATGATCGCGATACCCGAGGATCCACTGAAGCTCATGCGTTTTTCATCGACGATCGCATCGATATCGGCAAGTGGACGTTCACGCCCGGCATTCGTTACGAGATGATCGATTCGGCCCAATCCAACAACCTGACCCACGTCAAATATCAGGGCGATTACAACACCGCCCTGCCCGCGCTGAACGTGCTGTATCACATGACCGAGAACTGGAACCTGTACGCCAACACCGAGGGTTCGTTCGGCTCGGTACAGTACAGCCAGATGCCTAACCGGGTGGCTGGCGGCGAGGTGAAACCGGAAAAGGCGCGAACCTGGGAGCTGGGCACCCGCTACGACAATGGCAACCTGCGGGCGGAGATCGGCGCGTTTCTCATCAACTTCGATAACCAGTACGAGAGCAACCAGACCAATGACACTGTCATTGCGCGCGGTGAGACTCGCCACCAGGGCATCGAGACCAGCCTCAACTACGCACTCGACGGCCTGAGCCCGATGCTGTCAGGTTTCGACGTTTACGCCACCTATGCCTATGTGGATGCGACCATCCGCGAAGATGGTCCGAACAAGGGCAATCGTGTGCCGTTCTCGTCGAAACACAAAGGCACTCTGGGCGTGAGTTACACCGACGGCCCGTGGAAGCTGAACATGGACAGTTCGTACCAGAGCAGCCAGTTCGCCGACAACGCCAACACCTCCACCGAAAGCGCGGACGGCAGCACCGGCCGCATCCCCGGCTACATGCTGTTCAGCAGCCGCGCAGCCTACGATTTCGGCCCGCAGATGTCTGACCTGAGCGTCGCGGTCGGGGTGAAAAATATCTTCAACCACGAATACTTCACCCGCTCGTTCGACGACAACAACAAGGGCAAATACGTAGGCGAACCACGGACGTTGTACGTGCAGACGTCTTTGGCATTTTGATCCCGAAAGTTGAGCAATGAGCTGTAGGAGCGCGCTTGCCCGCGACGCGGTGTGTCAGTCCCAAATCGTGTCCAGGCATATCGCAATCGCGGGCAAGCGCGCTCCTACAAGCTCGCTTGCAAAGCTGCAAAGTTATTTCTGCAATGAAATATTTCTTTCGTTTTGGGGGTTGAATTGTTCTTCGTTCGGCGCCAACACTGTGAGTGAGGGCAGACGAAATTCATCCTCGTCGAGACTCTCCCGAGCAAGCCAAAGTAAGGGAAGAACTATGCAAATCCAGGTCAATAGCGATAACCACATCGAAAGCAGCATCCGACTGGAGGAGTGGGTACGAACCACCGTTGAAAGCACGCTCGACCGCTACGAAGAAGACCTCACCCGCATCGAAGTCCACATCCGCGACGAGAACGGCGACAAACCTGGCCCGCATGACATCCGCTGCCAGATGGAAGCCCGGCCCAAAGGCCACCAACCCGTGTCCGTCACCCACAAGGCCGATTCCCTCGATCAGGCCGTGGACGGCGCCGCCGTCAAACTCGAACACGCATTGGGGCATCTGTTTGGCAAACTGCGCAGCAAACGTGGCGGTGTAACGTCCATCGACAGCGCGCGCAACAAAGACGATCTGGAGAACCCTGACGCCCTGTTGCAGGAAGAATTTCTGGAAAAAGACGAAGCCCTACACGGCTAAGACAGCGGCTTCATAAATCGATCAATGGAGGGGGCAGGCCTGTGAAAACAGGCCCGCCCTTTTTATATGCACTCAAAGCAGGCAGGCCGCGCACAAGTGGTGCTTGCCTGCAACTTACGAAGCAATTGGCCAGTACTTAAGTATTAATGAATAACGGTGAACCCGTTCACGTTGTTATCGCTGAAAGGTTTAATCGAGCGGCTGATAATGCCGTTCGTCCTGAATGGCCCGAACCCTGCAAGTTCCTGATTATCGAGCCTCCACCCTCTGCAAGCCCCATTTTCTCTGGCTCGACGGCAGTTGAATGTCTTGGGACCCGGGTGCGTTTTCTCCAACCGTTGATCCAGCGTCGAGAACTAAACGCACCGACCCCAAGTCAACTAACGCAGACCGATCATCAGGTAACCGCTCATGGATAACCCTTTTCAACAGATCACCGATGCATTTCACCCAGACTATCGGGTCAACCTGAGCATCCAGGATCTGGACGGCACCATCATGCTGACGCTGTCCAACGAGTCGGGCGTGGTCGCCAAGCGCCTGATCAGCACCGAGCAGCGAAACTCACCCAAACGCCTGCGCCGCCTGATCGAGAGCGTGCAGTTCGGTATCGCCATCGAGCAGGGCCACAGCGCCGTGAAGATCCTCACGGCAATGACCGACGGCGACCTCAAGCAGTTGACCCCGCGCAATCATTTCTCCAATCGCCCGCAGCTCAACGTGGGTATCTGATACACACCTCGTCTTCGTAGCAGTCCGGCTTGCCGGCGGGGGCGATTTCAAAGACGCCCCCGCCGGCAAGCCGTGCTGCTACGGATATGTGTCGTGATGAAATTCGCTTAAATCTCGCCCTTCTCCTCCATCACCGCACCCTTCCTGCTGCTATGCGGATCCGGCACCTTTACCGAAGGAAATTGTGACGAGGCGTAACGCACCACCAGAATCGCGAACGCCAGCAGCAGAATCGCACCGCTGAGGTACACCACGCCCAGGTCCGGCGGCACATGGTGCGACACGTCGGAGATCAGCAAGCGGGTCAGTGCGGTGATCGCCACGTAGATCAGGAAGCGCACCGGCATGTGGTTGGTCTTGAAGTAGATCCCCACCATCGCGCCCAATTCCAGGTAGATGAACAGCAGCAGGATGTCATCCACCGTGATGTGTCCTTTCTCCAGCATCCCCAGGAACGCCATCACCGCCGCCCATGCCGTCACGGCACCGATGGCGAACAGCGCCAGGTAGTGGAAGGTCTCGACGAACAGGTTGCCCAGAGACTCGGCGCAGGTGTGGACGCGCTGACGCAGGGACTCGGCCCAGTTGATTTTCACGATGTACTTCCTTGAATAGCCCGAAAAGAATGATGCCGCACACGGGTGACGCTTTTGTTTGCGCAACGTTGCCTGCGCAAAACCCAAGCATTAAAGGGGCCATGGGCTATGGTTGAGAACGCGACCGGTTGTCGCAAGGCAGCGCAGGGAAGCTGTAAATGAATGTGAATAGCCACTATTCAGGCAGCGGCGATTGCCTTATGCTTTGCACTGTATATAAACACAGTAGCTATCAAAGGTTACTTTCTTGAAGGCATATGAGGTGGTAAATGGCCGTCGAAGTGGTATACCGCAGCAGCCGGGATCTGGAGCGTCTGTTCATGGATAAAGCCGAAGCTGATCGTCATGACAAGATGCTCGAACTCGCCGAGTTGTTGTCCAGTGTCCTGAGCAAGGCAGTGCCTTCGCTGTCCGAAACCCAGGTTGAGGAAGCGGGTATCTACATGGCCAAGAACCGCGACGTCTTCGCCCGCGCGTTCAAGAATCAGCCAGATGCGCTGAATGAATTGCTGAGCGGTGACGCCACAGAGTGAATCGCGCAAATTCCGTAGCAGCACGGCTTGCCGGCGGGGGCGTCCTCAGGATCGACCCGCGGGCAAGCCCGGCTGCTACGGGTTTTTAGTGTTTGCGGGATCCATGTATGACCTCGGTTCCGTACTGCTACGTTACGTGCGCCAGCGTCCGTTCTGCACCAGGCTCGCCACAATCTCGGCGAACGCCCGGGGCTTTTCCTGGGGCAGGTAGTTGGCCGCCATCAGTCCCACGCAGCGGGTGGGCTTGAGCACCTCGGCCAGGCTTGCCGCCCGACCGCCTTCCTGAAAGCCGGCCAGTACCGCTTCGGGAATGTGCAAGGCGTTCATCAAGTCGATCACGTCCTGGCCCAGGGCATTCTGCTCCTCAGTGCCGGGCGCCTGCTCCTCCAGCACTCTGGTACTGCCGTGACCACGCAGATACGGCGCCACCACCCGCATTCCCTGTGCAACCAGAAGCGGCACCACCTCGGCATAGCTTTGAATGTCGTAGGCCGCCCCGTGCAGCAGAATCACCGCCCGACCATCTTCCGGCCCGGCTTCGACGTAGCCGATGTCGAGCACGTCAGTACTGACCTGCTGAACCGGCCCCAGAGTGCTGCCAGAGACAGCGGGCTCGGACGCAGCAAACACGGGCGTAAGATCAGTGAGTGCCAAGGCTGCGACACTCGCCGCAGAATAAGTCAGAAAGTGCCGACGATTGAGTGTGAATCCAGACATGGTTAATGCACTCCCGGGATTGTAAAAAGGGTCAGACGCCGACAATCAGCTCGCTGCCAAGCCAGCCGGCCAGCAGGCCGCCGACCTTCGCCACGCCGTCCTGTTCGCCCAGCCGCGCCACCAGCATTTCGCACAGATCCGCGAAACTGCCATTGCGCTGAAGCTGAGCGAGCGCGGCGTATTCCAGCCCGTCGATTTCACGCAACCTTGAGGTGAACTGCCGACGCCAGACCAGCAGTCCACCCGCCTCGGCAAGCATTTCGCTCTCAGGCGGCGTGCGCTCCTCGCACAAGGCACTCCAGATCGCTTCGACGTTGGTGGTCATCACATGCACGCGCAGTGACGGCGTGAAACGCAGGCTGGCGTTATCCCAATCGACGGTCGCCAGGGCATCCAGCGTCAGGGGCTGGGCATCCCGTGCGACGAACGCCTCACCCAGTGCCAGCTCGATCCAGGCCAGTTCATGGATGTCCGGGTTGTCGGGGAAGCGTTCGCGCAACGTCTGTTCGAAGTCCTCGGCGTAGGCATCGAGCGTCCAGGCATGGGGCGGATATTTCTCGATGTGGGCGATGGCAGCGTTGCGAAACTCTTCTTCACCCAGCCATTTCTGCAACAGCGGGAAGCTGTGTTTCAGGCAATTGACGAGTTGAGTGCGGTAGTTGTTCTGGTAGACCGCAAGGCCTGCGGCGGCATGCACGCTCAAGCGATCCGCTGCATCTTCCGAGGCGTTCACCAGCCAGGACTGGAAATCGCGCTGCAGGTCGGCAAGCTTCATGCGACTTCTCCTGGACGGCGGCGAGCTTCTGCAGTACCCAGCTGGCGTGCTATGGACAACTCATCAAGCAGTTCGGCCAGGGGAGGAATGTCATCATCGCGCTCGATCATGGTGGCGACCGGACCCAGTAGCGAAATGGCCTTGGCGTACAACTGCCAGACATCCGGGCAGACCGGGCTGTCGTGGGTGTCGATCAACAGGTCCGGGCCCTGGGTGTGGCCAGCCAGATGAATCTGCCGCACGCGCTCGGCGGGAATACCATCGAGAAACGCCAGCGCATCGAAGCCGTGGTTGCTGGCACTGACGAACACGTTATTGACGTCCAGCAGCAGTTCGCAGCCGGTGCGCCGGGACATCTCGGCGATGAATTCCCACTCGGTCATGGCCGCGTCGGGGAAGCTCAGGTAGCTGGACGGGTTTTCGAACAGCATGGTCCGGCCAAGCGCTTCCTGGGCCTGGGATATGTTCGCGCACACGCGATCCAGCGCTTCGTGGGTGTAGGGCACCGGCAGCAGGTCATGGGAGTTGAAACCGCCAATGCGTGACCAGCTCAGGTGATCGGAGACGAACAGCGGTTGTACCTCATCCACCAGATTGCGCAGGCGCTTGAGGTAGGCCGGATTCAGGCCGTCAGCCGAGCCGATGGACATGGAAACACCATGCAGGACGACCGGATGACGCTCGCGCACCCGACGCAGGATATCCCGTGGCTGACCGCCATCGACCATGAAGTTTTCGGAAATGACTTCGACGAAATCCACCGGCACGTCGCTTTCCAGAAAATCCTTGTAGTGCTCCCGACGCAGGCCCAGCCCGTAACCTGAAAAAGCTGCTGTCATTTTGCGTTCTCCGCTGAAATGTCTCGATGGGCAGATTTAACCGCCCTGCTGTATCTCCTCTGTGTCGCGCGGCGAATGAAGCGTGGCCCGATGTATCTGCGCCGGGGCGATATACATTCCGATACAAAACCCAACCTCATTCATCTCATCCCGATGTAGCAGTCCGGCTTGCCGGCGTCAGCGATTTCAAGGCCGCCGACGCCGGCGAGCCGGACTGCTACGGGACCTGTGTGTTCGCAGAATGTACGTTTCACCGCAGCCCCGTAGCAGTCCGGCTTGCCGGCGGGGGCGGCCTTGAGATCGACCCGCGGGCAAGCCCGGCTGCTACGGGGCGTGGGAGGTCCCAAGACGGGCGTCTCGCCTCATTGTTCACAACGCAAAAAAGCCCGCCCTCCCGCTTTGCAACGGGAGGGCGGGCCTGGTTGATCGGGCTTATTTAGGCTCGGTCAACGTGCCGCCTGCTTTCAGGCATTCGGACGGGGTCTTGACGATCACGCCCTGGCCCTTGCAGCTGTTCAGGCCTTTGCAGTCGTTCTTGGCGGTGGCGCACAGGCTTTCGCCCTTGCAGTTGTTCACGCCGTAGCAACGGCCTGGTTTCTCGGCGCTGGCATCGGCAGCCGAAGCGCCAACGCTGAAGGAAGCCGAAGCCAGAGCGATCAGGGCGGCGGCGGTGGCAATGCTGAAACGGGATTTGGTGGATACGTTCATGGTGTTCTCCAGGTGCGGTCGGGATGAATCAAAAGGTTGTTAGCTAAGGGTTATTTGACGGACAGGGCCGCGTCTTCGATGACCTGGGCCACGGCCTCAGGCTGCGAGATGTACACCGCGTGGCTGGCCTTGATTTCGGTGACCTTGGAGCCGGCGCGCTTGTACATCCAGCGCTGCAGGTCAGGGCTCAGGGCGTGGTCTTCGGTGGCGACAATTGCGTAAGTCGGCTTGTTGTGCCAGGCAGCGGCCCAGGCCTGAACGCCAAAGGTGGCGGTGGTGGCGGCAGGCTGGGACGCGGCCATGAAATCGGTGCGATTGGTGGTCAGGTCACCGGCAAAATCGGTGGCGAACTTGGCGCGGTCGAAGAACAGGTGACCGTCGCGGGTCGGACGAATGTCATCGCTTGGCGACGGCATCGACGCGATCAACTGGCCCATGCTTTCGCCCACTTCCGGCTGCAACGCGGCGACGTAAACCAGCGCCTTGACCTTGTCACGCACACCGGCTGCGCTGATCACGCCACCACCGGAGCTGTGCCCGACCAGCACCACCGGGCCGACCTGCTGGTCGAGAATTTCCCGGGTCGCGGCCACGTCGGCATCCAGATTGGTCGCAGGCTGCTGCACCACGGTGACCTTGTAGCCCTTGTGAATGAGGATATCGTGCACCACTCGCCAGCCCGAACCGTCCACGAACGAGCCGTGCACGATCACGATGTTTTTCGCGCCGGTCGGCGCAACCGGTGCAGCGGCAGAGGCCTGCGCAGACACCAGCAGAGGGGCAGCCACCGCCATGATGCCCAGGGCGAGTTTGGAAACTGTACGCATGTTGACTCTCCAGGGGCCTGTGTGGCCCCGCTCATGTTTCAGGGTTGTTGTTCAGCGAAGGACCGTGCGAAACCGTCCAAAAAACACTTCATCCAGCGACCAGCGACCGGCGCCGTACACCACCAGCGGCAGCAGCAGAGCCGCCCAGGTCAGGTGCGTCGGCCAGGCATCGGGGTAAACGAAAATCTCGATCACCGCCGTCATGCCCAACAGCGCCGCCGCAGCGGGCCGGGTGACGAGCCCCAGCACCAGCAGAACCGGAAACAGGTGCTCTGCGTACGTGGCCAGGTAAGCCGCAAGATCCGTCGGCAACACCGGTAACGCGTACTCGTACTGGAACAACTGAAAGGTCGATGGCTTGAGTGTCAGCAGCCCCGTGACCTTGGTGCGGCCCGACAGGAAGAACACCGAAGCGATGCCCAACCGCGCGACCAGCAACAGGAAGCTGGGCATGGCCGCCCGCAGCGCAGGCGCCAGAATCGCGCCGCGCATCACTTCTGTTCCGTCAGCGAGCCGAAGCCCTTGGGCGTCTTGATGGTGGTGCAGGTGCCTTTATCGACCAGCACCCAGGCATTGCCCTGATAGTCAGCGCTGGACGTCGCGGCGCACGAAGTGCCCGGGCCTGCGGCACAATCGTTCTGACCGGCCAGGGCCACGCCGTAGCATTTCTCTTTTGGGGTTGCCTGGTCGGCAGCCGAAGCAGTGCCCGCCAGAGCGGTCAGCGACAGGGCCAGGGTTGCAGCGAGGGCGGCGTATTTGGTGTTCATCGTTTATCTCCTGCTCATCGAAAAAGGGGTCCGAACCGGCACCCTTGAGGTTCAAACCGGTGTTGCGTTTCGGTGAGCAGATTTAAACGTGGGGCTGTATCTGGTCTGTGTCGCGGTTTGGGCAGAAGCCTTAGCAGATGTATCTCGAGTGGACCTGTACACAGTCCGATACAAATTCGAATGGAATAAAACCGATTCTGAAAAAAAGCGACGCTCAGGGTGCACCCGGAACCTGTAGGAGCGCGCTTGCCCGCGACGGCGGTGTGTCAGACGCTCTATTACCGTCTGACACACCGCCATCGCGGGCAAGCGCGCTCCTACAGGCGGCGGACATAGCTACATGTAGGACTTAAGACATCTAAGTGTAGGAAATAACATCTTTGCACTCTATTAAATATACACTTTGACGAAAACAACCTGAGCACCCCCAATCCCCTCTTTCCTCTCATGCACAACTCCTGACACAGGAATAAATCACCTGTAGAATCCAGATCGCCGCATAGCCGGTATTGGAGTAGGTATTTACGAAAGGGAAATCATGCACAGCGCACACACTGACTACAGGCAAGACATAGACAGATTACGAGCACTCGCAGTCATGCTGGTGCTGCTGTTTCACTTCGACCTCGGAGTACCGGGTGGTTTTGTAGGTGTTGACGTATTCTTCGTCATCTCGGGATATCTGATTACCACAATCATCAAAAACTCCCTCGCCAGGGGAACATTTTCACCGATCGGCTTTTACACCAGACGATTAATGCGATTACATCCTGCGCTGCTTGTGACAGTTGCGGGATGCCTGGCGGCAGGTTTTGTATTGCTTGATCCTGGGACATACCCCAGACTTGCAACCGCTGCGAACTACTCCATATTTGCATCTTCCAACTTTTACTTCTGGTCCCAACAAGGATACTTCGACACCTCCGCTGCAAGTCAGCCCCTGCTACATACTTGGTCACTCGCGGTGGAATGGCAGTTTTATCTCGTCTGGCCGCTCATTGTATGGATGTCTGTCAAGGTCTCTGACCGATGCCTTCTCGTGGTGCTGGCCTTCCTGACCCTGACTTCGATGATCATGAGCCAGGTGATGTTGAACCGTGACGCATCGGCTGCCTATTTCATGATGCCGTTTCGGGGCTTTGAACTGTCGATTGGAGCACTGATGGTTTTTGCCTCCAGGAGGCGCGCTGGAAAAACCATTGAAGGCATCCTCGCGATTTCAGGACTGCTGCTCATACTGGCATCCGCATTCTATCTGGATTCAGGCTCGGCGTTTCCGGGGCTGTTTGCACTCGCACCCTGCCTAGGGGCAGCTGCCTGCATCTACGCCGGGCAGTCGCCATGGGTTTCGGTGCTGCGCCTTCGACCCGCCCTCTGGATCGGACTGGTGTCTTACTCACTGTATCTGGTGCACTGGCCTGTCATCGTCTTCTATAAATACTATGTCTACAGGCCAATAACGCTCAGTGAAAAAATCGGATTGCTCACCGCCTCTTTCATTCTGGGGGCAATCCTGTACCGCTACATTGAACGGCGCTTCATGGGTATCGATGCACGCTCCAGAATGACCGCTGCGGTTGCTGCGCCAGCATCGGTAGCCCTTCTGGTCGGCCTTTCACTGCTGGTTGTTGAGCAGGGTGGACTGCCATCCCGGGTCCCATCGCAATACCTGGCCTTTGCGTCCGACCCGGTGAACTTCCATATCAACAATTATGGTGGCCACGGTTACGATCTTTCTACCCGACTCGGTGATAGAAATGCAAAACCATTAGCGGTCATGGCCGGCGACAGCTTCGCGCTTCAATACGCCAGCGGGCTGGACGAGGAACTGAATAAGCAGCGGGCATCCATCGACGGCGTATTTATGCACGGGTGCCTGTTTTCAAAACACTACACACGCTTGCTGAACAACACACCCCGGACAGACTGCAGAGAAGCCTATCTTGAGGCGCTGGAGCTATTAAACAATAACGACACCCCATTCATCCTCGCACACAGCTGGGATGGGTACAGCAATATCATCGCCGATCCAGATGGAAATAATCCTGAGCATTCAGGCGACATGAACTACTTCCAAATCATAGAGGACCTTCTCGAAAGAGCTAGAAAAGATATAGGCGATCGGCCTTTCTATATCGTCGGAAGCCAGCCATTTAAATATGAAAACATGAACGTCGTTTCATGCCTCCTGCGCCCGAGGTATATCGATCAAGGCTGTGAAACCCAGTTGAAGTTCAGACTCGAAGACTCGTCACCCTATGCCGTGAATCAGGTGATCCGGCGATTCGCAGATCGCCATCCAAATGTCTTCTACATCGATGCCGCACCCGCACTGTGCACCGAGGGTGTCTGTCACACCGTGAAAGATGGAAAGATCCTGTACTCCGACACCAATCATCTTTCCATCGACGGCTCTTCAATTGCAGCAAAAGAACTGCTCCTCGCAATTTCCGAAAGGTAGAAAGCGCTGGCCCTACCGTAGGCCAGCGCGTTTTACTAAATGAATCTACCAACGAGGGGACGAACGGAGACGCTCATTTCTTCAAGTCCAGACCCAGCCCCTGTAGGAGCGCGCTTGCCCGCGATGGCGGTGTGTCAGACGCTCTATTGCCGTCTGACACACCGCCATCGCGGGCAAGCGCGCTCCTACAAGGGATCGGGTTTCAGTCAGGTGGATTCAGGTTTTTCCAGCTCCTCCACCAACGCCTTGAAGAACCGCGCGGCCTCGCCTCCTGTCACCGCCCTGTGGTCGAAGGTCAATGACAGCGGCAGGATCGGGTGGATGACCACTTGCCCGTCCATGGCCACTGGTTCCTGGCGAATGCCTCCTGCGCCTATGATCGCCACTTGCGGCGGTACGACGATGGGGTTGGCGTAGCGGCCGAACAGGGTGCCGAAGTTGGACAGGGTGATGGTGGCGCCCATCATTTCCTTGGGCGGAATCGAGCGGGCCTTGACGTCGGCGCGCAGGCAGTTGAGGCCATCTTTCAAATCCGCTGCATGGCGATTTCCGACGTCGCGCAGCACTGGCACGAACAGGCCGTCCGGGGTATCGACGGCGATACCCAGATCCAGCTTGTCGTGGTGTTTGATCGACAGCGACTTGCCGTCGAACCAGCTGTTGAGCACCGGTTCGACCCTGCACGCCGCAGCCATGGCCTTGCCGATGCGAATCAGCGGATCCCGGGCGGCGCCCCAGCGATGCAGGTCGGCATCGCCGAAAATCGTCACGGGCACCACTTCGGCGTGGGACTTGGCCATGTTCAGCGCCATACTGCGGCGCACGCCACGCAGTTTTTCGCCGCCGAACTTGTCGCGCTCGGCTTGGGAGGCGTTTTCCACATCAGCGCGGGTTATCAGGCCGTCGCTGCCTGAACCGCTCAAGGCGCTCAGGTCGACACCCAGTTGCCGGGCCAGTTGCCGTACCGCAGGCGTGGCGCGGGTCGAGAGATGCTCGCGGGTAGACGGCGCAGCGCCGACAAAAAACTGATCGTCCTGACTGCTGCCTCCCCCTTCCAGACGTCCGACGACCGTTCCCGCATCGCCCTCGCCTTCAAATGCCATCAAGGGTTCGCCCACGTGAAGAATGTCGCCATCGCCACCGTAGACCTTCGCCACCACACCGTCATAGGGTGCGGGAATGTCGACGATGGCCTTGGCCGTCTCGACCGACACCACCAACTGGTCAGCCTTGACCGTATCCCCCGCCTTGACGTGCCACTCGACGATTTCCGCTTCCTGCAAGCCTTCGCCCAGGTCGGGCAGTTTGAAATATTTCATCGCAAGCCTCCTCGGCCGTCAGGCGTAATTCAGGGCAGTGTCACAGGCGTGAAGGATGTCTTCGACGCTGGGAATGTACAGCTGCTCCAGGCGATAGAGCGGCGGCGGAATGTCCGGCGCGGTGACCCGCTGGATCGGCGCCTGCAAATCCAGCAGCGCACGTTCGTACAGGCTGGCGGCGATTTCCCCGCCCAGGCCGCCGGAGCGTGGCGCTTCGTGGACGATCACGCAGCGCCCGGTCTTGCGCACTGACGCTTCGAGGGTGTCCAGGTCCAGCGGTTTGACGCAGGCCACGTCGATCACTTCCGCCGACACCCCATGCTCGGCAAGCGCGTTGGCAGCCTGCAAGGTTTCGTGAACGCTGGCGCCCCAACTGATGAGGGTGATGTCACTGCCTTCGCGCAGGGTAAAGCAGGTGTCCAGCGGCAGGCGTTTGCCATCGTCGACGAGGGTTTGCGGGTTCATGCGATAGAGGCGAGTAGGTTCGAGAAAGATCACCGGGTCAGGATCGTCGATGGCTGCCAGCAGCAGGCCATAGGCGCGGGCCGGCGAGGAAGGAATCACCACGCGCAACCCCGGTACATGGGCGAACATCGCTTCGGTACTTTCGCTGTGGTGTTCGGGCGCGCGAATCCCCGCGCCCATGGGCGAACGCATGACCATCGGGCAACTCAGGCGCCCCCGGGTGCGATTGCGCATGCGTGCGGCGTGGGACACCAGGTGTTCCATCGCGGCGTAGATGAAGCCCATGAACTGGATTTCCACCACAGGTTTCAGCCCTTGGGCCGCCATGCCGATGGCCAGCCCGCCGAGCATTGTTTCAGCCAGTGGCGAGTCGATCACTCGTTTGAAACCAAAAGTGTCGCGCAAACCCTGGGTGGCGCGGAACACGCCGCCGTTGACACCGACGTCCTCGCCCAGCACCACGACATTCTCGTCCTCGCTCATGGCGCGGTGCATCGCCAGGTTGACCGCTTCGAGCAGGCTGACTTTCTTATCTACAGCAGGCTTGTCCGTGGACAGATCATTCGCCATGACCAGCACCTCCATTACGACGGGCCACACGCTCAAGGAACCACTCGCGCTGATCGGCCAGCGGGGCCGGCCATTTCGCGTAGACATGGTCGATGACCGACTCGGGCGCCTGGTTGCCGGCGTTCTCGAAGTTATCCACAGACTGCTGGACCAGGCCCTGGCATTCGGCGATCAAGGCCTGCTCCCGGCCCTCGTCCCACACGCCCTGGGCAGCCATGAATGACTGCAGCCGTTTGATCGGCTCCTCCTGCCAGGCCTGCTTGACCTCATCGGCGGGACGATAACGGGTGGCGTCGTCGGCGGTGGTGTGATCCCCCAGCCGATAGCTGATGCATTCCAGCAACACCGGGCCCTTGCCCTTGCGCGCACGTTCCAGCGCCACCTGCATGCGGTCATACACAGCAAGGATGTCGTTGCCGTCCACCTGCTCGCCATGAAAGCCCGCGCCGACGGCCTTCTGCGCCAGGGTTGGGGCGCCGCACTGGATGCGCCGGGGCACGGAGATCGCCCACTGGTTATTGTTGATGACGAACACCACCGGCAATTGCCAGGCACCCGCCACGTTCAGGGCTTCGAGAAAATCGCCCTTGCTGGTCGCACCGTCGCCGCAGGTGGTCACGGCCACGCGATGCTCGCCCCGGATCTTGAAGGCACTGGCCACCCCGCAGGCATGCAGCGCCTGGGTCGCAATGGGCACGCACAACGGAAAGTCCTGGGCCACGGCAGGCTCGGCATAGTCACTGCCGCGTTCGTCGCCGCCCCAGTACAGGAGAATTTCTTCCATGCGCACCCCGCGCATCAGTTGCACGGCAGTGTCGCGGTAATAGGGAATCAGCACGTCGTCTGGGTGCATCAGGCTGCCGATGGCAACACCAATGGCTTCCTGGCCGAGGGTGGGTGCGTAGGTGCCGATGCGGCCGGTGCGTTGCAGTGCCACGGCTTTCTGGTCGAAAAGCCGGGTCAGGACCATTTGTCGGTAAAGGCGGGTGAGGAGGTTGAAGTCATCGGCCCACTGGGGAAGCTCGCCGGTCAGTTGACCGTCCGGGGACAGATAACGGGTGTACGCAAGATCGATCTTGTTATTGGACATTGCACACTCCTGACACGCGCCCTCGTCGTGGCGCGTGATGGTCTTGGCTTTGCGACTTGTGGTCGAAAGCTTCGTTCGAATCGCGCCGGTAAGGCGCTTATTCGAGGTTCAACAGGCGTTCTGCCAATGCATCGGCTACCCGCGCGGGTGAGCGCTTCTCGGCCTGGGCATGGGCAAATACTTCAGTCAGCCGTGTTCCTATCTGGGACAGATGTGCGGTGATGGTGTTCTGGTTTTCTCCTTGATGTTGCAGCGCCAGGTAGATCAATCCCCCTGAATTGATGACGTAATCGGGAGCGTAGAGGATGCCGCGGGCTTCGAGCTGATCGGCGATGGCCGCGCAGCTCAACTGGTTGTTGGCGCCGCCTGCCACGGCCGCGCAACGCAGTTTGGTCACGCTGTGGCTGTTGAGCACGCCGCCCAGCCCGCAAGGCGCGAGAATGTCGCAAGCGGTGCTGAGCAAGGCCTCACTGGCAACCGGCTTGGCGCCCATCTGTTCCATGGCCAGTTGCACCTTGCCGCTGTCCAGGTCCGCCACCAGCAACTCTGCACCTGCCGAATGCAGTTGCTCGGCCAGGGCATAACCCACATGCCCCAGGCCCTGGATGGCCACTCGCAGCCCTTCGAGATTGTCGCTGCCCAGCCGGGCCATGGCCGTGGCGCGAATCCCGGCATACAGTCCCAACGCGGTATGGGCTGCCGGATCGCCGGTGTTGGTGGTGCTGGTGACGTGCTGGGTGTATTGGGCGATGCAGTCCATGTCTTCTATGGAGGTGCCACTGTCCATGGCCGTGATGTAACGGCCATCCAGGGTTTCGACGAAACGTCCGAATGCCTCGAACAGCGCCGCGCGATCCGGCACGTGGGCCGGACGCAGGACGACCGCCGTCCCGCCGCCCAGCGACAAGCCAGCCAGCACGGCCTTGTAGCTCATGTTCCTGGCCAACTGAATAGCGTCTTCTATAGCGCTCTCTTCATTCGGATAGGAAAGATAGCGACAGCCACCCAGAGCCGGACCTTTCTGGCTGCTGTGAATCGCGATCACGGCTTTGAGGCAGGTGTGCGAATCGACGATCAGGTGCAGCGATTGAACACGTGAACTTTGCATGAGAGCGAACATAGGCAGTGCTCCCGGTTTTTGTTCTGCGAGTATAGGCGCTGGCAGAAAAATCGACGGCTTCGTTGGGCAGATCCTGACAACCTGCCTGCAACGCCGACGCAGAACGCACCCTGCAACAATCGGCGCTGGACGAACCTTGCCCGCAGCGCTAAAACGGGAGCATCGTCAGCCTGAAGTCAGACGCCCGATCCGACCGGAGAAGCCGATGAACCCGCGCCAACATTGTCTCGAATGCCTGCAACGCATCCCGCCCTCGACGTTCGAGGCTGCCCTGTGGATATCTCTGGAACACGACGCCGGGGTGGACCTGGGGCAAACCCGGGAACTGCTCGCAGAACTGCAGCGTCGCATCAGCGCCGCCCTGCCCCTGATCCCGGCTGCCGAGCTCGCCCAGCCCTTGCTGCGCCAGATGGCGACGATCGGCTTTCAGCAGGACGACGTGGCCCAGCCCAAACCGCAGGTCGCGCTGTTGCACAAGATCGTCGAGCGCAGGCGCGGTCAGCCACTGGGGCTGGCACTGGTCGCGCTTGAGCTGGCCAGGCGCCTGGAGATTCCGCTGGAGGGGGTGAACTTTCCCGGGCATTTTCTGCTGCGCGTGCCGGGAGCCGATCACACGCTTGATCCTTGCGATGGCCGCAGGCTCTACCCCAAGGACTGCCGGGAATTGCTGCTGCGCCAGTTCGGCCCGGATATTGCGCTCAAGGCCGAGCACATGGTCACGGCAACGCCGGTCGCGATGATCCAGCGCCTGTCGCGCAACCTGCGGCATCTGCACCAGATCAACGATGATTTCATGGCCTCCCTCAAGGACGCCAACCGGGTACTGGAACTGGGCCAGGCCAACACAAGCGATTACCTCGCCCGCGCCAGCCTGTACCAGCATCTGGAATGCCCGCAGGCCGAACGATTCGACCTGGAGCACGCGTTGTTACTGAGTGACGATCCGGTACAGCGGATCAGGTTGACCCAGCGGCTGGTGCAACTGCCGTCGGGTCGGGCGATCCATTAGGCCAACATCCTGTAGACGCTGGTCTTCTGAAGCTTTTTCCAGGCCCAATCAATCACAGGCGATGCGACATACATCTTAAGGCTTTGCGCCCCTGTTGCCGCCACCCGGACCTCATCGGCTATGCCAATCAACCCGATAACCCCTTCTGCAAACAGCTTGAAAGCAGTACCCCGGTCACCCGAATCGTAGGCTTTGGCCGCCTCCACGAATTTTAGGCTAGTGGTGAGGACTGACCACGCAAAACTCGCCTGCGGGAATGGAAGCGTCAGGACAGTGACGGTCCAATCGATGACCTTCCACGCCACCGCACGTTGCCTCTCATCGATGCTGACAGTCGCACTGTCTACATCCCTGATCATGCGATCGATCATCTGCGAGTAGAGCTGACGAAAGTCCCTGACTGGCTCGTCGGTCCAGTACACGATTTTTATCACTGTCGGATTGTATTTGCCGCCCCGGTCGAGCGTGTCCATGAAGGTGCCGACATTCGTCTGCCCCTCGTGAGCAACGCGAGCCAGGTAATAGCTTTGCATCTCGGCAGTGTCCAGCAACTGTGCGTAGTCAGTCAGCGGTCGGAAATCCCGGCCATCTGGGGCTCCGGGGGTGTACAGCAACTCGTGACGAGGTTCATTGGCACTGTCATCCCGGAAACAGTAGACACCTTCGACCCGGTAGCCTGCGATAACGAATGGGGAAATATTTCGACTTCCCCGTGCCGTGGGTTTTGATGGCCCCCCGGTAATCGGAGTGATGATTTGGCTTAACCATGAATATTGGGCTGGATCCAGATGCCCTTTCACGAATTCCGTCATCGCGCCACGAAGCATCTCATAAGAGAGACGTTGAGCATATAGGGCTTGGCGCTTCTCGAAATTCGGGCTTGTGGGCTTCATAAACTCCGCAGTCAAATATTTCATGTACTGAACGCCAACATCGGCTTTTCTGATTTCCCCATTCAGGTGGTACATCAAATGACGGGGAAATTCTCGGCCATTCTGCCCAACGGACGAGTACATTTGAATCTGGGGCGGATAACTATGAGCAAAAGCTTTTCCATACATCAATAAGTCGTTGAAAGATTGCAGCTCACCAAAGTTCGGCGTATCGGTGTAAGGAACACCCTCGCTAACGTATAGCGTGTCCGGATCGACATGTTGTTCATAACCGAGACCGTACAGCCAGGCGTTCAGAATATCCTTAGCCTTTGCGTGAACATAATCTCGAAACGGCATCATGTTCGCAGAGACTCTTGCGTATTCGTGATTCAGCGCTTCGATTCGAGCCTGCACCAGCGCCTGTTGCGATGGCGTTACATAGGTGGCGCGACGGTCCACCTGTGGGTCGAAGTGGCGTGTAGATAATCCCCGCAAGGCTTTTTGACGGACCAGGGCACGCAGGCAGTTTTCATAGCCTGATTCAGTGCTGCGAACGAACTTGCAGCTATCGACGCCCCAGGTCGAAGGCTTGAGCAGCACACTGTTGAGCGTGGAGATCACTCCCGACTGATTGGCCCCCGCCAACTGACGGCCTACGTAATTCCTTCCAGATTCAGCCGCCAGCCAGCCGCCGACCTCATGACTCAACTGCCGCCATGTGGCGAACTCATAGAAGTCGCGTCCATTGGGAGATCCAGGGGCGTACAGGACGTAGTGATCATCGGATGCCGTTTTTTCCTCGATGACAATCACATCCTTGAACCGGGTATCAGGGAACGCCAGATGAAGACTGCCAATGCTGTGAACGACTCCATTGCGGACGGCGTCAGTGCGAACATTCTGAACGAGGTCAACGCTACGATCTTGCAGCAAATGACCTTGCATCCTGGCTGAGAACGCACCCAGAGCGATAGCACAGTCACGATGCTGAGCCATGGCTCGAAGGCTCTCGTCATCGGCCGCGATCCGATGCAGCTCCTGCTCGTAACGTCGATGAAGGTCGAGCATATTAAGCATCCCGGTGACGAACCGGGCGGAGAAATCGACATGGATCTGATCGGGAGACGGGCTGAAGGTCATGCTGCCCGCACCTTCCGGCAGCCCTTGAAGCGCAAACTCCATCAGCGACTTCTGACAAGTAGCCGCCAACGTTTCATTGCCGCCCAACTCGATGGAGTCGTGCAAGGTAATCTGCACAAGATTCGGATCAACGAAACGGCCCAGATGTTGAGAGATGAAGTGGGTAATTTCCCGGTAGGCAAAATCTTCGAGTGATGTAACAGCGCTGAACAGTTCGTCGACGTTCTTCTTGCTTTCATCATTTGCCTGCTCAAGCTGCAACAGCCTGTCTTTCTGTTGGACGTCCGCATATTTGCGCCAATCCGGTTGCAGGATCTCGGTCATCTGCGCGGTCAGTGCGATGAAGCGATCCCCCATTGCATCGTCCAGATGCGCACAGGTGTGTACCCTCTCCAGCTCGGCATAGAATGTCGACCGGTCGGTATCCTTACCGTCTTGCGTGAGAAGGAAGTTGCAGTCCTTCATCTGCTTGTATTCCACCGCCTGCACATGGACATCGATAAGCGCATCGCTCATTGGCTCGAAGTGCCATGCATCCAGTCCGATCGTTGCCTGGCTTTGCAGACGCAACTGGTCACGGATCAACAGAAAGTCCTTCACGACATCCCCCAGTGGTCCGCTCAGTGCCTCACGCAACAAGTCGATGGATTCATAACGCTCGATTCCGCGAGCGGGCATGATCAGGAAAACCACGCCCGAAGGCTGCGCCTCCTGACGTCCCGCCTGGCTGGCGACATAGATCGACGGTACGGTCACGCGAGTGCCATCGGTGGTCGTCCACACGAGGCTGAATACTCCGTTTGCCGGAGCGGTGTCGAGAACATCGGCCAGGCGCTTCTGCTCATCGGCCGACAGCATCCCCGAATAACCGCGCAATGCGACTTCGCACTGCAGTGCGCGCCGATGCTCCCCGACCAAAGCCTCGGACTGGGTCCGGGGCTTGGCCGATGGATCCTGTGGGTTGGCATCCGGCACGTTCCAGGGGGCAAGGAGCCGCGCTCGGTAGTAGCCGGGCAAGACAGGGGCAAACCGTGTAACCGTATCTTGCAATTGACGATTCAGATCGTATGGAACCGCGGATTGATGCCCTATGCTGTCGTGGCGGGTGAAAAATCCTGCACCCTCGATGTCCACCACCGAGTGGCCATGACGCATGGCGTCCACCAGCAGGTCCGACATCGCGACGGAGTGAATACGCCCACTGTTGTCGAATTGGTTGAAGAAGATCGCGTGAGGGCTGGAAACCCCACAGGCCTGTTTCAGGTCAACGTCTTTCAGGGCCTCGACAAGCAGCTCGCAAGCACGCTCGCGCAGGCTGGGATGTCGGCTCAGCAGCGCATTGGAAGAAGCACTTGCGCGGGTCAGATCAGCCATCTGACGGGTGATGCAGTCGCGTCGATCAGAGGATCGTGGGAGGGCAATGGATATGTCGTTCATAGGTACAGCTCCAGGGTAGGTCGTTCGTCCCCTGGCGGCATCCAGCCGGTCGGGAAAGCAGACAAACGACGAAAATGAGCCGTCATGAAACGCCATCTTGAAGATACGGATGCGGTATATATTTATCGCATGGCGTTTTTCGGGCCGACGCAACATGTAGGAAAAACATTCAGGCACCGTATGAATACCCGGCGCATTGTTACCGCACTAGCAATACTGCATGTCGTAAACCGCTATGTTTTCACCAGCAGCAAACCCCTACCATGAACTCACTTCGCGGCCGCCCTCGCCGCGAACTGGAAACAGGATTCCTGAGACTGGCAGTTTCCAGACTCCTGCCCTGTTTCCCGACGTGGATTTTCAAGCTCCTGGATCTTACGTCTTGTTTAGCCGCTGCTTTTGCAGCGGCTTTTTTTATCACTGAAAGTTGTCTCGGCGCATGATGGCTTTTATATCCATATAAGCGTGCCGCCGCTTCAGCTCAAACCCGAATATTGACCAGCGGCTTTTCCCTTGGTGTTTTCGCGTACCCCTCCAGCGCCAACAAAACGGAAAGCGCCGCATTGACTTCTATCCGTTCGCCCTTGGCTAGCTCATTGTCTTTGAAAGACTCCCTGTTCAACGACGCCAGTTTGCCGGTCAGGAATTCATAGGCGTCAATTTCCCTGTCCAGCGTGAGGGGGTTGCCCTGTGCATCCAGCGGCATGTCCATACTGGATATGGAATGCGCAAGATCGCTGTCGATCAAACCCTGATCGGCTAAAAAAGCAGTCACCTCAAGCAACTGTCTATTTGTCGTGCGCCGGGGATCGAAACCGCTCAGGTCCAGATTGAGCCCTTCCAGTTTTTTTACATCGGCAATGGTCTTGTCCGACCAGTATTGCCGCACTTGCTGCTTGATTGCCTCCTCGCGTGGAGCAAGTCCGGATTTGACCTCAAACTTCTTGTCTGGAAGCGGCTGATACAGTTTCAGACGCTTCTCCACCTGACTCAAATTACCAATCATAAAACCTCCAAAAGACAGAATTCATCTTTTGAGGTGTCGGGCGGTTATCACCGGTATTGAGTCAAAATCCGTGAAGACGGGATCATTGCTTAATTTAGAGACAAGTCCTACAACCAGCCAAATAACTATCCTACAAAAACGGCCAGTCCGATCACTCGAACTGGCCGCCTCGAACTGCGGTAAACCCGTCAGCCGTTAAAGCGCTGCAAATTAGCCATCATCTCTTTCAGCGCTTCGACGTTATCCGCCGGATGAACAGCGTCGGTGAAGTCGCCGATGGCGCCCCACTGCGCCGCAACATCTTCAGGGGTGAATCCAGCGTGGGGATCGAATCCCGCGCCCAGGCTACGTTCCCAGCGCACTTTTCCGACCCAGCCGCCGCCAACTTCGTACAGCCCGGCGCTGTCCTGGCACTGTTCGCTGCCCAGGTACACCACTAACGGGCTGACCAGTTCCGGCTTGAGCAACTCGAAAACGCTGGCAGGGATCAGGCCTTCGGTCATGCGGGTGCCGCCCGTGGGGGCGATGGCGTTGACCAGGATGTTGTTCTTGCGCCCTTCCAGCGCCAGGGTGCGGGTCAGGCCATACAGCCCAAGCTTGGCCATGCCGTAGTTGGCCTGGCCGAAGTTGCCGTAGATGCCCGACGTGGAAGCGGTGAAGATCACCCGGCCATAGTTCTGTTCGCGCAGGTGAGGCCAGGCGGCGCGGGTGACTTTGTAGGCGCCTTCGACGTGAACGCGGTAGACCAGGTCCCAGTCGGCGTCCTCCATTTTTGCGAAGCTCTTGTCACGCAGGATCCCGGCATTGTTGACCACCACGTCGATGCGACCGAACGCATCCAGCGCGTGCTGCACGATGCGGTCGCCGTCGGTCACCGAGTCATGGTTGGCAACGGCCTGTCCGCCGGCTTCGCGAATTTCGGCCACTACGCGGTCGGCCGCCGAGGCGTTGGCGCCTTCACCATGGGCTGAGCCACCCAGATCGTTGACCACCACACGCGCACCGTGGCGGGCGAACAGCAAGGCGTGGGCACGACCCAGTCCGCCACCGGCACCCGTGACGATCACGACTTTATCTTCGAAACGTACAGATTCGCTCATGTGCTCTCCCCCATTTTGTGAAGGAGAGTGTCGGTCAGTCACGGGCCGGTCACAATCAACACGAGCCGTTCTGAATGGTGGTCGATAACGCAAAGGGATGATTGGCCGGAGCACTGTCCTGCACGACCCGAGATGTGGCGGCCACCGGCAACAGCCCGTAAAGCCCGCTGCGAAATTCTTCATACAGGCGCAGGACCAGGTTGGGCGCCTCGATGTGCGGATAGCGGCCGATGGCCGGGATCAGGATGGTGTCAGGATCGGGCACCAGCTCTCTATAACGTTCGACCATGTGCCGGCCGGACACCGGATCCCCTGCGCCATTGATGAAGCGCATCGGCACCCGGCCGTGCTGCATGGCCTGGACCCAGCGTTCCCGGTGGCGAAGGCGCTCCGGTATATAGCTGACCAGGCGGTACAGAATGTGATGCCCCTGGCCGGCGGCGATCAGGCTCCAGAAGTCATCCAGCTCACTTTCACTGGGGCGGGTATCGGGGCCGAACACGCGGCTGAAATCCCGGTCCAGGCTGCACCGGTCAAAAATCCGGCCGATCAGCCAGCCCAGCGGGCTGAGCAGCAGCTTCTGGATGAACAGCGCCCGGTGTGTTTCCGGAAACAACCCGCCATTGAGAAATACGCAACTGGCCATGTCGAACCGGCTTTCGCCGTGGCGGGCCAGCAACTCTTGGGCAACGCTGTCGCCGTAGTCGTGGGCCAGTACATGCACCGGCTGCGACACCTGAAGATGATCGAGCAACGCCTGTTGAAGGTCCGCCTGCTCGATGAGGCTGTAGTCATGATCGCGGGGTTTGTCCGAATCGCCGAAACCGAGCATGTCGCAAGCGATGACCCGATAACGGCGTGACAGAGGCTGCCACAGGTAATGCCAGTCCCAACTGGCGGTCGGAAAGCCGTGGATGAGCAGCAACGGCTCACCTTGCCCCGCCGCCCAGTAGCGGATGTTCCGGCCCCTGAACGCGAAGTCATGCCCACGGGTGCGCCAGACGCACAGCGGGATTTCCGCCAGGCTCATTACAGCGCAGTTCCTGGTTTGCAAAAATCGGCTTTCACGATCGGCGTCCCTCCGGCGGTTATTCTGCTCTCATGGTTCAGCAGTCTAGCCAGCCGTGGGGAAAGCGAAACTTGCCTTGGCAGCCACCTTAGTGGCCCGGCGAGTCAGCCTGTGGCGCAGCGCTCTGGCGCGGGCATCACAGGCCGGCGTGTGTTCAGGCGCTCAATTGCTGGACGAAATCGGCAAGCCAGGGCTCGGCGTCGGTTTCAGGAGTGACGGTCTCGCTGGCGTCCAGGCGCAGCATGTCCTGCACCTCGCGCACGCCCAGTTCCAGAAACAGTTCCCGCATCTGCTCGCCACCGCCGCAGAAGGTGTCGCCGTAACTGGCATCGCCCAGAGCAATCACGCCACCCGGCAGGCCGCGCCATGCGCCAGGCAGCACATCGCGGATCTGCGAGTACAGCGGTTGAAGGTTGTCGGGCAGCTCACCCAGGCCCGTCGTCGAGGTAACGGCCAGCAACGCCTCGGGCGCGAAGGCCTGCAGATCGGCCAGCGTCGCGCGGGAATTGAAATACACCTCGTGACCGGCGTCTTTGATGATCTGCTGAGCGTGTCGGGCAACTTCTTCGGCCGAGCCGTACACCGAGCCCGAAACAATGGCGACTTTCATGCTGTAATCCTGATTCCATGGCTGAGTAAAAAGTGCGCCATTATGCCTGAGGCGCTCGTAATGTCTTAGAATGCTGGCTTTGCGATGGCTGCCCGGGAGCGTGTAATGATTAACGCAAAACTGATGCAGCTGATGGTCGATGTATCCAATGACGGCATCGTGGTCGCCGAGCACGAGGGTGACGATAACATCCTCATCTATGCCAACAAGGCGTTCGAACGCCTGACGGGCTTCAGCGCCGACGAAATCCTGTATCAGGACTGCCGTTTTCTGCAGGCCGAGGACCGCGACCAGCCGGCGGTAGGCGTCATTCGCCAAGCCCTGGAAACAGGTGAGCCCTGCCGTCAGGTGCTGCGCAACTATCGCAAGGACGGGACGTCATTCTGGAATGAGCTGTCGATCACGCCGGTTTTCAACGATGCCGAGAACTCGATGTATTTCCTCGGCATACAAAAGGACGTGACCGAGCAGGTGCTGGCTCAGGAAAAAATTGTCGAATTGCAGGCCGAACTGGCGCAAGCTCGCCTTGAGATAGAGGCGTTGAAGCGCAAAATCCTGTAACTGACGAACGGCAGCAACCAAAAAACGAATTTATTGTCTCTTTTTTCAATAACCGGTTAATCGAGCTTGACCATGCAGCGCGACAATATCCTCACGCAGGATGAGCTGGACTTCATCCAGAACATGCAGCACAACCCCAAGCTGAATGTGCACGACAAGTCGCGCAGCCTGGTGGTTAATGGTGGAGTACAGATTCAGGACCTGCTGACGCGACTGGCCGCCCATGAGCAAGTGACGATTCAGGCGCAATTCGACAATCAGCAGATGACCTTTCCGCTGCATCTGGTCGAAGACGAGTTTCACGCGCTGCACCTGGAACTGGGTGCGCCGAGCATTTTCGAAGAGGGCCCGCGGATTCGTCCGTGGCGCCTGATTCTGCCGCAGCCAGTGGCACTGGAAACCGAGAAGGGCTCGCTGACCGCGCTGTGGGTCCATGAAATATCGTTCAAGGGCATCCTGCTGGAAATCCGCAAGCAGACCAAACCGCCCAAGTATTTCTCGGCCTGGTTCACCCCCAACGGCCTGGCCCCCATCGCGCTGCGCGGCACCTTCGAACGCCTGACCGAGCAAGGCCTGGCCGCCTATCGCCTGAGCCAGAACAGCAAGGAAGACACTGAGCGCCTGCGCCAGTACATCCTGCAGGAACACCGCAAGATTCATCCTTCGATGCACCTGTAGGAGCGCGCTTGCCTGCGATGGGGATCTCAAGATCGTCATCGCGGGCAAGCGCGCTCCTACAGATTAATACCACACCGTAGCAGCACGGCACCGGCGCTGCCCAGGCAACCGATCGGCGTGCCGATGATGTCGTCCTGAACCATGTCGGCCATTTCCCCTGCCAACAC
>NZ_JBIVCV010000008.1:0-314051 GCF_044746765.1 Pseudomonas sp. NPDC090203
TGAAGCCTTCGTCTACCAGCACCTGAGCCAGCTCTTCGTCGACTTCCAGCTCGTCGATGAAGTTGCGCAGGATGTCACCGGTTTCCGCTTGCTGCTTGGCCTGGATGTCCGACTCAGTCATCACGTTCAGGGTCCAGCCAGTCAACTGACTTGCCAGGCGAACGTTCTGACCGCCGCGACCAATCGCCTGGGCCAGGTTGTCTGCACCTACCGCGATGTCCATGGCGTGAGCGTCTTCATCGACGATGATCGCTGCGACTTCCGCAGGCGACATGGCGTTGATGACGAACTGCGCCGGGTTGTCATCCCACAGCACGATATCCACACGTTCGCCGCCCAACTCGCCGGAGACTGCCTGGACGCGCGAACCGCGCATACCGATGCAGGCACCCTGAGGGTCGATGCGCTTGTCCTTGGAGCGAACTGCAATCTTTGCACGCGAACCAGGATCACGAGAGGCGGCCATCACCTCGATGAGACCTTCAGCAATTTCCGGAACTTCAATCCGGAACAGCTCGATCAGCATCTCAGGCGCAGTACGCGACAGGATCAGCTGAGGACCGCGGTTTTCGGTGCGGATTTCTTTGAGCAGTGCTCGAACGCGGACACCGACGCGGAAAGTCTCCCGCGAAATGATGTCTTCACGCGCCAGCAGCGCCTCGGCATTGTTACCCAGGTCCACGATGACATTGTCACGCGTCACTTTCTTAACAGTACCGGAAATGATTTCGCCCAGACGCTCACGATAAGCATCGACGACTTGAGCACGCTCGGCTTCGCGAACTTTCTGCACAATGACTTGCTTGGCAGTCTGGGCAGCGATACGACCGAACTCGATGGACTCGATCTTCTCTTCCACGACGTCGCCAACAACGGCGCCCGGATGAGTCTGGGCTACCTTGCTCGGCCAGGTTTCGATGGCAGGATCGTCAAGATCGTCTTCTTCGACGACCGTCCAGCGACGGAAAGTCTCATAGGCACCGGTGTGGCGGTTGATTTCCACACGCAGGTCAACTTCGTCTTCGAAACGCTTTTTGGTGGCCGTGGCCAAAGCAATTTCAAGCGCTTCAAAAATTACACCGGCCGGTACGCCTTTTTCATTCGATACCGACTCAACAACCAGCAGTACTTCTTTGCTCATCGTACGCCTCGCCTTTCGCAAGCCATTGGATCCGCGGGATCCGCGTCTCAGTCAAACGTGGGAATAATGTTGGCTTTGTCGATCAGATCGATCGGCAACAGGTATTCATGGGCATCCACTTGCACCACGACATCCTGCTCCTCCACCCCGCGGAGAAGGCCTTGAAAGTTGCGACGACCCTCGAAGGGCGAACGCAGCTTTATCTTCACTTGTTCCCCGGCAAAGGCTGCAAACTGCTCGATCGTGAACAGCGGGCGTTCCATGCCAGGAGAAGAAACTTCGAGCGTATATTCGGAGCTGATCGGATCTTCTACGTCCAGAACACCGCTGATCTGACGGCTGACGATGGCACAATCGTCCACCAGCACGCCGCCCTCTTTATCGATATAAACGCGCAACATTGAGTGACGACCCTGGGCCGAAAACTCGATACCCCAGCATTCATAGCCAAGGGCCACGACCACCGGGGCCAACAAGGCCTGCAACTGTTCTAGCTTGCTCGACACCTGAACCCCCTCGTGCATGCTGTGCAATAAAAAATGGGCAAAGCGCCCATCATGAAAAACGCCGTCGAAAAACGGCGTAATAGAGTGTCCAGCTAACAAAAAGCCCCTGAAAAGGGGCTCCGCTAAAACTGGTTGCGGGGGCTGGATTTGAACCAACGACCTTCGGGTTATGAGCCCGACGAGCTACCAGACTGCTCCACCCCGCGACAAAGCTGGGGCGGAAGTATACGACCGAACCCGCTCGGGGTCAATCTGACACATCCACCTACAAGAAAGCCCGCTATTGCGGGCTCACTTGTTAATTGGTACCGAGAAGGGGACTCGAACCCCTACACCCTATGGGCACAACCACCTCAAGGTTGCGTGTCTACCAATTCCACCACCTCGGCATTAACTCTTTTTGCAGCCCCAATATATCAGCTGCGAATCCCGTGTTACTTCTGTTCTGGAGCGGCAGGAACGTCAGCTGGAGCAGCGGCTGGTTTCTGTTGCCCTTCCAGGACCGGAACATCATCTGCTGCCGGCTTTTGTTTCACTTCAAGTACCGCTGGATCTGGCAAACCTACTTGAGTCAGCTGGTGAGCTTTCTCTTTAGCAAAGTAACCTAACCCCAAGCTGGTTATGAAAAAACATGCAGCTAGTATAGCAGTAAACTTACTAAGAAAGGTAGAGGAACCTTGGCTTCCGAAGACAGTATTTGATGCACCTGCTCCGAACGACGCGCCAGCGTCCGCACCTTTACCCTGCTGCAGCAATACCAGAGCAACAACGCCCAGCGCACCCAGCAGATGAAGAACGACTACGACTGTTTCCAGCATTTTTCAGTTTCCCGCGGCGCGAATGATCGCACCGAACTCATCTGCATTCAGGGAAGCTCCACCAATGAGCCCCCCATCGATATCCGGCATGCTGAACAGCTCAGCCGCATTGGCCGCCTTCACGCTGCCGCCATATAGAAGCCGCACACCTTGCGCGACTTCAGAATTCTCTTTCGCCAACTGCGCACGAATCGCTGCGTGCACTTCCTGCGCCTGTTCCGGCGAGGCTGTCAGCCCGGTGCCAATGGCCCAGACCGGCTCGTAGGCAACTACCGCATTCACGAAAGCTTCGATGCCGAGCTCTTCGATGATGCTGTCGAGCTGTTGCCCGACAACTTCAAGCGTCTTGCCAGCTTCGCGCTCTTCGAGCGTCTCGCCGATGCAGAGCACCGGCACAAGGCCGCTTGCCTGGGCTGCCGCGAACTTGCGGTTCAGGACCCCGTTACCTTCGCCCATGATCTGGCGACGTTCCGAGTGACCTACAAGCACCAGCTTGCAACCTGCATCAGCCAGCTGAGTCGGCGACACTTCGCCAGTCAGCGCACCCTGCCCTGCTTCGTGTGCGCAGTTCTGCGCACCCACAGAGATCGGTTGCTCTTCAAGGCACTCAACAACGAAGCTGAGGTGCAGACTCGAAGGAAACACTGCAACGTCGACACCGTCGGGGATAGCCATGTTGGCCAACCCCTCGACCAGCTCAGCGACGCTGGCGCAGGTACCGTGCATCTTCCAGTTACCAGCTACCATAGGGCGACGCATGCTGTACCTCGTCGGTCAAAGTGGGCGCAGATGTTACCCAACAGTTTCAACACTGGCAAGCCGAAATCAGGCACAAACTTCAGCAACCAGTTTTGCCAGTTCATCGGCGTAGCCGGCGACCTGTGTTTCGTCCTCGCCTTCGACCATCACACGCACCAGAGGCTCTGTCCCGGACTTGCGCAACAGCACGCGGCCACGACCGCCCATGGCCGCGGTGACGCGATCACAGGCTTCCTTGACGGCCGGGTGCTGCACAGGATCCACGCTGCCGCCTTCGAAGCGGACGTTGACCAGTACCTGCGGGCATTTCTTCAGGCCCTGACGCGACTCGGCCAGGCTTTGACCGGTACGCTTGAGCGCCAGCAATACCTGCAGCGCGGCGATGATCGCATCACCGGTGGTGGTGTGCTGGAAGCACACGACATGGCCGGAGTTCTCGCCACCGACCTGCCAGTTGCGCTCCAGCAGCTCGGCGATCACATAGCGGTCGCCGACGTTGGCGCGCACGAACGGAATGTTCAGGTCCGCCAGCGCCAGCTCCAGCCCCAGGTTGCTCATCAGGGTGCCGACGACGCCACCCTGCAAGCGGCCGCGCTCGTGCAGATCACGGGCAATGACATAGAGCAGTTCGTCACCATCGACGATCGCGCCGGTGTGATCGACCATCAACACTCGGTCGCCGTCGCCGTCGAAGCCAATCCCCAGGTCCGCCTTCTCGGCAACCACAGCCGCCTGCAGGGCGCCCATGTGCGTCGAGCCGCAGTCATCGTTGATGTTCAGGCCATTGGGCGCAGCCGACAGCACGGTGACCTGGGCGCCCAGCTCACGGAAGACGTTCGGGGCCACTTTGTAGGTGGCGCCATGGGCGCAGTCGATCACCAGCTTGAGGCCGGCAAAGTTGGTGCTGGTCGGCACGCTGCTCTTGCAGAATTCGATGTAGCGGCCTGCTGCGTCGTTGATCCGCGAGACTTTGCCCAGGTGCTCGGACTCCACGACGGTCATCGGCGCGTCGAGCAATTCTTCGATCATCATTTCCACTTCGTCAGGCAGCTTGGTGCCCTGGCCCGAGAAGAACTTGATGCCGTTGTCGTGATGAGGGTTGTGCGATGCGCTGATGACGATCCCCGCCTGGGCGTGGAACGTGCGGGTCAGGTAGGCGATGGCAGGCGTCGGCATCGGGCCGAGCAGCATCACGTCGGCGCCAGCGGCAGACAGGCCGGCCTCAAGCGCGGATTCGAACATGTAGCCGGAAATCCGCGTGTCTTTGCCCACCAGGATCTTGCACGCACCCATCTTGCGGAAGGCCATGCCGGCCGCCCAGCCCAGCTTGAGCATGAAATCGGGAGTGATCGGGAATTGGCCTACACGACCGCGAATGCCGTCTGTTCCGAAATATTTTCTAGTACTCATGGGTGCTCCAGATTTCTTATTTTGCCGATTCAACAGCAGCAATCATGCGCACGACATCGACGGTTTGCGCCACGTCATGCACACGTAAAATTTTCGCGCCCTTGGCCATGGCCATGCCCGCCAGGGCGAGCGCACCGTAAAGACGCTGATCCACAGGCTTGTCCAGCACCTTGCCGATCATGCTCTTGCGCGATACGCCCACCAGCAAAGGCCGCCCCAGTGCGTGCAGGGCCTCCATGTGCTTGAACAGGCTCAGGTTGTGGTCCAGCGTCTTGGCGAAGCCGAAGCCGGGATCGAGGATGATCTTCTCGGCCGCGATCCCCGCCGCGATGCAGGCATCCATACGCTCACGCAGGAACGATGCGACCTCGCCCGTCACGTCATCGTAATGAGGCGCGTCCTGCATGTCGGTCGGCTCGCCGCGCATGTGCATCAGACACACCGGAAGACCGGTGGCCACAGCCGCATCGAGGGCCCCGTCACGACGCAGCGAACGCACGTCGTTGATGAGACCGGCACCCAGGCGGGCCGTTTCGCGCATCACAGCTGGCGTCGAGGTGTCCACCGAGATGACCACATCGAGTTCGCGATTGATCGCTTCGACGATGGGCGCAACACGCTCCATTTCCTCGACAGGCGATACCGCACGGGCCCCAGGACGGGTGGACTCGCCACCGACGTCGATCAGGGTCGCCCCTGCCGCAACCATCTCCTCGGCGTGACGCAATGCAAGATCGCGCTGGGCGAAACGCCCGCCATCGGAAAACGAATCCGGAGTGATATTGAGGATTCCCATGACGTGGGTCCGGGACAAATCAAGAACCCGGTTGCCGCAAGGCAACCGGGTCGGGTACAGCGCAGAAGTCATGTCAGGCCTTAGTGTTCAGCAGCTGGACCGCCAATCGGTGTTTCCGGACGCGGGCCGGCAGGAGCAGTCGGCGTGCCGGAATTACCGGTGCCACCCGTCCAGTCCCGCGGTTCGCGAGGCGTGCGGCCAGCCATGATGTCGTCGATCTGCTCGGCATCGATGGTTTCATACTTCATCAGCGCGTCAGCCATTGCATCCAGCTTGTCGCGGTTGTCGGTAAGAATCTGCTTCGCGGTGCCGTAGCACTGGTCGATGATGCTGCGCACTTCCAGATCGATCATCTTCGCGGTTTCACCCGAAAGACTGGAGCTCTGACCGCCGCCGCCACGTCCCAGGTAACCGCCGTCTTCGTCCTCGGAGTACATCAGCGGGCCCATTTTCTCGGACAGGCCCCACTTGGTGACCATGTTCCGGGCAATCTGGCTGGCACGCATGATGTCGTTGGACGCACCGGTGGTCACACCGTCGAAGCCCAAAGTCATCTCTTCAGCGATACGGCCGCCGTACAGCGAGCAGATCTGGCTGATCAATGCGCGCTTGGACAGGCTGTAGCGATCTTCTTCGGGCAGGAACATCGTCACGCCCAACGCACGACCACGAGGAATGATCGACACCTTGTAGACCGGATCATGCTCAGGCACGACGCGACCGACGATGGCGTGACCGGCTTCGTGGTACGCCGTGTTCTGTTTCTCTTTCTCGGACATGACCATGGATTTGCGCTCGGCGCCCATCATGATCTTGTCCTTGGCCAGTTCGAACTCCTTCATCTCGACAATGCGCTTGCCCACGCGAGCAGCGAACAGCGAGGCTTCATTGACCAGATTGGCCAGGTCCGCACCGGAGAAGCCCGGAGTACCGCGGGCGATGACGGCAGGTTGCACATCGTCACCCATTGGCACTTTGCGCATGTGCACCTTGAGGATCTGTTCGCGACCACGGATGTCCGGCAGGCCGACCACCACCTGGCGGTCGAAACGACCAGGACGCAGCAGCGCAGGGTCCAGTACGTCAGGACGGTTGGTAGCGGCAATCACGATGATGCCGTCGTTCATTTCAAAGCCGTCCATCTCGACCAGCAACTGGTTGAGGGTCTGCTCGCGCTCGTCGTGACCGCCGCCCATGCCGGCGCCACGATGGCGACCCACGGCGTCGATTTCGTCGATGAAGATGATGCAAGGTGCGTGTTTCTTGGCCTGTTCGAACATGTCACGGACACGGCTTGCACCGACACCCACGAACATTTCAACGAAGTCAGAACCGGAAATGGTGAAGAACGGCACCTTGGCCTCGCCGGCGATGGCCTTGGCAAGGAGGGTCTTACCGGTACCCGGAGGACCGACCATCAGCACGCCGCGAGGAATGCGGCCGCCCAGACGCTGGAATTTGCCCGGATCGCGCAGGAACTCGACCAGTTCGCCGACTTCTTCCTTGGCTTCGTCGCAACCTGCGACGTCGGCCAGGGTGGTCTTGACCTGATCTTCGGACAGCAGGCGCGCCTTGCTCTTGCCGAAACTCATCGGCCCGCCCTTGCCTCCGGCGCCACCTTGCATCTGGCGCATGAAGAACATGAACACGGCAATGATGACCAGGATCGGGAAGCTGGCGACCAGCAATTGGGTCCAGATGCTCTGCTGCTCTGGCTGCTTGCCTTCGACCACGACGTTGTTGTCGACCAGGTCACCGATCAGGCCGTTGTCCGGAATGTTCGGACGAATGGTCTTGAAGGTGTCGCCGTCGCTGCGCTTGCCTGTAATGACGAATCCGTCGACGGCAACTTTCTCGACCTTGCCATCCTTCACTTGCTGGATGAACTCGGAGTAGTTGAGGGTCTGCGGCTCGTTCGGGCTGGAGAAGTTGTTCATCACGGTCACCAGGACCGCAGCGATGATCAACCACAGGATCAAATTCTTTGCCATATCGTTCAATTAGCTACCCTCTGAAGCGAGCTCCACGCTGGAGCGCGCCTCGCATGATATTCACCGGCCTAACTTACTACAGATCCTACAGGTGTGGCAGGCGGCGTCTGTAACCCTTTGTGAAACATTGACTACAAGATGTTCGTTACGCTTGGTAAATAAAGCCATTTGAAAAAAGCTATTGCCCTTGCTCAAAGTCGGCCGGTGCCTCATAACCGCCCTTGAAACCGCGCCCCAGCAGGTACTGCTCGCGGGAACGGTCGCGGGACGACGTCGGCTTGCGCATCTGCACCTTGTCGAACATTTTGCGCACTTCCTTGTGGTAGACATCGAAGCCTTCACCCTGGAAGACCTTGATGAGAAAATCACCACCCGGACGCAGAACCCGACCTGCAAGGTCAAGCGCCAGCTCACAAAGGAACATGGCGCGTGGCATATCCACGGCGCTCAATCCACTCATATTGGGGGCCATATCGGAAATCACAAGGTCTACTTGCGTATTACCGATAGCCGCGAGGATCTGGCGGAACACTTCATCCTCGGTGAAATCCCCCTGAATGAAGGTCACATCAGGGATGCTGTCCATCTCAAGGATGTCGGATGCGATCAGCCGGCCTTGCCCACCAATCAGACGACTGGTCACCTGGGACCAGCCTCCGGGCGCCGCGCCGAGGTCGACCACGGTCATGCCGGGACGGATCAGCCGGTCCTTTTCCTGGATCTCAAGTAGCTTGTAGCTCGCACGCGAGCGGTAGCCGTCCTTCTGCGCCTGTTTGACGAAAGGATCGTTGAAATGTTCTCTCAGCCAGTTATGGCTGCTTTTGGAACGCTGCGCCACTGGGCACCTCGATGATAAGCGTCGTGATTAATTGGGCGGAGCCACGGGCCGTCGGGTAAAATGGCCACCAATTTTACAGAATCAGACGATAAGGGTCAGATTATGCCGCTCAATAACGAGCAGAAGAAACAGTACAAGTCCATTGGACATGATTTGAAGCCGGTCCTGATGGTTGCAGGCAACGGCCTGAGCGAAGGCGTGCTGGGCGAACTTGAACGCGCCCTGGTCGATCATGAACTCATCAAGGTCCAGATCAAGCTCGAAGATCGCGACGAGCGTCGTGCCGTGATCGAAGAGCTGTGCAAGCAGGGCCGTGCGGAACTGGTTCAGACCATCGGCAAGATGGCGCTGATCTACCGCAAGAACCCTCAGCCAAACAAGCAACTGTCCAACATTCACCGCTACAAGTAACGGTGATTCCGGTCAGCGGCGCGACCTGCGCGCCCTGACCGAAACCGGACACGTCCGGCAAGACCTGCCAATACCGACACATCTGCCCGCGAAACAGGCCACCGCCAGGCGACCTGCACGCAGGCATCGATCAGATGTGCTTGACCTCGACGATCTCGTACTCGATCACACCGCTCGGGGTCTTGATCGCCACGACATCACCTTCTTCCTTGCCAATGATCGCCCGGGCGATCGGCGCGCCGACCGAAATCTTGCCCAGTTTGATGTTGGCTTCGTCTTCACCCACGATCTGGTAAGTCACCTGCTCGTCAGTCTCGACGTTGGCCAGATCCACGGTGGTACCGAAGATCACCTTGCCGGTGTGGGCGATGGTGGTGACGTCAATCACCACCGAGTTCTGCAGACGGCCTTCGATGTCGCGGACACGCGCCTCGACCATGCCCTGCTCTTCGCGGGCAGCATGATACTCGGCGTTTTCCTTGAGGTCGCCCAGCTCGCGGGCTTCACCGATTGCCTGGCTCAAGCGCGGGCGCTCGACCTTGGACAGATGATGAAGCTCCTCTTCCAGGGCGCGAGCGCCCTGAACGGTCATCGGGTATTTGGTAATGCTCATGCGTTGAGTCCTGCATGCAGATCCTGCAGGCGACGAACGGTCTTTTCCGGACCGAATTTCAGCGCCTCGCAGATGGCTTCACCAGCCGCAATGGTGGTCGTGCAGTAGATCTTGTGCTGCAGCGCATTGCGACGAATCGAGTAGGAGTCAGCGATCGACTGACGACCTTCGGTGGTGTTGATGATCAGCGACACTTCGTCGTTCTTGATCATGTCGACCACGTGCGGACGCCCCTCGGTCACCTTATTGACGCGACGGACTTTCAGGCCGGCCGCCTCAATGACGCGGGCGGTGCCGGCAGTGGCAACCACTTCGAAGCCCAGACCGATCAGGTCGCGGGCAACGCCGGCTACCAGAGGCTTGTCGTCGTCACGCACGCTGATGAACGCCGTGCCACCGGTAGGCAGTACTTCGCTGGCGCCCATCTGTGCCTTGGCGAACGCTTCGCCGAAGGTGTCACCGACACCCATGACTTCACCGGTGGACTTCATCTCCGGGCCCAGGATCGGGTCAACGCCAGGGAATTTGGCGAACGGGAAGACCGCCTCTTTCACGCTGTAGAAGTTAGGGATGATTTCCTTGGTGAAGCCCAGCTCTTTCAGGGTCTTACCGGCCATGACGCGCGCGGCGATCATCGCCAGCGAGGTGCCGATGCACTTGGACACGAAAGGCACGGTACGCGAGGCGCGCGGGTTGACTTCGATCACGTAGATCTTGTCGCCCTGCAGGGCCAGCTGAACGTTCATCAGGCCGACCACGCCCAGTTCCAGGGCCATCTTGCGCACCTGGTCACGGACGTCGTCCTGAACGTGGGCCGGCAGCGAGTAAGGAGGCAGCGAGCACGCGGAGTCACCGGAGTGAACGCCCGCCTGTTCGATGTGCTGCATGATCGCGCCGATGACTACGTCAGTGCCGTCGCAGACCGCATCCACGTCCATTTCGATGGCGCAGTTGAGGAAGTGGTCCAGCAGCACCGGGCTGTCGTTGGAGACTTGTACCGCTTCACGCAGGTAGCGCTTGAGCTCGTCCAGTTCGTAGACGATCTCCATCGCGCGGCCGCCCAGTACGTAGGACGGGCGCACCACCAGCGGGTAACCGATGGAACCGGCAGCGCGAATCGCTTCGTCTTCGCTGCGCACGGTGGCGTTTGGCGGCTGCAGCAGGTTCAGGCGCTGAACCATCTGCTGGAAGCGCTCGCGGTCTTCGGCGCGGTCGATGGCGTCTGGGCTGGTGCCGATGATTGGCACGCCGGCTTCTTCCAGCGCACGGGCCAGCTTCAGAGGGGTCTGGCCGCCGTACTGGACGATCACGCCTTTTGGCTTCTCGACGCGGCAGACTTCCAGCACGTCTTCCAGGGTCAGCGGCTCGAAGTACAGACGGTCGGAAGTGTCGTAGTCGGTGGACACGGTTTCCGGGTTGCAGTTGACCATGATGGTCTCGTAACCGTCTTCACGCAGCGCCAGGGCGGCGTGTACGCAGCAGTAGTCGAACTCGATACCCTGGCCGATACGGTTAGGACCGCCGCCCAGGATCATGATCTTGTCGCGAGTCGACGGGTTGGCTTCGCACTCTTCCTCGTACGTGGAGTACAGGTAGGCAGTGTTGGTGGCGAATTCGGCGGCGCAGGTATCAACGCGCTTGTAGACCGGCAGCACTTCGAGCTTGTGGCGATGACGGCGCAGGTTCTTGTCGGTGATGCCCAACAGCTTGGCCAGACGCTGGTCGGAGAAGCCCTTGCGCTTGAGGCGCAGCATCAGGTCCTTGTCGATGGCCGACAGGGCCAGAGTCTTGACCTTCTCTTCGTCTTTGATGAGGTCTTCGATCTGCACCAGGAACCAGTGGTCGATGCCGGTCAGCGCGAAGATTTCGTCGCAGGTCATGCCAGCGCGCATGGCATCGGCGACGTACCAGATACGCTCGGCACCCGGAACGGTCAGCTCGCGTTTGAGAATGCTGCTGGCATCGGCACTGGTCAGGTCCACTTTAGGGTCCAGACCGCAGACGCCCACTTCCAGGCCGCGCAGGGCTTTCTGCAGGGATTCCTGGAAGGTACGGCCGATGGCCATGACTTCACCCACGGATTTCATCTGGGTGGTCAGGCGGGCGTCGGCTTTCGGGAATTTTTCGAAGGCGAAGCGCGGCAGCTTGGTCACGACGTAGTCGATCGACGGCTCGAAAGACGCCGGAGTGCGGCCGCCAGTGATGTCGTTCTGCAGCTCGTCCAGGGTGTAGCCGACAGCCAGCTTGGCCGCGATCTTGGCGATCGGGAAACCGGTAGCCTTGGAGGCCAGTGCCGAGGAACGCGATACGCGCGGGTTCATCTCGATCACGACCATGCGGCCGGTGTCCGGGCAGATGCCGAACTGTACGTTGGAACCGCCGGTTTCAACGCCGATCTCGCGCAGCACCGCCAGGGAGGCGTTGCGCATGATCTGGTATTCCTTGTCGGTCAGGGTCTGCGCAGGCGCGACGGTGATCGAGTCACCGGTGTGCACGCCCATCGGGTCGAAGTTCTCGATGGAGCAGACGATGATGCAGTTGTCCTTTTTGTCGCGGACAACTTCCATTTCGTATTCTTTCCAGCCGATCAGCGATTCGTCGATCAGCAGTTCCTTGGTCGGGGACAGGTCCAGACCACGGGCGCAGATTTCTTCGAATTCTTCACGGTTGTAGGCGATACCGCCACCGGTGCCGCCCATGGTGAAGGACGGACGGATGATGCACGGGAAGCCAAGCTTTTCGAGGACCGCATTGGCCTCGTCCATGGTGTGGGCGATACCCGAGCGCGGGCACTCCAGGCCGATGGCCTTCATGGCCTTGTCGAAGCGCGAACGGTCTTCGGCCTTGTCGATGGTGTCAGCGTTGGCACCGATCATTTCTACGCCGAACTTCTCCAGAACGCCTTCGCGCTCCAGGTCCAGGGCGCAGTTCAGTGCGGTCTGGCCACCCATGGTCGGCAGCAGGGCGTCCGGACGCTCTTTCTCGATGATCTTGGCGACGGTCGCCCACTTGATCGGCTCGATGTAGGTAGCGTCGGCCATGGCCGGGTCGGTCATGATGGTCGCCGGGTTGGAGTTGACCAGAATGACGCGGTAACCCTCTTCGCGCAGGGCCTTGCAGGCCTGGGCGCCGGAGTAGTCGAATTCACAGGCCTGGCCGATCACGATCGGGCCAGCGCCAAGAATCAGGATGCTTTTAATGTCTGTACGTTTTGGCATGGGTTGTCACTCGAATCCTGTGTCAGTCGGCTGAGCCGTCTTGAACATTCTCTGAGGTGCCGGGCGCAGTCGGACGTGGGTCCGGCGCCGCAGCACCTGCTCGCTACAGTCGCAAGTCAGCCGCCTAGCGGCGCTTGGCCATGGCTGTGATGAAGCGATCGAACAGCGGCGCGACGTCGTTCGGGCCCGGGCTCGCTTCAGGGTGACCCTGGAAGCTGAACGCGTCCTTGTCGGTGCGCTCGATACCCTGCAGGGTACCGTCGAACAGCGACTTGTGGATGGCGCGCACATTGCCCGGCAGAGTGGCTTCGTCCACCGCAAAACCGTGGTTCTGGCTGGTGATCATGACCACGCCGGTGTCCAGATCCTGGACCGGGTGGTTGGCGCCGTGGTGGCCGTGGCCCATCTTGACGGTCTTGGCACCGGAGGCCAAGGCCAGCAACTGGTGGCCCAGGCAGATGCCGAACACCGGAATCTGGGTCTCAAGGACGTCCTTGATGGCCTGGATAGCGTAGTCGCACGGCTCGGGGTCGCCAGGGCCGTTGGACAGGAACACGCCGTCCGGGTTGAGCGCCAGTACTTCGCTGGCTGGCGTCTGGGCCGGCACCACGGTCACGCGGCAGCCGCGCTCGACCAGCATGCGCAGGATGTTGGTCTTGACGCCGTAGTCGTAGGCAACCACGTTGTACGGCAGGTCAGCGGCAGCGATTTCAGGATGGCTGTCGGTTTTCAGGCTCCAGACGCTGGAGCGCCACTCGTAGCTTTCCTTGGTGCTGACGACTTTCGCCAGGTCCATGCCCTTCAGGCCCGGGAAGCCGCGGGCTGCTGCGATGGCGGCCTCTTCGGAAATGTTGTCACCGGCCATGATGCAGCCGTTCTGTGCGCCTTTCTCACGCAGGATGCGGGTCAGGCGGCGGGTGTCGATGCCGGCGATGGCGACGACATTGTTGGCTTTCAGATAGTCAGCCAGGGACATCTTGTTACGCCAGTTGCTCGCTACCAGTGGCAGGTCACGAATCACCAGGCCCGCGGACCAGACGCGATCGGATTCGGCATCTTCCGGCGTAGTGCCGGTGTTGCCGATGTGCGGGTAAGTCAGGGTGACGATTTGCTGGGCATAGGAAGGATCGGTAAGGATTTCCTGATAGCCGGTCATTGCGGTGTTGAACACCACCTCACCAACGGTCTGACCGTCGGCTCCAATGGCTTCGCCGCGAAAAATGCTGCCATCAGCAAGGGCGAGTATGGCTGGCTTAGTCAAGAAGACCTCCCGTAATAAAGCCTGAAAGGGCGATCGCAGGTTGTAAAAAAGCGGAATGACGTATAGACACGTCACCCCGCTTTTTTTCATCGAATTATCTGCGCGCTTTTAGTGGACACACTAAAGCTGTAGCTTACAGAAAAAGGGATTTTTAATCCACCGCTAAAACGCCGTTCAGGCTCAAGAATGCGACAGGACATCGCGTAGCGGTTAAAAACTGCGGGCAGGATACAGGGAAAAGCCCCTCTCCGCCCGCATTCTTGCGGGCAATAGACTCTGTACGAAAGTTTTGAGACGAAGGTAAGGCAAGGCGAAAACAGCCGAGGAAGCGGAGTTTACGGTTTGTAAATGAGCATTCCGAGGCTGTTTTCAACGCAGCATGACCGAGTATCAAGACTTTTCGTCAACGCAGATCCAGCACATCCTGCATGTCATACAGCCCCGACGCCTTGCCATCGAGCCACAGCGCGGCACGCACTGCACCCTTGGCAAACGTCATGCGGCTCGACGCCTTGTGGGTGATTTCCAAGCGCTCGCCTTCGGCTGCGAACAGCACCGTGTGATCGCCCACCACATCACCACCGCGAACGGTCGCGAAGCCAATGGTCTCGCGCTCGCGCACGCCGGTGTTGCCTTCGCGCCCGTAGACCGCGACCTTGTTCAGGTCACGCCCCAGGGCCTTGGCGACCACCTCACCCATGCTCACGGCCGTACCCGAAGGGGCATCGACCTTGTTGCGGTGGTGGGCTTCGATGATCTCGATGTCCGCATCCTCGCCCATCACCCGCGCCGCCAGATCCAGCAGCTTGAACGACAGGTTCACGCCGACGCTGAAGTTGGAGGCGAAGACGATCGGAATGTCCTTGCTCGCCTCTTCCAGCAGATGCTTCTGCTCGGGGTTCAGGCCCGTGGTGCCGATGACCATGGCCTTGCCTGCCCTGCGGCAGAACGCCAGGTTTTTCAGCATCACGTCCGGCAGGGTGAAGTCGATCAGCACGTCGAACTCGTCGATCACCTGTTCCAGGTTGCCGGTCAACTGCACACCGATACGCCCCAGGGAAGCCAGTTCGCCGGCATCGGCACCAATCATGGTGCTGCCGGGACGAACGATCGCCGCCGTCAGCCCCGTCAGTGGCGCACGTTCCTGAACGGCCTCCACCAGGTTCTTGCCCATCCGCCCGGCGGCGCCCATCACAGCAATACGTCGCATGCCCTGCTCCTTAGAGGTCGCCGAAGAAACGCTTCACGCCTTCGAACCAGCCACTGGCCTTGGGCGAATGCGAGCTGTCACCTTCCAGGGACGAACGCAGCTCTTCGAGCAGTTCGCGCTGACGACGGCTCAGGTTGACCGGCGTTTCGACCGCCACACGGCACATCAGGTCTCCAGCACCGCCACCACGCACAGGGGCAACGCCCTTGCCACGCAGACGGAACTGCTTGCCGGTCTGGGTACCCTCAGGGATTTTCAGTTTGACGCGGCCGTCCAGGGTCGGCACTTCCAGCTCGCCACCCAACGCTGCATCGGTGAAGCTGATCGGCACTTCGCAGTACAGGTGCTTGCCGTCGCGCTGGAAGATATCGTGCTCGCGCACATTGATCACGACGTACAGGTCGCCCGTCGGGCCACCCTGAACACCCGCCTCGCCTTCGCCCGACAGGCGAATGCGGTCGCCGGTATCGACACCCGGCGGCACCTTGACCGACAGCGTCTTGTACTCTTCGACACGGCCTTCGCCATGGCAGGAATCGCAAGGGTCGGAGATGATCTTGCCGTTGCCGTGGCAACGTGGGCAGGTCTGCTGGACAGAGAAGAAACCCTGCTGCATGCGCACTTGGCCAATACCGCCACAGGTCGGGCAGGTAACGGGCGAGGAGCCTTTCTTGGCGCCGCTGCCATCGCACGGTTTGCAGTTGACCAGCGTCGGCACGCGGATGCTGACGGTCGTGCCGCGCACGGCTTCTTCCAGGTTCAGCTCCAGGGTGTAACGCAGGTCGCTGCCACGCTGGGCGCCCCCACGACCGCCGCCGGCACGGCCGCCGCCGAAGAAGTCACTGAAGACATCGCCGAAGATATCGGAGAAGTTGGCACCACCGCCGAAACCTCCACCGCCGCCCATGCCCTGATCCATGGCGGCATGGCCATACTGATCGTAGGCCGCACGCTTGCTGGCGTCGGACAGCACTTCATAGGCTTCGTTGGCTTCCTTGAACGCATCTTCCGAGGCTTTGTCGCCCGGGTTGCGGTCAGGGTGGTATTTCATCGCGAGACGACGGTACGCCTTTTTCAGGTCCGCCTCGCTGGAGCCGCGCTCGACCCCCAACACTTCGTAATAGTCACGCTTTGACATAAGTTTTCTGCACTCTTGAGGACGTCCGACATAACCCTCCTGAGTTTGCCGAACTCGTTGAGCCCCTTTCAGGCCCGGACCCAACTCACGTCAATTCAACGATCCTGGTCTTGGTTCAACGGCCTTCAACGACCGAGAAAAGCGGCAGAACAAGCCGGGTTGCAGGAGCTTCCGGCTTTGCCACGGGCCTTGCGAACGGGTTCGCAAAACCTTGAAAAAATTCGCGTATTCCAGACACGCCAACGCGGGAGCAAGCTCCCGCGCGGCGACATCCTACCAGCGACCACAAAAAAGTGTTCAACCGGCGATCAAGTGAGCTCGCGCTTACTTGTGATCTTTCACTTCTTCGAACTCGGCATCGACGACGTCGTCAGCCTTGTGCTCTTCCTGGGCGGCCTGAGCACCGGCTTCAGGTTTTTCGGCCTGCTCGGCGTACATCTTCTGAGCAACCGGAGCGGAGACTTTCGACAGCTCTTCGACTTTCGCGTCGATGGCAGCCTTGTCGTCGCCTTTAACAGCGGCTTCCAGGGCAACCACGGCAGCTTCGATCGCGGTCTTCTCTTCGGCGGTGACCTTGTCACCTGCGTCAGCGACCATCTTGCGAGTCGAGTGAACCAGTGCATCGCCCTGGTTACGGGCAGCGGCCAGCTCTTCGAACTTGCGGTCTTCGTCCGAGTTCGCTTCAGCGTCGCGAATCATCTGCTGGATTTCTTCATCCGACAGACCGGAGTTGGCCTTGATCACGATCGACTGAGTCTTGCCGGTGGCCTTGTCTTTCGCGCCGACGTGCAGGATGCCGTTGGCGTCGATGTCGAAGGTCACTTCGATCTGAGGCACGCCACGTGGTGCTGGTGGAATCTCGGCCAGGTCGAACTTGCCCAGGGACTTGTTCGAAGAAGCCTGCTTGCGCTCACCTTGCAGCACGTGAATGGTCACGGCGCTCTGGTTGTCATCGGCAGTCGAGAACACTTGCGATTTCTTGGTAGGAATCGTGGTGTTCTTCTCGATCAGCGCGGTCATCACGCCACCCATGGTTTCGATACCCAGGGTCAGCGGGCTGACGTCCAGCAGCAGAACGTCCTTGACGTCACCGGCCAGTACCGCACCTTGAATCGCAGCACCCATGGCAACGGCTTCGTCAGGGTTGACGTCCTTGCGAGCTTCCTTACCGAAGAACTCGGTCACTTTCTGCTGAACCAGCGGCATACGGGTCTGACCGCCGACCAGGATCACGTCGTTGATCGAACCGACGTCGATGCCCGAGTCTTTCAGCGCGATGCGGCAAGGCTCGATGGTGCGCTGAACCAGGTCTTCAACCAGCGATTCCAGCTTGGCGCGGGAGATCTTCACGTTCAGGTGCTTCGGACCGGTTGCGTCTGCAGTGATGTACGGCAGGTTGACGTCGGTCTGCAGGCTGGAAGACAGCTCGATCTTGGCTTTCTCAGCGGCTTCTTTCAGGCGCTGCATGGCCAGCGGGTCACCCTTGAGGTTCATGCCGCTTTCTTTCTTGAATTCGTCAACGAGGTAGTCGATCAGACGAATGTCGAAGTCCTCGCCACCCAGGAAGGTGTCGCCGTTGGTGGCCAGTACTTCGAACTGGTGCTCACCGTCGACTTCAGCGATTTCGATGACCGAAACGTCGAAAGTACCGCCACCCAGGTCATAAACGATGACAGTGTGGTCGCCCTTCGCCTTGTCCATACCGTAGGCCAGAGCGGCTGCGGTTGGTTCGTTGATGATACGTTTCACGTCCAGGCCAGCAATACGGCCGGCGTCTTTGGTCGCCTGGCGCTGGCTGTCGTTGAAGTAGGCCGGAACGGTGATGACCGCTTCGGTAACGGACTCACCGAGGTAGTCTTCGGCGGTCTTCTTCATCTTCTTCAGGATTTCAGCGGAAATCTGAGGAGGCGACATCTTCTTGTCGTTGACCGAAACCCAGGCGTCGCCGTTGTCGGCCTTGGCGATGGTGTAAGGCACCATCTTGATGTCTTTCTGCACGACTTCTTCGTCGAACTTGCGACCGATCAGACGCTTTACCGCGTACAGGGTGTTGTGCGGGTTGGTGACCGCCTGGCGCTTGGCCGACTGGCCTACCAGGGTTTCGCCGTCGTTGGCGTAAGCGATGATCGAAGGCGTGGTACGTGCGCCTTCAGCGTTTTCGATGACCTTCGCAACACCGTTTTCCAGAACCGAGACGCAGGAGTTGGTGGTCCCCAGGTCGATACCGATAATCTTGCCCATGTTTGACTCTCCCGAAACTTTGAATTTGGTTGCCGCAACTGCGTTTACAAATTGCGGTAATTCTTTAAACCATGGCCCTTAGATGGGGCCCGTTCAGCTGATTTCAAGCCTGCTCGTCAATTGACGGTGCAACAGGCGACGGTGCCTTGCTGACCACGACCATGGCCGGGCGCAGCAGACGACCGTTGAGCTGATAACCCTTCTGGAACACCTTGAGCACACTATTGGGCTCGACGTCGGCGCTTTCCTGCATGGCCATCGCCTGGTGGTGCTCGGCGTTGAACGGCTGGCCGTGCGGGTCGATGGCTTCCAGCTGGTAGCGCTTGAGGGTGTCGCCGAACATTTTCAGGGTCAGCTCGATGCCTTCACGCATCGGGCGGATGCTCTCGTCGTCCGGATTGGACAGGTCCAGGCCACGCTCCAGGCTGTCGACGATCGGCAGCAAGTCGCTTGCGAACTTCTCCAGCGCGAATTTGTGGGCCTTCTCGACGTCCTGCTCGGCGCGGCGGCGGACGTTCTGCAGATCCGCAGCGACACGCAGGGACTGGTCCTTCGCTGCGGCCAGTTGCTCTTCGAGCACTTGTACGCGGGTTGCCAAATCTTCTCCGGACGCCGCGTCTGCAGCCTGATCCTGAGCCTGCGTATCCGGGTTCTGTTCGTCAGCCATTGTTCTCTCCTCCAAATTACGTCCGTGAGCTCAACTCACGCTTCTGCCCGGCTATATGGGGCCTTAATTTTCGGCTTCAAGGGCATTCGGTGCAGGATCAGGCGAAAGACCCTACAAATTTTCCGACATGGCGTTTTTCCAGTCGTTACCAGCGATTGATGATTGGTGGTGCTAAAAACATCCCTCCAACCTGCCAAATCGAGCTAAGCACGGGCATTGTCAGCCCGAAGCAAAACACTGTATAAATAACCAGACAATTTCTTGGGAGCCGCCCCTATGCTGGTGCACCTGTCCATCCACAACTACGCCATCGTTGAACACCTCGATCTGGAACTGGATCGCGGCATGAGCGTGATCACCGGGGAAACCGGGGCCGGCAAGTCGATCATGCTCGACGCGCTGGGCCTGACCCTGGGCGATCGCGCCGACAGCGGCGTGGTCAGGCCGGGCGCCGACAAGGCCGACATCCTCGCCACCTTCGACGTCTCCGACATTCCGGAAGCGCAGGCGTGGCTCTCCGAGCGCGATCTGGAAACCGACGGGCCGTGCATCCTGCGCCGGGTCATCACCGCCGAAGGCCGTTCCCGCGCCTATATAAATGGCACGCCATGCCCGCAAGGTGACCTGAAAGCGCTGGGCGAGCTGTTGATCGACATCCATAGCCAGCACGAGCATCAGTCGCTGCTCAAGACCGACACCCATCGCCGCCTGCTGGACGAATACGCCGGGGCCACCGACCTCGCTCGCCAGGTACACCTTGCGGCCCAGCGCTGGCGCCAGACCCGCCAGGAACTGGAACGCCTGGCCAACTCCGGTGACGAACAGCGCGCCAAGCATCAGTTGCTCAGCTACCAGCTCGAAGAACTTGAAGGCCTGAGCCTGGGCGAAAACGAGCTGGAGCATCTGGAGCAGGAACACACCACCCTGACCAACGCCGAAAGCCTGCTGGGCATTTGCCGACAGGTGGTCGAACTGTGCAGCGAAAGCGATTCAGGCAACGCACTGAACGCGCTGACCGCCAGCCTCAACCGCCTGACCAGTGTGAACAACTCGCCGGATGCCCTGAACGAGGCGACCAACCTGCTCTCCAGTGCGCAGATTCAGGTCGAGGAAGCGGTCGGTGAAATCAACCGGTTTCTTGATCGTTTCGAGGCCGATCCGGCGCGCCTGCAACAAATCGAAGAACGCCTGGACACCATCTACACCCTGGCGCGCAAACACCGGGTCCAGCCGACCGAAGTTCCGGCGCTGCATCAGAAACTGCTGGATGAAATCGAAACCCTCAACGCTAACGACGAGGCCATCGAACGCCTGGAGCACGAACTGGGCTCCTACGCGCGTCATTACCAGGAAAAGGCCCGGGAACTGAGCGACCTGCGCCACCGCGCAGCGCCTGAACTGGCCCATGCAGTTGAAACCGAGATTCAGCGCCTGGGCATGCCCGGCGGACGGTTCAACATCGAGCTGCGGCAGAACGCCGACAAGGAACTGTCACCCCACGGGCTTGAGCTGGTCGAGTTGCTGGTCAGCGCCAACCCCGGGCAGCCGATCAAGGCACTGGCGAAAGTCGCGTCAGGGGGCGAACTGTCACGGATCAGCCTGGCGATACAGGTCATCACGGCGCAGACCTCGCGCATTCCGACCCTGGTGTTCGACGAAGTGGACGTCGGCATCGGCGGCCCGACCGCAGAAATCGTCGGGCAACTGCTGCGCAGGCTGGGCGAACGCGGCCAGGTCATGACCGTGACCCACCTGCCCCAGGTCGCCGCCCAAGGGCATCAGCACCTGTTCGTGCACAAGGTCCGTGAAGCCGAGGCCACACGAACTGCCGTATCGAAGCTGAGCAAGGCCGAGCGAGTCGAAGAAGTGGCGCGGATGCTCGGCGGCATCGACCTGACCAAGGAATCCCTGGCCCACGCGAAGAAGATGGTGGTGGCAGCAAAATCCTGAACGTAGCAGCACGGCTTGCCGGCGGGGCGGTGTGCCTGTGACGAAGAATTCGCCTGACCCACCGCTCCCGCCGGCAAGCCGTGCTGCTACAGGATCAGAGCAGATACGACCAAAGGGGCAAACTCCCGAAAACGACAAAGGCGACCCTGAGGTCGCCTTTGTTTTGTTTCAAAAAAAGACTTACGCCTTTTTCTTGCGTACGTAGAGCACAAGATTGTGATCCACCAGCTCGAAGCCGTGTTCGGCGACGATCTGCTTCTGAAGCTCTTCGATGCCCTTGTGGAAGAACTCGATCACTTCACCGGAATCCACGTTGACCATATGGTCGTGGTGGCCTCCGTCGGCCAGTTCGAATACGGCGTGACCGCCGTCGAAGTTGTGGCGAACCACCAACCCGGCTGCTTCGAACTGAGTCAAAACACGGTAAACCGTCGCCAGACCGACGTCCTCGTTGGCCTCCATAAGCGCCTTGTAGACGTCTTCCGCGCTCATGTGGCGCTGCTCTGCAGAATCGAGCATTTGAAGGATCTTGACCCGTGGCAGGGTCACTTTAAGTCCAGCTTTGCGTAGTTCGCTATTTTCAACCATGGTCAGCTTTCTCGCAGACGCTGCTTCGCAGCTTCTCTTAATGCAGGTATGATCGGGGTTTACGTTGTCCCAGCCAAGATAGTGGAAGTCGCCCACCGATGCAAAACACCAAGCTCTTGCTAACCAGTTTCACCTTCGTGGGACTGCTCGCACTCGCCGGTTGTTCATTCCCCGGGGTTTATAAAATCGACATCCAACAGGGCAATGTCGTCACGCAGGACATGATAGACCAGTTAAGGCCCGGAATGACCCGTCGGCAAGTAAGGTTTATCATGGGTAACCCCCTGCTGACCGACACGTTCCACCCTGAGCGCTGGGACTACCTGTACAGTCTTCAGCCAGGTGGCGGTGAACGCCAGCAGGAACGCATCAGCCTGACCTTCAACGGCAATGACCAGTTGGCCAGCCTTTCCGGTGACTTCAAGCCAGGCGTGAGCCGCGACGAAGCCATCCTCGGCAAAGGCAGCGATACCACTGTCACCCCCGAAAACACTGGGGAACAGCCGAAGAAAGAAGAGCCGCCAAAGCCAGGATCGCTGCTCGAGCAGATCCAGAACGACGTCGACAAGGTCGAAACCGTTCCGGTCCCGAACCAGGAACCGCTGGACACCAATCCACGCTGATTCCGCGCTGCACCGCCCCTTCCCCCTCCGGGAAGGCGGCACAAAAAAACCCGGCCAGCCCGGGTTTTTTTATGTCCATCGATTGCAGCGATGGAAAACTTAAATCGATTTCTGCCCTTTTCGCGCCTTCGCAGCCTTCTCTGCGCGCAAACGCCGCACCTCTTTGGGATCAGCCAGCAGCGGTCGGTAGATCTCGACGCGATCCCCCTCCTCCAACTTTCGCACCTTGGGATCGGCGATCACCTTGCCGAAAATGCCCAATGCACAGGCCGTCAGGTCGAGATCCGGAAACAACGCGCCGATCCCCGAAGCCTGCACGGCACTGAGCACCGTGGCGCCGACCGGCACTTGCAGCTTGAGCAGTTCCTGGCGATCGACAGCGGCGTATACCACTTCGACGCTGATCAGCGCCTCAGCCATACAGTTCTTTGGCGCGCTGGCAGAACGCATCCACCAGCGTATTGGCAGCCTGGTTGAACAGCGGCCCCAGGGTTGCACGCACGATGGCGCCGGAATAGTCGAACGACAGGTCGAGGCTGATCTTGCAGGCTTTCTCGCCCAGTGCCTTGAAGGTCCAGATGCCGTGCAACTGGCTGAACGGGCCTTCTTCGAGGTTCATCTCGATGATCTGGCCCGGGGTCAGCGTATTGCGCGTGACGAAGTGCTGGCTCAGTCCACCCTTGGCGACATCGACCCGGGCACGCATCGCGGTATCGCTCTGCTCCAGCACCGCGGTGCCGGAACACCATGGCAGAAACTCCGCGTAGCGGGATACGTCGTTGACCAGGTCGTAGAGCGCCTGGGCGGGATAAGGCAACAGGGCAGAGCGTTGAATATGGGTAGTCATTTCAGCGTCATTTCCAAAGCTGAGCGGCAAACACAATCAGAATGCCGATCGGCGCCACATAGCGCATCAAAAAGAACGTCAGAGCGAACAGGACCGGACTGCGTACCGACAACTCGTCGCGCACCGCCTCACGGCCCATCACCCAACCTGCAAATACCACGAAACACAATCCGCCCAGAGGCAGCATGATCCGCGACGTGAAGAAGTCAATCACGCCAAAGAAATCCAGGCCCGCAGTCGCGCCCCATTGGTAGAGGTGAAACGCGCCGCCTTCGTTCACGAAGAACTTGGCTTCTTTCCAGATATTGAACGAGAACACCGTGCCCAGGCCAACGAACCAGCAGATGAACGACAGCCAGAACGTCACCCAGCCGCGACGGACGCGAGTTCGCTCGACCAGGTACGCCACCATCGGCTCCAGCAGCGAAATCGCCGAACTCCACGCGGCCACGGCCACCAGGATGAAGAACACCACGCCCATCACCGTGCCGAAGGCCACGTTACCGAAAGCGTAAGGGAGTGTGACAAACATCAACCCCGGGCCTTCGCTGGGGTTCAGCCCCGCGGCGAAGACAATCGGGAACAGCGCAAGGCCTGCCAGCAGCGACACGAAGGTGTCCAGCAGCGCTACGCCCACGACGGTGGCGCTGATGGAGGCTTCCTTGGTCATGTAGGCGCCGTAGATCATGATCGAGCCGACACCCACGCTGAGCGAGAAGAAGGCATGCCCCATCGCCGGGAGCAGCCCGTCGAGCAGCTTCTCAGGGGTGAAGTCGAACATGAAATGCACGCCTTCCATGAAATGCCCGGTGGTCAGGCTGTAGCCCAGCAGGATCACCATCAGCACGAACAGCAGCGGCATCAGGATGCGCAGGCTGCGCTCCAGACCCGCGTTGACACCTTTGGCAATAGTAATGGCCGACAGCAGCATGAAGAACGTATGCCAGGCCACCAGGCGCCACGGATCGGCAATCATTTCACCGAAAAACGCGCCCACGCCATCAGGGGTCACCGACTGGAAGTCGCCCTTGCCCACATCGATGATGTACTCCAGGGACCAACCACCGACCACGCTATAGAAAGACAGGATCAGCAGCGCGGTAATCATCCCGGCGAACGCACCCCAGGACCACTTGCCCGAATGCCCCGCCTCGCGGGCCAGCACTTTCAGGGCATTGGCCGGGCTTTGCCGGGCGCGGCGGCCGATCAGGGTCTCGGCGATCATCACCGGAATGCCGATCAGTGCGATGCACGCCAGGAACACCAGCACGAATGCACCGCCGCCATAGACGCCGACCATGTACGGGAATTTCCAGATGCTGCCCAACCCCACGGCCGAACCAGTGGCGGCCAGGATGAACACCCAGCGGCTTGCCCAGCTTCCGTGAACTGAAACCTTGTCCGTCGACATCGTTGACACGTCCAACACGCAAAAAAAGATCGCGCATTGTCCGGGATTCACTCAGTGCGCTCAAGCACGCAGGTCACTGTTGCGAGCCCATAGCCGAGAGCACCGTTGATCCCTATAATGCGTCGCCTATGGCCAAGCTCAAGAAACATCCCACAGGGACCATCGCGCAAAATAAAAAGGCGCGTCACGATTACTTCATCGAACACAAGTTCGAGGCCGGTCTGGTCCTGTCCGGTTGGGAAGTAAAAAGCCTGCGTGCCAACAAGGTGCAGCTGGTGGACAGTTACGTGCTGCTCAAGGACGGTGAGGCATGGCTGATGGGCAGTCATATCACGCCGCTGACGACAGCCAGTACCCACGTCATCGCTGACCCGACACGCACCCGTAAACTGCTGCTCAACAAGCGCGAGCTCGAAAGGCTCAACGCTGCCGTGGCACAAAAAGGCTACACGGCCGTCGCCCTCGCCCTTTACTGGAAGGCGCACCTGATCAAGTGCGAAATCGCACTCGGCAAGGGTAAGAAAGAGTACGACAAGCGCGACACCGAACGCGCCCGCGACTCCGACCGCGAATTGCAACGTGCGGTGCGCAACAAGGGCAAGGAAGACTGAGCCCGAGATAAGCCGCGCTACTCCTTACTGTAGGAGCGCGCTTGCCCGCGACTGCGGTGTGTTAGCCCGATGGTTTTCATCTGGCACGACGCCGTCGCGGGCAAGCGCGCTCCTACAAGTGTGCGGTCGCTGCTTCTTTAAATCCCGTTACGCCGCTCGGCACGGGCCGTTCGCTGCACCTGCTGGCGCACTTCTTCCAGCACTTCCTGCACATACAGCAAATGACGGCTGGACACCTCGCGGGCGTCGTCAGCCCGGCCTTCGATGATCGCCAGGTACAACTCGCGATGCTGGCTGATCAGCATGTCGCGCGTTTCTGAGCGCTGCTGATACATGCCCCCGATGTTGGTCACCACATTGCGGCGCAAGAGGTCGAACAACCCACGAATGGTATGCAGCAACACCGCGTTGTGGCTCGCTTCGGCAATCGCCAGGTGGAAGTTCGCATCCGCCGCACCCTCTTCGGCACGGCTCACCTCATCGACCCGGGTGTAACAGTCCTGCAGGGCATCGAACGCCTCACGCAGCCGAATGCGGTCCACATCAGTGGCGCGAATCGCTGCGTAATAGGCGCAGGAAGCTTCCAGCGTGTGGCGAAATTCCAGCAGGTCGCGTTGCGCCTCGGAACTGCTTTCCAGCAGATGCAGCAAAGGATCGCTGAAAGTCGAACCCAGGTTCTCCACCACATAATTGCCCCCGCCCTGGCGACTGACCAGCAGCCCCTTGGCGGTGAGTTTCTGGATGGCCTCGCGCAGGGACGGGCGCGACACGCCGAACTGTTCGGCAAGCGCCCGTTCGGCAGGCAAACGCCCCCCGGCCCTGAGCGTGCCCTCGAGAATCATTCGTTCGAGCTGTTCGACAATATCGTCTGACAACCGGCGCTGACGCACCTGATCAAAGCCCATACCCCATCACTCCACATCACCTGCCGCCCCGCCTGACATAAAAACGGGGGCGCATATTCTCACTGATTGTGGCCAGACATTCACCCGGCAGATGCAATCCAAATCACCATTTCAGGCAAAAGCCGGACGAACTGCTACAAAAGTTCTAGAGCCTGAAATTGACACATCAACACCAAGGCTTTTAACCTAGCGACAAGACATTGTAAATTGGTCTTACCAATTTATGAATGCCGGCGACGAGTGGCTATCCCCACGACACGCCGCAAGCGATTCGCGACGGCGCAACGCTTGAGCTGGTGAGCTGTGCGATTCGTTCGTCAGCACCGGCAGGACAGAGGCCAACAGGCCGTCGTCCGCTGGAGCCGCGCACGCAGGACACGGACACCGGGCCTAACCAAAAACAACTAGGGGCCTCCTACATGCAAACCTGGCAACAGTTCTACACACCCTTGGGCAGCCTGGGCCTTTCGGCGCTCGCTGCAGTCATCCCGATCGTGTTCTTCTTTCTTGCGCTGGCAGTCTTTCGGCTCAAAGGACACATTGCGGGCACCATCACCCTGTTGCTTGCCGTGCTGATCGCGATCTTCGCGTTCAAAATGCCAGCCGACATGGCCATCGCCTCGGCGATCTACGGCTTCCTGTACGGCCTGTGGCCCATCGCGTGGATCATCATCGCGGCGGTGTTCCTCTACAAACTCACCGTCAAGAGCGGCCAGTTCGAGATCATTCGAAGCTCCGTCATGTCGATCACCGACGACCAGCGCTTGCAGGTCCTGCTGATCGGCTTCTGCTTCGGCGCCTTCCTGGAAGGTGCGGCAGGTTTCGGTGCGCCGGTGGCGATCACCGCGGCGCTGCTTGTAGGCCTGGGGCTGAACCCGCTGTACGCAGCCGGCCTGTGCCTGATCGCCAACACCGCACCGGTGGCGTTCGGCGCCCTGGGGATTCCGATCATCGTCGCCGGCCAGGTGTCGGGCATCGACGCCTTCAAGATCGGCGCCATGGCCGGTCGGCAACTGCCGCTGCTGTCGGTGTTCGTGCCGTTCTGGCTGATGTTCATGATGGACGGCGTCAAGGGTGTGAAAGAGACCTGGCCCGCAGCGCTGGTAGCAGGCGGCAGCTTCGCCATCGTGCAATTCCTGACCTCGAACTACATTGGCCCGGAACTGCCTGACATTACCTCGGCACTGGTGAGCCTGGTGTCCCTGACCTTCTTCCTGAAAGTCTGGCAACCGGCCCGCGCCACCGACATGCAAGTGGCCAGCGCAGGCGGCGGTGCCGTGGTGATGGGCGGCCCTGGCGGCTTCGGTCAGCCGCGCACCACCAAGAAATCCCCGTACTCCGCCGGCACCATCATCAAGGCCTGGTCGCCGTTCCTGATCCTGACTGTGATCGTCACGATCTGGACGCTGAAGCCGTTCAAGGCGCTGTTCGCCGCTGGCGGCCCGCTGCAAGCCCTGACCATGAACTTCCCGGTTCCGCACCTGGATCAACTGGTCATGAAGGCTGCCCCCATCGTGGCCAACCCGACCGCCATGCCAGCCGTGTACAAGTTCGACCTGCTGGCCGCATCGGGCAGCGCGATTCTGGTCTCGGCGATTCTGGCGATGATCGTACTGCGCATCGGCGCAAAAACTGGTCTGACCACTTTCAAGGAAACCCTGATCGAGCTGCGCTGGGCCATCGTGTCCATCGGCATGGTGCTGGCCTTCGCCTTCGTCATGAACTACTCGGGCATGTCCACCACACTGGCCCTGGTGCTGGCAGGCACGGGCGCTGCGTTCCCGTTCTTCTCGCCCTTCTTGGGCTGGCTGGGTGTGTTCCTGACCGGTTCCGACACATCGAGCAACGCCCTGTTCGGCTCGCTGCAAGCGACCACCGCGCACCAGGTGGGCGTCAGCGACGTGCTGATGGTGGCCGCCAACTCCAGCGGCGGCGTAACCGGCAAGATGATTTCCCCGCAATCGATCGCGGTCGCCTGTGCGGCCACAGGTCTTGTGGGTAAAGAGTCCGATCTGTTCCGCTTCACCCTCAAGCACAGCATCTTCTTCGCCGCCATCGTCGGTTGCATCACCTACGCCCAGGCGTACTGGTTCACCGGCATGCTGGTTCACTAAAGAGACGAGCACCGGGCGCCACTGCGTGCGCCCGGCTGCTGCCCTGCTCATTCAACGCTGCGAGACCCCATGATCATTTCCGCCGCAACCGACTACCGCGCCGCCGCGCAGCGCAAGCTGCCACCCTTCCTGTTTCACTACGCCGACGGTGGCGCCTACGCCGAACACACCCTGCGCCACAACGTTTCCGATCTTGCTGGCATCGCTTTGCGTCAGCGCGTTCTGAAAAACATGTCGGAACTGAGCCTGCAAACCACGCTGTTCAATGAAACCCTGAGCATGCCTGTCGCTCTGGCTCCTGTAGGACTTTGCGGCATGTATGCCCGTCGCGGCGAAGTGCAGGCCGCCCGCGCCGCTGCCAGCAAAGGCATTCCGTTTACCTTGTCGACCGTGTCGGTGTGCCCGATCGAAGAAGTCGCGCCCGCCATCGACCGCCCCATGTGGTTCCAGTTGTACGTGCTCAAGGACCGCGGCTTCATGCGCAACGCGCTTGAACGCGCCAAGGCCGCCGGGGTGAAAACCCTGGTGTTCACCGTCGACATGCCGGTGCCCGGCGCCCGCTACCGCGACCTGCACTCGGGCATGAGCGGCAGCAACGGCCCGATCCGTCGCGTGCTGCAGTCCATGGTTCATCCGCAATGGGCCTGGGACGTCGGCGTCAACGGCCGCCCCCATGACCTGGGCAACGTCTCCGCCTACCGTGGCAGCCCGACAGGTTTGACCGATTACATCGCCTGGCTGGGCAACAATTTCGATCCGTCGATTTCCTGGAAGGATCTGGAATGGATTCGTGACTACTGGGACGGCCCGATGCTCATCAAAGGCATCCTCGACGCTGACGACGCCCGCGACGCGGTGAAATTCGGCGCCGACGGCATCGTCGTCTCCAACCACGGCGGTCGTCAGCTCGATGGCGTGCTATCCAGCGCCCGCGCACTCCCCGCCATCGCCGACGCCGTGAAGGGCGACATCAAGATCCTCGCAGACTCCGGCATTCGCAGCGGCCTGGACGTGGTGCGCATGATCGCCCTGGGTGCCGACACCGTGATGATCGGTCGCGCCTTCATCTACGCCCTGGCCACCCACGGCGAAGCCGGCGTGAAACATCTGCTCGAACTGTTCGAGAAAGAAATGCGCGTGGCCATGGTGCTGACCGGCGCCAAATCCATCAGCGAAATCACCCGCGACTCCCTCGTTCGAGAGCTGCGTGAACTGGGCGCCTGAGCGCCCACCCTTTCAGATAACGCACCACGCACGCGGCACGCCAGATGCCGCGGCTGCAGAGGAAGACCGCATGAGCCTGCCCGCCTCCTTCCTGGCCGATGTTAAACGCCTGATCCCCGCCGAACGCCGCTTCGACGACCCGCTCTCGACCCTGGCCTTCGGCACCGACGCGAGCTTCTACCGGCTGATTCCAAAGCTGGTGATTCGTGTCGAATCCGAAGACGAAGTGGCCGCGCTGCTGCAGCACGCCCGCGTCGATCGCGTGCCAGTGACCTTTCGCGCCGCTGGCACCAGCCTGTCCGGCCAGGCCATCAGCGACTCGGTGCTGATCGTGCTGGGCGACAACTGGAACGGCCGTGAAATTCGTGGACAAGGCGAGCAAATCCGCCTGCAACCCGGCGTCATCGGCGCCCAGGCCAACGCCTGGCTCGCGCCGTTCGGACGCAAGATTGGCCCTGACCCGGCCTCGATCAACGCCGCCAAGATCGGCGGCATCGTCGCCAACAACTCCAGCGGCATGTGCTGCGGCACCGCCCAGAACACCTACCACACCCTGGCGGGCATCCGCATGGTGCTGGCCGACGGCACGCGCATCGACACCGAAGACGCCGCCAGCGTCGCCGCCTTTCGCGCAAGCCACGGCTCGCTGCTGGAGAGCCTTGCGCAACTGGGCCGCAAGACCCGGGCAAATGCCGAGTTGGCTGCAAAGATTCGCCACAAATATCGTCTGAAAAACACCACCGGGCTGTCACTCAACGCCCTGGTCGATTTCGACGAGCCGCTGGATATCTTGAGCCACCTGCTGGTCGGCTCCGAGGGCACGCTGGGTTTCATCAGCGCCGTGACCTACGACACCGTGCCCGACCACCCGAACAAGGCCTCGGCGCTGATCGTCTTCCCCGATGTGGAAACCTGCTGCAACGCGGTCACCGTGCTAAAGACACAGCCTGTCTCAGCCGTCGAATTGCTCGACCGGCGCAGCATGCGTTCCGTGCAGAACAAACCCGGCATGCCCGCTTTCGTACGAGAGCTGTCGGAAAGTGCCTGCGCGCTGCTGATCGAAGCCCGCGCCGCCACCCAGCCATTGCTGCATGAACAACTGGCACAAATCATGGCCTCCATCGCGCACTTTCCAGTGGAGAAACAGGTAGATTTCACCGAAGACCCCGGCGAAAACGCGCGCCTCTGGGCCATCCGCAAGGACACCTTCCCCGCCGTCGGCGCGGTGCGCGAAACCGGCACCACAGTCATCATCGAAGACGTCACCTTCCCGGTCGAGCAACTGGCCATCGGCGTGCGTCGCCTGATCGAACTGTTCGACAAACACCACTACGACGAAGCGATCCTCTTCGGCCACGCGCTGGAGGGGAACCTGCACTTCGTGTTCACCCAAGGCTTCAACGACCCTGAAGAAATCGCCCGCTACTCGGCCTTCATGGACGATGTCACGCAACTGGTCGCGGTGGAATTCAACGGCTCGCTCAAGGCCGAGCACGGCACCGGGCGCAACATGGCGCCCTTCGTCGAACTCGAATGGGGCAGCGAAGCCTATCAATTGATGTGGCAACTCAAACGCCTGCTCGACCCCACCGGCATTCTCAACCCGGACGTCGTGCTCAGCGAAGACCCGCAGATCCACCTCAAACACCTCAAGCCCATGCCCGCCGCCGACACCATCGTCGACAAATGCATCGAGTGCGGATTTTGTGAGCCGGTGTGTCCGTCCAAAGGACTGACCCTCAGCCCGCGCCAGCGCATCGTCATGTGGCGCGACATCCAAGCCAAAAAACGCAGCGGCATCGACACCACCGAACTGGAGCGCGACTACCACTACCAGGGCATCGACACCTGCGCCGCCACCGGCCTGTGCGCGCAACGCTGCCCGGTCGGCATCAACACCGGCGAGCTGGTGAAAAAACTGCGCGCCCAGCAAGCCACCCACGGCAAAACCGCAGGCTGGCTGGCCGACCACTTCACCACCGCCCTCAAAGGCGCACGCTTCACCCTCCACGCCGCCAACGGCGCACGCATGCTGCTGGGCGCCCCGAGATTGGCGAAGATTTCCGCCGCCCTGACCAAGGCATCCTCAGGCCGCGTGCCCCTCTGGACCCCGGCCATGCCGCAAGCGGAAAACGCCATCCGCTTCACCCCGCCGATTGAAGATCAACGCCCACGCGTCGTCTATCTGGCAGCCTGCGTGTCGCGCGTCATGGGCCCGGCAGCCGCCGACCAGGAACAGACCTCGCTGATGGACAAAACCCGCAGCCTGCTGGAAAAAGCCGGTTACCAAGTCGTCTTCCCCGAAGACCAGGACGCCCTCTGCTGCGGCCAACCCTTCGCCTCAAAAGGCTACGCCGAACAGGCCGAAGAAAAACGCCAGCAACTGCTCGCAGCACTGACCAAAGCCAGCCGCGGCGGCCTGGACCCCATCTACTGCGACACCAGCCCCTGCACCCTGCGTTTGGTGCAGGACCTCAAGGACACCCGCCTGGACCTCTACGACCCGGTCCGCTTCATCCGCACCCACCTGCTCGACAAACTGGTGTTCACCCCGCAACAGGAATCCATTGCCGTTCACGTCACCTGCAGCACCCAGCACTTGGGCGAAAGCCAGGCGCTGATCGAACTGGCGCGCATGTGCAGCCTCAACGTCGTGATCCCGGAAGGCATTCACTGCTGCGGTTTCGCCGGCGACAAAGGCTTCACCACACCCGAGCTCAACGCCCACTCCCTGCGCACCCTCAAAGACGCCGTGCAGTACTGCAGCGAAGGCATCTCCACCAGCCGCACCTGCGAAATCGGCCTCACGCAGCACGGCGGCATCGACTACCACGGGCTGGTTTATCTCGTGGACAGAGTCACCCGACCAAGAACCGCTTGATGCACCCAAATGGGGCGACAATCGCCCCATTTCCCCGACACATCTCGCAACATGGCTTTTTCACACCACCCGCGAAAAAAATAGAACCCCTGCGACGGCGGACAGTCCATCTCTTTAAGCGCCACACATGGCTGCTTGTCATTCCCTATCCGGGCATCGGCCCCATTGAATGCCCAGTCCACAGGCTTAAGGAGATACACATGAAACGTACAGCACTGACTGGCTTGTTTCTGACCGCTGCACTGTTGGGTTCCCCGGTATTCGCTGCCGATGACCTGTGCGGCACCAACCTGCAAACCCTCAAGGATGCCCACACCTCATCGGCGACCAACCTCAGCCCGGACAAAAAGGAAGAGGTCGAACGCGCCATGATGGCCGGCGAAGCCGCGCAAAAAGCCGGCGACGACAAGAAATGCATCGCCGAAACCAGCAAGACCATTCAAGAGCTGAAAACCATGGGCTCGGGCAGCGAAGGCGCCAAGTAACCCTCGCCTCGGCAAACGGGGTTCGACCTGTCCAGCGCAGGTCGCATCCCGCACAAGGTGACGTATCCCATTGATTCGGGTAGACTCCGTCCCCTGACTGCCTAGAGCAGCAGAATTGGGGCCGATTAGGATTCGACGCCGGTGATGAAACTCTAGGGGCATGCCGACTTGGTAACAGAAGTCGTAAATCCACTGTTGCAACTTTCTATAGTTGCCAATGACGAAACCTACGGGGAACAAGCTCTCGCTGCGTAAGCGGCGCTAGCCTTCCTTCTGGTAGCTTCGGCTCCAGCAATCATCAGGGGATGCCTGTAAACCCGAAATGATTGTCATACAGAACAGGATCGCCGTGCAGTACGCTGTGGACGAATCGGCTAAAACTTACACAGCTCGCCCAAAGCACCCTGCCCGTCGGGTCGCTGAGGGTTAACTTAATAGACACGGCTAAGCATGTAGGCCCGAAAGCGGAGTACTGGCGGACGGGGGTTCAAATCCCCCCGGCTCCACCACTTCAACATCTAAAGACGTCCACGGACGTCTTTTTTTGTGCCTGCAGGTCAGCAAAAACGGGGCTTTCAGCGCTTTTGCGGTCTTCAGTGGTTTTTTGAGTTCCAACGCTTTTGGTATCCCGGGTGGTATCCCTGGCTAACCAGTGCTATTTTCAGGATACCAAAACGCTGCTGGAGGTATCCCAATGCCTACTAACGCAAGCCGCCTCTCCGACCGCCAGCTCAAGACGGTCAAGGCCACTGGTAAAGACTTCGTCCTCACCGACGGCGATGGTCTGCAGCTTCGAGTACGCGCCAGCGGCTCGATGATCTGGAACTTCAATTACCGCGAGCCGCTGACCCGCGATCGCCTCAACATGGCGCTCGGCCCTTACCCCGACCTCTCACTGGCCAATGCCCGGAAGAAAGCGACAGAGGCGCGCGAACTGCTCGCACTGGGTATTGACCCCAAAGCCCAACGCGATGAGGCTCGACAGGCAAGGCTGGCCGAGAACGAGCACACCTTTGAGAAAGTCGCCACCGCCTGGTTCGAGCTCAAGAAGGACTCGGTGACGCCCGCCTACGCAGAGGACATCTGGCGCTCGCTCGTGCTGCACGTTTTGCCCAGCATGAAAAGCACGCCCCTCAAGGACGTGTCCGCCCCCATGGTGATCAAGCTGCTCAGACCTTTAGAGGCGAAGGGCAGCCTAGAGACGGTGAAGCGCGTCAGTCAGCGGCTCAACGAGATCATGACCTATGGAGTGAACTCCGGCCTGATCTTCGCCAACCCGCTGACTGGTATACGTTCGGTTTTCAAAAAACCGAGAAAAGAAAATATGGCTGCGCTTCCGCCCGAGGAGCTTCCCGAGCTGATGATGGAAATCGCCAATGCTAGCATCAAACGCATAACCCGCTGCTTGCTCGAGTGGCAACTCCACACCATGACCCGCCCCGCCGAGGCGGCTACCACACGGTGGGCCGATATCGACGTCGATAAGGCTCTGTGGGTCATCCCCGCCGAGCGTATGAAAAAACGCCGACCCCATGCGATCCCGCTCACAGACCAAGCACTTGCATTGCTGACCACGGTCCGGCCACTCAGCGGCAACCGCGAATACGTGTTTCCATCTGACCGGAATCCCCGTACCCATGCCAATAGCCAGACGGCGAACATGGCGCTTAAAAGGATGGGCTTCCAGGATCGGCTCGTCAGCCACGGGCTGCGCTCGATGGCCAGCACTATCCTTAACGAACATGGTTGGGACCCCGAACTGATCGAGGTCGCGCTGGCGCACGTAGATAAAGATGAGGTGCGCAGCGCATACAACCGGGCGGACTACATCGAGCGTCGACGACCAATGATGGTCTGGTGGAGTGAATACATCCAGAAAGCCGCGACCGGCAACCTCTCGGCCAGCGCGATCAATGTGGCGCGGGATCGCGTAGTACCGATCCAGTAACGCTGCGGCAATAGTCCCAAAAGGCACGCCTTCAGGTTCACTGGCGGCAATGGCCTACTTATCTTGCGCTAGCCCCCTCCGGCTAAGCCCCTGGATTTGATGCGGGGAAGCTTCGCGTCCCCACATCAAATCCAGGGGCTAACACTATAAAAGCGACCATCGGCTACACAACTACTGAGTGCCACCGAATTCCACTCCACGCCAAAGCAAGGAACTGGCGCAATCTCCAACGCTTTGCGGCTATTGACAGCCACCCCAACGACCATTAGAACGAAGCTTCCAAGCGCTGCAGTTGGCAGCACCCCAGGTGACCCGAACCTTAAAGGTCACGCCGCTCCTGCGGTGGTTCAGCCGCAAGTACGATTCGCGTCCGGCAGCTCGTACGGTCACTACCCATGTGATGGATGCTAACTCAATATCGTTGCCCCTGCGGTAACCACCCTACCCATCTGCTCAGCAGCAGCCTATCCGCTTGGCCATTTCACGTGCGCCAACCTGCGCCCGTCTCTTTCACTGGAAAGAGACGGGCGCTCCTGACACTGCTGCAGCCCTGATCGCACATGGCTCAACGGCAATTCCCCTCATGACAATCGGCGTGACAAACGCCGATGCCACCAGCCACAGCCATGTAGATGATGGTGCCGCAGACCAAGGAATGGACTGCAGCTGACTGACAGTCAGCCATGCCCCGGTCATCGCATTGCTGCTTGCACATGGCTCAGGATCTCGCGGCGCTGGTCTCGTCAACCAATGCAGCCTCCACCCGCCCACCGGTAACGGTGTTCAGGAGGCCAGATCATGAGATGCCCTTGCTCCCGGACGTAAGGAGCCGCCAGTCCCGCGTTAGAGGACATCCTCACAGGTCGCAGGGGCCTTGATCCCTGATAACACTCAACATCCTTGGCGGGATGACGTGGGGCGAGGGTCTGAGAACGAACGATGAGGTGACCGACATGGCAATAGTGAGTAGGCACGACGGTCGAAATTTTGGTTACGGCAGGCAGTTGAGCTACGCAGGGCTGCAGGCGCTGAAAGCCATGTTCGGCGGTGGTCATTACGGCACGGTCAAGGCGCACTGTGATCGGTGGCTGGCATTCGTGAAGTGGTGCCGCTCCGAACACGGGCCCGGTATCAATGATGCGCGGCAGATTGATCGAAGTGTGTTGGCCGCCTATGCGACGTATCTGCGCGACGTGGTTCGGCGCGGCGACCTCGCCGTCAGCACTGCACAAAACCGGCTATCCAGCGTGAACAGGACCATGGCGGCGCTGCGCGGTGATCAGTACGTGAGGCTGCTAAGTCCGAGCAAAGCGCTGGGTATGCAGCGCACCGGGGTTCGACATTCAGTGCCTCAGGGCCAAGACCGCGAACAGGTTAAGCAGATCGTCGATGCGCTCTGCAGCCAAAATCAGTTCCGGGCCGCCGCGATCGTACTGTTGGCGCGAGCGACCGGTATGCGCTTACGTGAGGCTATTCTGGCTGACCTGCCACGACTAAGCCGTGAGGCTAACGCCCAAGGCAGGATTAACATTCAGGATGGCACCAAAGGCGGCCGCGCCGGCGCCTCGGCGCCACGATGGATTGCGGTGGACGGCCAAGTTCGAGATGCACTTAAGTTTACACGGCAGATTTCGCCTGCAGGTAGCCGCAACCTGCTTGCGTCACACGAAAGCTACTCGAGTCTTCTCCTACAAATCATCCGCCCTGCGCGGGACATCCTGCATGCCCACAATCTCAAAGGCTTCCATGAGCTACGAGCGGCATACGCTTGTGAGCGCTATGAGCAAATCACCCGACACAGCGCGCCTATCAATGGCGGCCACTGTTACCAGGTAGATCGGAGCCTTGATCGTGAGGCTCGGAAGCAAATCGGCTATGAGTTGGGGCACGGTCGGATCGATGTGGTCGCTGCCTACATTGGAGGGCGGCTATGAGTAAACCATTCGATATGGAGTTGTTCTTGGCTGGTGTGCTGACCGGATCTAATGCAACCCGGCAACGTCACTTACGACAAGCAAAACTCATCCATGCTGAAATATATGATCGCTGGCAACTAGAGACGCCTTGGGCTTGGCAGAGAAAGCATGTGGCTTGGTTTCTTGAGCACCGCCTAGCTGGGCGATGCGAGCTGACCCGCTATTACTATCTGCTGACCGTAAGGCTGCTTGCTAGCCGCTTGAAAAAATCCTGGACATTCGTTTCCCAAGCGAAGACCTAATTTTGATAGTCAAGACCGACCAAATTCGATCCATGACCGCCATCCTCGGATGGCAACTACCAGCGATAAGCAGCCCTTATTCGTTACCCCGAAACGCCACCTCGCCGACCATGCCAATCAAACGCGAAGTTTGGCTACGAGGCTGCGAATGTGCTTTTGTGGTTTGCAGCCACCGTAGAACGCTTTAAGCCACCGCGACCTGGCCATTCATCAGCATGGGCAGCAGCCAGTCGCGGAGTTGTGTGAGGTATTGATTCTCCATACTTCGCTTAAAAACCATTTGGTTATACTTCGTCACGACTTTGTCATATTCAGTGAGTAGTTTATTTTGAGGATAAGCCAGCGGCAATGAATACAGATCATCCTTGGTTATAGAGCCAAATGTGGTTCCCTCACTATTTCTTCTATCGAAAATCGTTTTGAAATATTTCATGGCATAAAATAGGAAGCCATCAAAACCATCCTTGCTATTCAACGCAGCCAACCCACGCCCGATGCAACAGTCTAGGTGCGCAATATTCATATCACCGACTGGGGCACGAACACTGAGCAATATATCGCCGCTTTTTGCCATACGGGTAGGTTGAGTTGTGTACTGGCGCACCGTCGGAAACTGCCAGCCAAAATCGGTAGACCCTTGAAAGAACTCCACCCCCTCTTCGGAATCATTCAGGGACTCTCCAACTGGAGACTGTCCCATGGTTATATTTGCAATCTGACTTAACTGTCTATCCTCCCATCCATCTGGAATTTCTCGTTTCAGCGTGACATTGTAACGCATCTTGCCACCGGCGGACTTGTAGGGTTTTCCGTTAGCGTCGGGAAAGTCAAACTGCACAAACCAGTAGTCGTACAGAGTCTTAGCCATCATTTCCAGTTGGGCGTTGATACGATTATTACAGTCAATCTTAGCGTCCAAGGCGGAGAGGACCGCAGCGATTTTTTTCTGCTCTGCTGCGGGCGGCGTCGGAATCCGAAGATTTCTAATTGATGCAAGAGACAGATTTTTGATAGTTGAGCCAGTAGCAACGTTCCAAATCTGCCGTTGAATGTGCCCTAACTGCAAGTAGTAGTAAAGAAAATCAACGTCTATTTTTGAGCACTTAATGTAAGCCACGCTTTTGCCAAGAATGACAGATTCCCCGCGGTATTTTGCCAAGCTACCGAGGGTGCCATTGATGGATAGAAACAAAGTATTCTCGTCGAACTCAATGAAATATTTTTCAAATTCAGAGCGATTTACTTTTTTCGTCTGCGGAAATATCCTAATAAAACCTTGTTTTAAATTATTGCCATTAATGAACGGATACTCCGAGTTCTCAACGTATCTGGGCGTTCCATGAACCCCATCCCCAATCCGAGAACAAAGGGAGTTTAAACTGGATTCTGGCCAAGAAGGTTTACTCATACCGCAACCCCGCCAACTGCTTCTTAATTTCCTGTTTCAGACCCGCCGACTCGTTAAATAGATCATCCAGATTGTCAGCAAAACCCTGTAGCTTTGCGGCGAACTGTGCCGGGGTCAAGTCGGCATACTCAATCTTCACCTCAAAATACTGCCCGGCACTCAGGGAATAGTTTTTGGCAGCAATGAGGCCGTAGCTAACCACCACCGAGAAATCGTCGACCGCTTCTTTGCCATTAAAGGTAGCAATTATGCGGTCTTCCTCTGCCTCCGAAAGTAGGGTCTTCTGATTCTTTCCATCCTTAACTTTAGTGCCAAGGCCGGAGGCGTCAAGTAGCACTACATCCTCTTTATTAGCTGCGTCGATAAACAAGATGGAAACATTGGTACCGGTGGTGGCAAAAATATTACTGGGCATGGAGACCACACCGGCCAGCATTCTGTTATCCACAAGATGCTGCCTGATAGCCCTGTCGATGCCACTTTGTGCCGTGATAAAGCCGGTGGGCACTACCACGGCGGCTTTGCCCCCTGGTTTAAGCGAATGAATAATGTGCTGCAGAAAAAGTTGATAGATAGCCATTTTGTCGACGGCCTGTTTAGGGATATTCGGCACCCCAGCGAAAAAGCGTCCCTGATGTTCCTTGCTGTCCAGCTCATTACGAAAATCACTGAAGTCCATCTTGAACGGTGGATTGCTGACAATGTAATCGAATTTTTTAAGCGCCTTACCCTCCCGATGGTAGGGGTGGGCCATGGTGTTGCCCTGGATGACGTTGGGGATGGAGTGCACTAGATTATTGAGGACCAAGTTCAAGCGCAGCAGGCTGGATGACTTTTGCGAGATATCCTGCGAATAGATACTGCAGCGCTGCTCGCCGATGGCATGGGCGATGTTCATCAATAGGGTGCCGGAGCCGGCGGAAGGGTCGTAGCAGCTCACGTTCCTGATTTTGCCGCGCACACTCTCTGGTACCAATATGGCGGCCATGATCTTCGCCACCGCATGGGGGGTGTAGTACTCGGCGTACTTACCGCCGCTATCATTGTTGTAATCTTTGATCAGATACTCGAAAAGCGCAGCGTAAAAGTCGTACTTCTGGGTGAAGATGCGCTCGAAGCTGAACTCCACCAGCTTGTTGATCAGTGCGCGGCAAAAATTGTCACGCTTGGACGGGTCGGAGATGTATTCGCTGACACGATCAAACAACGTGACCTTGGCACCACCATCTGTTTTCACTGCGAAGATGTCATTGTTGGTAATGGCGATGTCACGCAGGGTGTCGTCAAACAGCTTAGCGAACTCAGGCTCATTCTGCTGGCGGAAGAGATGAGCGAGAAAGTGCTCAGGCTTCAATCGTGGGGTGTCTGGCCCCAATTGCAATTGCAGCATTTCCAACTCATCAGCACTAAGACTGGCTATGGCCTGCTCCCAAGTGAGGGCTTGGCTCAGCTCGGGACGAATTTTTTTTGCTTCGTAAGTGAACTTGTCGTTGAGAAATTTGTAGAGAAAAACCTGGGTTATGATCTTGAATTCATTACCATCGTTGCCCAGACCATAGTCTGCGCAAGTTTTTTTAAGACTGTCAATGAGGCGGCGAGTGCGTTGCTCAAATTCCTGCGTTACCACGTGGGTGTTCCTATTCGAGTGCCTGAGGCAAATTCATTGATGTATTCGGCCACCACCAATTGGTTGATGGTGCGAGAAGCGCCTGGAGTGAGCTGAATTTTCTGGCGACCTTGAAACTCGCCAATCACCAGCGGCATCATCATCCCTTCAAAGTAGCTTTCGTTGTTCACTAGCTGAGTGTTCTGCAACACCTGTTCGTCGGCCTGCTGTTTCACTCCGGAAAGCGCCTCAAACAGACGGCGTTCCGTTTTAGTGAGGCCGCCGCGCTCTTGCAGACGCTTGTGGATACGGGTGTATTTTGCGTCACCTTGGTACTTGGCGCGCAGCTGATTATTCTGCCGATTGAGCTCTTTGACCTGTTCGTGAATCGCGTTGAGTGCGCCGATGTTGGCAGTCATTTCCTCCTGACTGACCTCGCTGAGTTTCTTTTTCTTGAACAATCGCTCCAGCTCTTCTCTGAGCGTAATGAACTTGGGATCTTGCTGGTCGAAATTGTCGACCAGAGCTTCACGGGTCTGACGCAAGGTGTTCTTGAGTTTGTCAGCCAGTACCAGCTCTTCTTCCCGGATCTTGGAGAACATGAACAGCACATCTTCCAGCGCCACGTTGAGCAGGTTGGCGGTATCGGAACTGGATTCGATGCTCTCTTTCAGGTTGAGCATATCGAGGTGGTTGCAGGTTTCGCGGTAAAGCTGGTTGAGCTTCTGGAAATCAAGCTGCTGCAGGTGTGCGTAGTCGCCCTGCAGGCGAATCAGGTTATAAAGGATCCGGGCGTCGGCCAGTGCCTTCTTGAGCGCCAGCACCGTAGCGCGATCCTGAATTTGGATGATCTGCCGCGAGAACTCCTCGGCGTTCTCGATGTTGAAGCTAAAAAGGATGTCCTTGATCTGTTCGATTTCCTCGGCGATTTCTTCAGCGGATTTAAACAGATTGGAGTAGTGCTCGACCTCGTCGCCCAACTCGGCCTGCAGCTCGTCGAAATAGGCCTTGTTAGTGGCGTCGAACTCCTTGCGGATGTCGGCGAAATCGACCACGTAGCCGTAGCGGAAATCCTTGTAAGTACGATTGACACGTGTGAGCGCCTGCAGCAAATTGTGCGAACGGATCACTCGACCTAGGTAGAGCTTTTTCAGGCGCTTGGCATCGAAGCCGGTGAGCAGCATGTTGTAGACGAATAGCAGGTCGATGTTGCCTGCCTTGAAGTCTTCCACCCATTGCTTACGCTCTTCCTTACTCCCTACGTCATGCAGGATCAGTGCGGCAGTCTTGACGCGATTTTCCTGCAGTCTGCGAGCGGCGTAGCTACCGGGCGGCGCGGCGGTGATCAAGGCTTGCGAGGATTCCTTTAGGTTGGAGCTGGGCTGGCCCTGCTTGGCGTGAACGTCGTTGAATATCTCGAACATCTGCCGGGCCTGTTCGGCGCTGTCGCAGATCACCATACCGCCGATGCTGGCGTCGGCCAGCGCACCGCGGCTCTTTTCGAAATCACGCACGATATATTCGAGCATAGGCTCGACGAACTTCGGGTGAGAGTAGACAAGCTTGCGTTCAATATCACCCTGTTTCAGTTCTACAGCAGCCAGCGCCTCCTGAAGCACCAGTTTGTAGTTGGTGGCAATTTCTTCACGGATCAGTCGCAGGGTGTAGCCGTCTGCGATAGATGCGTTGTAGTAGTACTTGTGGATGTAGTCACCGAACAAGGCCCGGGAATTGCGATCATCACCTAACAAGGGGGTGCCGGTAAGGCCAATCTTGATGGCGCTGCGGTCTGATTGGCTGAGGTTAGCGAGGAAACTGCCCTGCGGGTTGTAGCTGCGGTGCACCTCATCAAGGAAGTAGACGCGCTGGATGTTGACGTCGTAATCCTCGATACGCACCGCGTCCGGGTCATCCTGGAATTTCTGGATGTTGACCACGGTGATCTCTGACCTGCCGCTGTGGTTGTGCAACACCTGCGTGGCCTTGATATCGCGAGCGAAGGCTTCACGACTGTCGATGCTGTGTACGATCAGCCCGCGCCCGGAAAACTCGCGCTGGGCCTGGGTGAGCAGATCGAGCCGGTCGACGATGAAATAGAACTTGGGAATAATGCCCTGACGCTGAAAATATTCCGTCAGAAAGCGGGTGTTGTAGTAAGCAAGCGCGGTCTTGCCACTTCCCTGAGTGTGCCAAATGATGCCATTGCGTACGCCAGCGTCGAGCTTCTTCTCGATGGCCTTAGTGGCGAAAAGCTGCGGGTATCGCATGACATGCTTTTGCAGGCCGTCGGCCTCGTTCACATAGACGAGCGAAAAACGCAACAGAAATGCCAAGCGTTGACGGCTGAACAGCGATGTGCAGATACGGTTGGTCGGCGCGTCGGGATCCTTGTTGCTGAGAAACTCCGGACTGTGTTTGATAACGTTGAGATTATTGTCGCGCAGCACTGTGTTCTCGATGTCGTCATCTTCTGCAGCCAGCAACTCGGCCAGATTCAACGCTTCCTCTTCACGGAAGTAGTTGAAGATTGGCGAGTCATACGAAGGGCTGGCATAGAAGGCGCCTTCGATTGGCTGCGGCGAGCCGTCTTCATACTCCATGTTGTTGGAGAAAACCATCAACTGGGTAATGTTAATGAAACGACGGAAGCGCAGATTGCGGCAGCGCTTGATGATGCGGTTGCGCTCGGACAGCACGCCTTCGCGGTTGTTAGGCTTCTTGACCTCGAGGAAGGCCAGCGGCATGCCATTTATAAGCAGGGTGATGTCGGGCCGGAACGCATCATCACCATTTCGGTATGGCAGCTCGGTCACAACGTGGAAGCTGTTGTTGTCGAAGTTTTCGAAGTCAATCAGACGGGGGCCAGAGCGCGCGGTGAGCCTATTGAAGAAGGCCTGACCGAGGTCCTCGTAATCTAACAAGAGCTTGGCTTCGGCCAGCAGCCGGTCGATGTCATCTGCCTCCACTTCAGGGTTGATTCTGGCCAAAGAAGAACAAAAAAGCGCCGGAAAGATATTGGTTTGCTCATCCCATGAGGCGTCTTTCAGGGAGAGGTAGCTGTATCCTAGGCGAATCATGTGCAAGATGCAGGGGATCTTGACTCGCGAATCTTCACTGAAAACCATTAGAAGTGCTCATCCTTATGCAGTGCGCTAATTGTGTTGCGGTGCGGTTTCGGAGGCATCATCCGCCCCACCAGCGCGTACCCACTCATCCACCTCGGAGAGCTGGAACTTCCAGAGTCTGCCAATGCGATGGGCCGGCATGCCCCGCCGCTCACGCCAGCGATAGACCGTATCTTTGGCCACCCCCAAATGAAGGGAGACCTGCTCAGCAGTAACCCAAGGTTCGGTGCTCATAGACCAGCCTAACACTTCCATAGTCGCTTTAAATCGGCTGAAGTCTACCAGCACGAGCTTCACTCGCAAAGGTCTGGACCCCAGCAGTCACCTATGCTTCGTATTAGCGGAGCGCGCACAAGGCGGTCGTAAGATTGAATGCAAACGGGTAGTTCAGCTAAATGAGATTTCTCGAGGAATGCCAAATGGTATTCCAAGCTAAAACTACAGTTCTAAATTAATTTTTTTATCAAAAGCTTGCGCAATTGGTTCAGATCACCCCGGCCCAAATGATCAAATAAAGACGTCCACGGACGTCTTTTTTTGTGCCTGTAATTCCTCAAACACAAGCGAGCCGAATACAAAAGTTGCCGGATCGAGCACGCCCCCTCGCCCGGCTGCGAATTATTCGCTGTCCAGTTGCCTTACCTGATACACCTGCCTGATGCTAGCACCCATGCTGTTCTCCACCATCAGCCGCCCCAGCCTAACCCGCTCGATGAGCACCATTCAGATACCCAGTCTTCGAACTGCCCGAGCACCATCCGAGAGGTCAGGAGAGATCACTGACACGCCGTAACGATCAACGGATCTAAAACGCCCCCACCCGCACCAAGGACCATCGATGTTCAAACCACAAACCCCTCTGGCCCGAATGAAAGCAGTTGCCAGCGGCTTGCTCCTGATCGCCGCCTGCCTTTACATCACCGCGCTAGAGCTCACCCAAATCTACCCGACCTTCGCCGGTTACCTAAAAGCCTTCTCCGAGGCGGCCATGGTCGGTGCGATTGCTGACTGGTTCGCCGTCACGGCGCTGTTCCGCCGTCCTTTGGGCCTGCCGATCCCTCATACGGCGATCATCCCGCGCAACAAGGCTCGGATCGGGGCAAACCTGGGTGATTTCATCTGCACGCACTTTCTGTCCCGTGAGCAGGTGCTGGCGAAGGTCAGTGAGTTCGATGCGGCCAGGCGTGTGTCGCAGTGGTTGTCTGTTCCTGCTAACGCGACGCAACTGTCCGGTTTGGCGGTGAGTCTGGCGGGGCATGGAGTGGGGGCTTTGCGGGATGAGCGGGTGCGGCAGTTTGTGCGGGGGACGGCGTTGGCTCGGCTTGAGCAGGTGGATCTGGCGCGTATGAGTGGGCAGTTGCTGGAGGTGCTGACCGATGACGGCCGGGCTCAGGAGGTGCTGGAGGGCGTCCTCGACAAGGTGGACGCCATGATGCAGAGCGAGGCGACGCAACAGCGGATTGCGCAGATGATCGCGGCGGAGCTGGATGTGTTGCGGTTCAGCGTGTTCGGCAAGGAGTTTTCGTTCAGTGGCATGGCGGGTAACTGGAGTTCGGACAAGCTGGTCAGGAAGATTTCCACGGTCATCAGTGAGGTGAACGCGGACCCCGAGCATGAGTTGCGCAAGGCTTTCGATGAGCAACTGCACACGTTGATCGAGAAGCTGAAAGAGGACCCGGCGTTTCGCCTGCGCGCCAGTCAACTGCGGGCGCAGTTGGTTCAGCATCCAGCGCTTCATGGTTATCTGACGGGGCTGGTCGACGATCTGGTCAACTGGCTCGAAACCGATATCCGCAGCGACGACTCCACCCTTCGCCTGCATCTGAACAGCGGAGTGTTGAAGCTGGGCGAAGCCTTGCGCGAGGCCCCGGCGATGCGTAGCTGGATCAACGAGCAATTGCTCATCGCGGCCGGCCCGATGGTTGAACGCTATCGCGCGCAGATCGGCAACTACATCGCCGAACGCATCGACGCCTGGAACGAGCACGAGTTGGTCGAGCAACTGGAGGCTCAGGTCGGCAAAGATCTGCAGTTCATCCGGATCAACGGCACGCTGGTGGGCGGCCTTGCAGGGTTGATGATCCATGGCGGGACGCAGTTGCTGGCAGGAGTTTGATCGGTTGATTCCGGGCGATCGAGCGGCTAACTCAAGGACTCAACTTTATTGGATCCAGGCCGAAACACTCTTTTAGACACTCTTTCCTAAACGCACAGGGACGTTGCGCATGCCGCGCTTTTCGGTCAACCCACGCCACACCGGCTGACGCCGCACCGCCAACACTCGAACAACACAACACATCGAAGAGAGCACCATGGCAGACCAATCTTTTGAAAAGAACTACTCGGACGACTCGTTCTGGGACAAGGTCAAGAACTACGCGAAATCCGCCGGCGAAGCGGCTCTGGAACCTGCGTTGAAGATGTACTACGCCGCCACCGACGCAGACACCCCGACCTGGGCCAAGACCACCATCTACGGCGCGCTGGGTTACTTCATCTCGCCTATCGACGTGATTCCGGACCTGACGCCAATCGTGGGCTACACCGACGACATCGGCGTGCTGTGCGCAGCATTGGCTGCGACGGCGAGCCATATCAAGGATGAGCATGTGACGCGGGCGAAGGAAACGCTGAGGCAGTGGTTTTCTTGATTGGCCTGCAGGGGCTCACTTGAACCGGCGAGGCTATCGCAATCTATCCTCGGCGTGGCTAGAAGGCGCTGACTAGAGCATCCGGCAAAGCTGTTGGACCACGCTGCAAAGTATGCGGCCATATGACATCATTGGCCTTGCCCTGAATTTTAGCGGCGCACAGGAGCGCTGCCTGGACAGTGATGCATGCGACAGGAGACGCAGTTGATGGATCGAACACAAAGGGTCGAGGGTTTTGAGGCGGAATACGCGCAGCTCGCCAGCCAGCGCGGTGATACCGCTCCGGCCAAGCCGCGCATCGCCGCCTGGGGTCTTGTTAAGGCGGGAAAAAGCTCTTTGCTCAACATGTTGAGCGGGCACGCCAGCGATGAGCATTTCAAGACGGGGGATACCCGCACCACCCGCACCAATCAGGCCCTTGAGCTTGATGATTACGTACTGATCGATACGCCGGGCCTGGGCTTTGATGCAAGTGACACTCAGCAGGCCAACGAGGGGCTCGACAGCGCTGATGTCGTGCTTTTCGTTCACGCGCCACCGGGCGAGCTGGACGAGGAAGAAGTGGCCCTGCTCGATCAGCTGCGCGAGACCTATGGTGACGATGTCGGCGAGCGCGTGGTGCTGGTAATAAGCCAACTGGACAAACTCCAGGACGCCGATCTGACTGACGTCAGACAGACCATCGAGCGTCAGGCTCTGATTCATCTCGGTGCCATGCCCGAGTGCTTCGTTATCTCCAACACTCGCTTCAAAAGCGGAGTTGAGAAGGACAAGGAAGGGTTGCGCAGCAAAAGCGGGATTCCGCAACTGACGGAACATCTGCAGGCCCTATCGAAAAGCCTCACCCGCTCGCTGGAAGAAGCACGACAAAAACGCCTGGCGCGCCGGGCACTTGATCTCTGCCAGCGTATCGACCTGGCGATGGAACAGGAGATCAAGCTGATCGAGCAGATCACCGAGCCATACGTAGTGAAGGCCAAAGCGTTCGTCGAACTCATCGACGGTGCCCGTCAGACGTTCAGGACCCACACGTCAGACATGCAGAAAGCCCGCAAAAAACTCGAGAGCCTTTAAGTAAGGAGACTTGCAATGCCTCTACCCTGGTTGATCGGCGCCGCAGCAGTCGCTGCCGTAGCCGCCATTGCCAAAGCTGTTTCCGATGACAGCCCCTCCTCTTCCAGCAGCACGACGACCCACGACGATAGTCACCGGCGCAAGCAGGAGGAGGAAGCCAAACGCCAGCGTGAACGCGATAACCTCAAGGCCCGAGTTGGGTCGCTTGCTGGGGAGCGCCGTGAACAGCTCAAGACCGGACTCAGAGCGGCGGCGACGACACTGGCGGCAACATCGGACAAGCACAATCCGGTTTCCGAAGGCTTGAGCAAGATGACCAGGCTCACGCTAGAAGGTGTGACGGGCGATCAGCTTGAACAACGTATCCGCAGCACCGCGTCTTCTACGTCCGGTTACGGCAAGACCGTCAAAGCCATCCTCCAGGCGTCACCGGCTCTGGAAGGCGAACAGGTCGTGAACTTCATGCAAGGGATGAATCTGCTTGAAACCGTGACCGCGCCCGCCGATGCCTCTGCCAGCGACCTTGCAGCACTGGCCAAGGCACAGGCCGCCCAGCAACGCATCGAGCGGCTACAGCAGCTCAAACGTCAACTTCTAGCCCAGGCGTAAACGATCCATGAGCACTGTTACTCGCGATGAGTTGATGCAGGTCTTTCAGCAATTGCAGGGGCAATTCTCCAGCAAGAAACAGAGCCTTGCCGATACCCAGCAGCGCTTCGATACGCTGCGCACAGGCTTCGTCGAGCTGATGCGCCAGAATACGGAACGCATGGCCGCGTCGGTCAACAAGCAGAACCCGCTTGCAAATGACGCCGCTCAGCTCGCACAGCGCCTGACGGACCAGTTCTGCGTCTGGGAAAAACGCGCAAAGCTGCGGGCCAGTGGAGCGGCGTTTCGGGAAAATTACAACGATTCTCTGTTGGTATTCGTTTACGGCAAGGTCAAGTCCGGCAAGAGTTCGCTGGGCAACTACGTGGCCTGGGGACATAGTGAGCCTTCTGCTCATTTGAAAGCAGAGGCCGCCCTGAAACCCGCTTACTTTTCCCATGAGCGCACCTCTGTCGCCAGCGGTGATCAGGAAGGTGAAGCGTTCCGTTCGGAGCAATTCCGAGTGGGCGCAACCGAGGCCACCAGTTCTATCCAGGGCTTCAAGTTGCCGGGCTTCACCTGGGTCGATTCCCCCGGGCTGCACTCGACCAACAGCGCCAACGGTGACCTTGCGCGCAAGTACGTCGATCAGGCGGACCTGATCCTCTACACCATGAACTCGCAAGCCCCTGGCCGCCAGTCGGATATGAGCGAAGTCAGCGCCCTGCTGAGCGGCCAGCGTTCGCTGATGGTCCTGCTGACCGGTAGCGACCTTACCGACGAAGATGAGGATGACGACGGGCAGCTCGTCACCGAAGTTTTGATGAAATCCAAAGAGACGCAGCAGCGCCAGATCAAGGAGGTCGCTAACAACCTCGTGGCGATGGAGCACGATGCTGTGGATAAAATCAGCATACTGCCCATCTCTACCCGCTTCGCTGAACGGCATCCTTCGCACTTGCAGGAAAGTGGTTTGGGAACATTGTTCCAGACCCTCAAGACCCTTTCTGAGGGCCAGGGTTTGCAGCTCAAGCTGAACACGCCGCTGAACAACCTGCGCAAGGCCGTCAAGGAAACCAACGACGATCTGGGCCTGATCAAGGAACTGACCGAATCATTCGAAGAGCAGATCCAGAAACAGGACCAGACGGTGGAGCGGGAACTGCACATGCTCGGCCAGAAAGGCACGACGCAGATGCGCAGTTTCATCAATCAACTGTTCAACGGCCCTCGCCCTGCCAACGTTCAAGCGCAGTTGCAGGAGCAGTTGGCCAAGGTTGTCGGCCAACTGACCAGTGAGGCAATGAAGACCATTGGTGAAACGCAGCAGAATGCGCTGAAACGCGCCTTCGACATGAGCCGCCTCGGTGCGATTCCGGACTATCAGGAAGTCACGGTCGAGAAGGAATACATGAGCGGCACCCGGAGCAGTACCAAAGCTGCATGGGGGACCGCCGGCGCCGTCATTGGCGGCACCATCGGTTTCTTCGTCGGCGGCCCTGCGGGCGCTGCAGCAGGGGCTTCCCTTGGTGGCGCTGCCAGCATGATCGGACGAAGCGCAGAGGCCATCATGGCCAAACACAACGTGGTCGTCGGCGATAACCTCGAAGAGCAACGCCAGATTGCAATCGAGCAGTACGCGAACGCGCTGCCCACCTATCTGAACGAGCAAGTGCTGGGCATCTACGAGCCCCATCGCGACTCCATGCTCGAATACTGTCAGGTCCTGACCATCGAAATGCAGCGCCTGCGCCAGGCTCTCAACACTCTAGAAACGAGCACCGTGCAATGACAAAACCAGGTCCGATGACACAGTTGCTGGCCCTCTACGACGAAGTAGATCCGCTGTGCGAAACCTACAACCCGAACGACATCGCCAGCATTCGCGAGTTGACTCGGGCGAAGAAGGCCCAAGCCGGTGCGACCATCATGGTGTATGGCGTCTACAACGCCGGTAAGAGCACCTTGATCAACGCCCTTCTCGGCCAGGAGCTGGCTGCAGTGGCTGATGTGCCCGAGACTGCGCGGGTACAAGGCTATCGCTGGGGCGATTTCGAAGTCCTGGATACACCCGGTATCGACGCGCCACTTGAGCACGAAGAAATCACTCGCGAGCAGCTGATTCAGTCGGATGTCGTGGTGTTCGTCGTCAACCCGCTAGGCGTCGTTGAAGAAGAAAAGACCCTCGATGTACTGCTTGAGCTCGTGCTGGCAGGCAAAATGATCTTCCTGGTGCTCAACTGCAAAAACCGCTTTGATCCGATCGATCTTGCGAAGGTCAAGGATGAGTTGCGCGAGCGCATCCAGCTCAAGGCAGGCGCCCGGCAGCTACTGGATCACATCCCGATCGTCGATGTGAACGCCCGCTCTGCGCTCAAGGCAAAACTGGAGAACAAGCAGAATCTGCTGAACAGTTCGGGCTTCCCGAAATTCGAGAGCGCACTTGCCGAGTTCTTCGCATCGGTCGAACAAAAGGCAATCGTTGCACGGGTCGCCACCGAACTGCGCGGTTTCATCCAGGAGACCGTGGATGCACTGGATGAGCAGCAAGACTACGCCTCGATCAAGCGCCTGGACACTTTCTACGCAGACATTGCACGTCGAGAACTCGATATCCGCCGTGGCTTGAAATCACTGATCGAAGCCAAGGCGGCCTATATCAGCAAGAGCACGATCAATGCACTGCACCTCAACAGCGACGGCGCGCAAGCCAAGATCGAGCAAATCATCGGCCAGGCGAACCACGAGGTGTGCACCGAGCTTGAAGAAGCCCTTACCCGCCTGGGCCTGGACGCTTCCGAAATGCTCGAAGAGGTCATCCGCGAAGTACGAATCCAGCCCCAGGCCTACAATGGCCAGGCTGCGCCGGACCTCGATGCGCAGGGCAATGAAACGGCTCAGGGGCCGGCATCGTCCGGTATCGACCTGACCCTGCTTGAATCGGGTGTGCGCCAGGCAAGTGGCCTGCTGAAGGCTGAACATGTGGTCAGTGTGCTGAAGGTCGGCAAGGAGTGGCTGCCTACCCTGTTCAAGGGCATCGGCCCCGTAACGATGGGAAAGATGGCCGAGCAGATCATCGGCAAGGTCATCCCGGTCATCGGTATCGCCTTCCAGGTGGGCAGCACACTGTATTCGGCTTTCGCCGGCGACCCAGAGCAGCAGCGATTGAATCAACAGGCCCAACGGGAAGCCCAGGAGCGGGAGCGTCGTGACCAGGCCATTCAGGCATTCGGTGAGGAAACGGCCTGGGAGTTCTCTCAATCGCTCAACTCGGTTGTCGATACCCATTTGAAAGCCAGCTTTGCCGAGATCAAGGAAAAGCTGCAAAGCCTGCGCGGCAGCCTCAGCCAGAATCAACGCGGCCTCAGCGAAGATCGTGAACGTCTGGTGAGATGCCAGGCTGCCATGGACGAATATGCCTGAAACTCCTCGGGCATTCGCCTGCAACCGGTGCATGGAGTGCTGCCGGCGGGTGAACCTGCTTCCTGAAACCGCCGCGATGGACCGCGGCGATGGTGCATGCCGGCACCTTGATGAAGTCGAGGGCGCGTGTCGCATCTATGACGACCGACCGGATATCTGCCGCGTTGATCGGCAATACGCGCTCCACTATCAGCAGACGATGACGTGGGACGCGTACGTCAAGATGAACGAGGATGGGTGCAAACAGTTGCAGGTACTGGCGCTCGCCCAAACGATCTGCGCCGCCCCTGCTGCCTGATCAGACCCGTTCAACACGAGGAGAAGCGAGTTCAGTCTATTGATCGAACTCGCACATACCCTGCAGAACACTTTCAGCATCTTCAGACGCCGAGCGAGCAGCCCGGGTAGAACTGCTCGAACAGAGCGGTTGGCAAGCGCTGCGTAGCGAGAGGACTGGCAGCGCAGCAGCACCTGGGTTAGAAAATGCCAAACAACTTGGGTTTGATAACCACGCCGGACAGCGGAAGGCAGCGGGCAAAGAATTGGTCTTGCTCGGCGTACTTGACGAACAATCGGTCGAGCTCAGCATTCACCCGACCAAAGCCCTCGTCAAACCAACCGATCAGAGTCGATTTCAAGGTCAGTATAATTTTTGCCATCTCATAGAGCGCACCCACTTTACTTAGAAGGCTGTCCGACTCAAACCCGTCTTCTATCTCTTTGAATCGGCCCTCCATCTCGGCCTGGAAGTCGTCGAATGCACGAGTCATCGTGCTTTCCAACTCATCGCTGGTTTCCCAGTCCCCGACAAACCCGAAGGACGAAAGGTAATCATCAAAGCCTTGCAGGTCGCCGAGCAGCTCGTCAAAGTTGGGTAGTTCAATCTCGCTGTCCAGATCAAGATCGGCGATTTTCAACAGACTCAGATCCGCCTGCTCAATCTTGCGAACCACTGCATTACGCATGTCGGTGAGTAGACGCTTGAAGTTCAAGCAGCTCATCGCCGCCAGGCGCTTGCTCAGAAAGGCGTGAGATTGCTCAAGGTACAGAGCAAGCACTTCTTCACGGCCGAACGCCTGCGTCGACTGGCCACCGCGCTTGCGAATCGACACGGAACATAGAGGTGTTACCGCCACACCTGGGCACTGTTTATGAATTTCCCGCGTCAGGGCCTCGACTTTGTCCCCTGCCACATCAGCATTGGTCAGGATCACTTGCAGGGGGATTCGCTCATCCTGGCCGATCACTCTGATCAAGGACAAGTCCACGGGCTCAAGCCGTGCGGAGCTGGCGTTAATGACATAAAAAGCGCCATGTATCCAGGTTTCCGGCTGCATGGGCCGTGCACGTCGCTCGTGCATGAAGCGGTCAAACTGTTCTAGCCACCGTGTGTGGTTGTCAGCCTCCAAACCCACACTGTCGAACACATTCAACAAGTGCATCTTGTGCTCAAAAGTATGCGACTGGAAATTTTTTTCCCACGTGGTGACAGGCTTGCCACTTCCGGTCTCAAATAGGCCGGGCTTGTCGAACAGGTAATTGCAGAAGCTACTTTTGCCTACGCCACTTTTGCCCAACACGATGAGATTGATTGCGAACTGATCCATTAACTTGAAAACCCTGAACAGCTGTAATCGTAGAAAGCCTGGGGAGAAAGCGCGGCGGTTCGCGCCTCCCCAGCCCTTGGCGTGCACGAGCAGGGATCAGGCTTTACCCGACTTCCACTTACTCAACCCGCTGCTGAAAGCCTGCATGAACAGCTCACTGGACAGTAACTTGGTCCAGTCCGGCGACTTGCCGGTTTTCAGATAGCCATCGATGGCACGCTCATATACCTCCACCAAAGCCAGTCCCAGTCCGCCGGTGATGACCCCCGCCACGCCCGCATTGATGACCTGCCCCAGCACTGGGATGAACTTGGTAAGACTGGCTGCCAACTGGCGCCCCATCAAACTCAGGATCTGCCCCTTGAGCATACTTACGGCGATTTCGCCCATCGAATCGAAACCATAGAGTTTGGCCAGCGAGGCGGCCATGGCGATCTGCTGAGGCACGATGAGCAATGCATCGGACATCGGCACCGGATTGAGACCGGCACTGGTGGCAGTCGTGGCGCTGTAGGTCATGATGATGGTCATGGCCTCGCTGCGTTTGGCAGGGAGCGAGGCAATTTGCGCGGCGATAAACGACTGGCGCAACGAATCATCCTTGAGCGATGCGCTGGACCAGTCGATCAGTTTTTCAAGGTCCAGCTTCAGCTCTGGATCATGGCTGGGATTTTCGGCACAGGTCTCGAAAACCTTGCAGCTCACTCCGTTTTCGCGCAGGACTTTGCGAAACGCCTGGGAAGTCAGACCATTACCTTGTTCGTCGACTGGCTCGGAGTCGCATTGCGTCAGGACAACGGCCACCGGTACATCCAGTTCACCAGTGATCAACCTCAGGTTGTCCAGATCAAAATCAGTGATGCGGTGATTGGCAACTGACAGACAGTACCAAATGAGGTGGATTTGCTCATTCAGGGCCTGGCTTTTGCGCTTCTTGATTTCAGGGATGATTTTTTCCCGAAAATTGCCCGCCGACGCTTTGCCTTCGGCTACCTCGTAACCTTCGGTATCGAAGATAACCAACGGCACCTTGGGATCCTCGTAGCGGTCGCAGCCGCGAGTGATCGGCTGCCCTGTACCCACCTTGGCAATGGCTTTGCCGAAGATATGATTGATCAGGCTGCTTTTGCCCACCCCGGTTCCGCCAACGATCATCAGGTTGGGTTTTTTGACCTGAGCCATCTCATTGTCGAACTGCTCTTCGAACCGCGTTTCCATACTTGCCATAGATTCGTCTCCGTCACCGCGCCACGTGTGTGCGCCCATATTTCACGCATTAAAAATACATCGGTTTGGATCCGAAAACCTTTAGGCACCAATTGCAAACTGCCATTAACGACACAGGTTTTCAGCCAGGAACTTGAACGTCATTCGACGCGCCGCCTCTTTCAGGGACAGCACCACTCGACCCTCAGAGCAGGTCTCACTCCCCCATCGCCGCCTGCCTCAACGCCTCATTCTCCCGCTCCATCCGCCGGTACTCCACATACGCATCAAACCCGGCCTTCAACACCACCGCCAACCCGACCGCCGCCAGCACATTCTTAACCATGCCCCATTCCTCTGTTTGCAATGTGCTTACACCATGCCGTTGAACCGCGACAAATTGCGTCGGGGTCAATCGCGTAGCCGTGCACCAGGTGGTTAAAGGTTGCCGGGGTATCGCCGATAGGCAGACGAAGGAATTTTTAGCTGGCCCGCAGCCAGCATCAACATTGAAAGGAAGACTCCCGTGCCCTCAGCCAAAATCCACACCGCCCTAAGCCGCCAGTGGGAGCTGTTGCAGCACCTCCCCAAGCGTTCCCCTGGCATCACGGTCACCGAATTGCTGGCTCGCCTGACCGCCGCCGGTTATTCGATCAGTCGGCGTAGTGTCGAGCGGGATTTGCGGGATCTGTCGTCGGTGTTTCCGTTGCAGTGCAATGACGGTGGTACGCCGTTTGGCTGGTATTGGCAGCCGGGTGTGAGCGTGGAGTTGCAGGGGATCACGCTGACGGAGGCGGTGAGTCTGGCGTTGGTGGAGGATGCGGTGCGGCCGTTGTTGCCGGGCAGTATGTTGAGTGTGCTGGAGCCGCGTTTCGAGCACGCCCGGCAGAAGCTCAAGGGGCTGGGCGAGGGTAATCCTACGGCGCGCTGGCCGGACAAGGTGGCCAGTGTGCGGCCGGATTTCAATCTGCGGGCGCCGGAGATTCGTGCCGATATTCTGGAGGCGTTGCAGCATGCGGTGATCAGCGAGCAGCAGCTGCACTGTCAGTACTATTCGGCGCACACCAATAAAGAAAGCGAGTTGACGCTCAACCCGCTGGCAATCGTGCAGCGTGGTTTGATCACTTACCTCATTGCCACGGCTGCGCCTTACACTGACATTCGTCAGTTCGCGGTGCATCGCTTTCGTGCGGTCACGGCGCTGGACACGCCGTGTCAGGGGCTGGATTCGTTCGAGTTGCAGGGTTATCTGGACAGTGATGCGCTGCAGTTCGGCAAGCCGGAGAAGATTCGTTTCAAGGCCTGGGTGAGTGAGCATCAGGCACGTCTGATCCGGGAGACGCCGTTGAGCGCGGACATGATACTGGAGGCGCTGGCCAACGGTTTCGAGTTGCAGGCGACGGTGAGCAATACCTGGCAGTTGCAGTGGTGGATTCTGTCTCTGGGTGACGCATTGGTGGTGCAGGAGCCGGCGGACTTGCGCCGGCACGTGGGCGACACCTTGCGCCGTGCGGCGGCGGCCTATGCCGATGAGGCCGTCGAGGCGGCCTCGCTGTAATTCTGGTGCCACGCGGATGATTGCGCGGCATCGGCAGGCTGCCTATCGACGCAGCCGTGCAAACCACTGGGCCAGGGTGCGGTCGATCACGCCTGCGGTCTTGAAGCTCAATGACGTGCTGCCGCAGTGCTCGCAACGGTCGCACCATTCGCCTGGGCCCAGGGCGTCGCTGCGGGGTGCGATGGTTTTCTTCCAGCCGCAACGGTCGCAGGTGAAGGTAAAGGGGTGGGGTCTTACGGGCATCTCATCGCTCCTTGGTCCCGCGTGGCCGCCACGCGGGGGTGGTCAATTCAATTGTCTCAGGCAGCAGGCACGAGGGCCTGAAGCAGTTCTACCTTGCGCTGCAACTGGGCGACGTGCGCCTTGTGGGCCCGTAGCGCCGATTTCAGTTCGCGGTTTTCCTCGGCATGCCTGCCCGGCCGCGTCTTGCCGCCGAACGGGGTGTCCTGCCAATGCGTCAGCAGGCGCCAGCACTTGCGGCATTGCAGGTACAACGCCGACAGCAGCGCCAGAATCACGCACAGCATGGCCAGCGTCAGCCAAGCCTCAATACCCATAGCATTTCTCTCCTGTCACGAATGCATGTTCAGCAGCCCGTCGATACCACTGCAACGCCTGGCGACAATCCGGCGCTTGCCCTGCCACGCCCTGCTCGTGCAGTCGCCCCAAGGCCCGCGCGGCCTGGACGATGCCGCGCTCGTAGGCCTGTTCGTAGTAGCTGACGGCCAAATCCTGATCCACCCGCATGCCTCGCCCGTGAAGGGCCTGCTCTGCCAGGTTGAACGCGGCTTCGGCCGAGCCCAGCACGTAGGCGAGTTTGAACAGGCGTCGCGCCAGTACGGTGTCCTGGGGCGTGCGGCTGCCGTTGATCCACAGCCAGCCCAGATCGTTGAGGGCGTCGGGATCGGAAGCGAGCGCGTCATCGCGCAACGAGCGGTACAAAAAGCCCAGCAGCGCAGGGTCGGTCATGGTTGCCAGCGGGCTGGGCGCTTGCAACCTGTGGTAGGTGAATGTCTCGCACGTGGCCGGCTTGAAGACGCGCAACGACGGCATGCCAATGCTCGGGCGGGTAGCGGGTGCCCGGGTGGAATCGATAAAACGCATGGCCTGGGGATCAGGCAACAGCGTGTCCAGCATCTGGAACACTTTCTCGGCAGGGCTCATTCGGACAGCCTTCTGATTCATCATTCGATGAGTGCCATTATTCGCAGTGGCGCGTCATTTTGTGTCGTGCGCAAACTGCGGTAGCTGTCGAATCGCAGATGGATCGTCGGCATTAAACGCAGTAGCATCTGGCCACACCTTGCCCAGCCACGTACCGCCATGGATGCCCGCGACGGCTCAAGCGCGGCGGTCTGCGGCCGATAGGGCTAGACACTTCTGCGTTTAAGGAATCTTCCCGGAATGGATTACCAGTCGCTCAAAACCCGCCACCGCAACGAGCGCGATGCGCACCACCCCAACCTCGCCCTGCGCGTGCATCGGGCCCTGAGCTGGCTCAACCGCGCCGAGCAGGCAGAAGACGTCGATGGCCGTTTCATCTTCCTGTGGATCGCTTTCAACGCGGCCTATGCGACCGACATCGACGAGCAGCATCGGCTGTCCGAGCAGGAGTCGTTCAAGGCGTTTCTGCAAAAGCTCTGCGTGCTGGACAGCGAACACCTGATCGAGAAACTGGTGTGGTCGGAATTCCCGGGAAGCATTCGCGCCCTGCTGGACAACCCTTATGTGTTCCAGAGTTTCTGGGATTTCCAGAACGGCAAGATCACCGAAGCCACGTGGGAAGAGCGCCTGCGCAGCGGCAAGCGCAACGCGCAGACGGCGCTGGCCAACCGCGACACGGCCAAGGTGCTGGGCGTGATGTTCAACCGCATCTACACCTTGCGTAACCAGGTGATGCACGGCGGGGCGACCTGGGAGGGCAGCGTCAACCGCTCCCAGTTGCGCGACTGCTCCAGCCTGCTCGGCAAGCTGGTGCCGCTGATTATCCTGCTGATGCTCGACAACCCCGACACACTCTGGGGCGACGCCTGCTACCCGGTGGTCAAGCAGTAAGGCGGTGTTTGCGCGTCGCCCGCGAGGGCGGCAGCGCCCCGTGTACGCTCACCAACTCACCCTCACCCCCAGCGTCCCGCTCACCCCTTCCAGCGCCTCGCTGTCCAGATTCGCCGCATAGTCCGCCGTCAAATACACACTCACATTCCCCGACACCTTCGCCACCACCCCCATGCCCACATCCATCGACGACGCCTTGTGCTCGGTCTTGATCCGGTCCAGGCCGTTGTAGGTCGTGGTGTCTTTGCCGCCGAAGCTGTGCCAGAGGTTGGTCCGCAGGTAGGGTTCGATTGGCAGGTTGTCGATCAGATATCGCCCTTTTAGCCGTGCGCCGAGTCGTCCTGTCCAGTAGGGCTGTGAGTCGAAGGAGACGTCGGAGATGCCGTCGTTCTGTTTGTCGAGGTCGATGCGTTGGTGGATGAGTTGGGCTTGTGGTTCAACCACCCAGTGCTCGGAAACCGGGATCGGGTAGCCGCCTTCAAGGGACAGGGTGACGGCGTGGCCTTCGGTGTCGAGTTTGACGCCGCGATCCGAGCGGTTGCTGCCGTCCAGGCGGGTGCCCATGGCGACGGCGTCGAGGTACCAGCCTTGAGGATCGACAAGGGTCCAGTAGGCGCCGAAGTGGTCGCCGTTGAGTTTGATGTGGCCGGCCTTGCGGTGCTGGAAGCCTTCGGCAAATCCGTCGACGTCGCCGCGCAGTCGGCTTTGGCCGACGAACAGGCCGATGCGTTGGGTCTGGCCGCTTTCGGTGGTGGCGCTGTAGAGGTCGTGGCCGATCTGGTAGCCCTGGTTGGAGGCGTCGAGGCGTGGAGACACGGTGCCTGACCAGCTTTTCTTCATATCGCCGCCGTACATCCGCGCCCAGCCTGCGGGAACGGCGCCGGTTTCGCCGAGCAGGCTTTGATCGCCCTGGCGCTCGTGAAAGGTGCCGAGTGCCGTGAGTATCATGAGTTGGGCGGCGGGCACGACGACTGAGTAGACCGGTACTTCGAGGCGGTAGAGTGGAATCGGCGCGGCGCCCGCGACAGCCTGTGGAACGGGCGGCGAGCTGACGGCCGGGATGGGCGACGTGGCTGCCGGGGTGTCGGGTTGCGTAGGCGCCGCCGGAGGATCCGCCGGGGCGACCGGTGTCGCGGTGGGTGGCTCGACCGGGGGTTCGTCGGGGCTGACGGTGGGTGCGGCGGCAACGATGGGCGGGCTCGCCACCGGCGGGACGACCACCGGTGGCGCGGGCGGCTCGACTGGTGCGGGCACGGCGACCACCGATGAACGCAGGTACCAGTTGTTTTCCGTGCCTGCGCTCACGCCGCCCTTGAACAGGTAGTACTCGTAGGCGCCGGCAGACAGCGAGCCTCGCAGGGCAAAAGCGTCGCTGGTGCTGGTGGCGCCGTTGAGGGCCTGGACCACTTCGATGCCGTCGGACCGGGTCAGCCCGCCCAGGCCGCCGAGGTTGGTCACAGCCAGTTGGGTGTTGCCGCTGATGGCGCCCTGGGACACCACCAAGCGGTCGCTGGGCGAGCCGTCGCCGCCCAGTTCGGTCTGCACCCGCAACTGGCCGTTGTTGCCGACGTAGTTGCCGTAGACGCTGAGGGTGTCGCTTGCGACTGCGCTGCCGGAAGTCAGGTCGATTACCCCGGCGTTGTTGAGTGTCGCCAGTTGCCCGGCGGTGTAGGGGCGGATCGCGCCTTGGGTGGCGGTCAGGGTGCTGCTGGCGTCGATGTTGAAGGTGCCGGTGTTGCTGGCACTGTCACCCAGGAAAAAATCGTCGGCCAGATCGAAACGCGAGCCGCTGGTGAGGTTGACGGTTTCCCAGCCGATGTAGCGCGCCGCAGTGGCAGACGAGGTGTCGATGAAGGTCAGGGTGTCAGCGCCCAGGCCGCCATCGATTGCGGGCGTCGGGGCCAGGGCGCTCTCGGTCAGGCGGGCGATTTGCGCAGTGTCGTTGCCGTCGCCCATCAATACAGCGGACTGGATTTGCCCGCCGCCGTCCCAGACGAAAATGTCGTTGCCGGTGCTGGCGCGAATCTGCCCGCTGATGATGCCGCCGGTGACCGTCACCCGGTCATCGCCCCCGCTGACGCTGAGGTTGCCGCCGATGCTGCCACCGGACACCCTGATCGTGTCGCGGCCAAAGCCTGCGACCAGGTTGCCGATGATGCGCCCGCCAGACAGGTCGAAGATGTTGTCGTCGAGCTTCATGTCGACGCGCCCGATGGTGCCGCCGCTCATGGCCGCAACATCGCCGTCTTCGAAGGCGCCGATGATCGTGCCGCCGGTCATGGAGAACACATCACGGCCGCCACTCTGGGCCAGCGACTGGATCGTGCCCCCGGTCATCAGAAAGTTGTCGATGTCGTTACCCTGGATCACCGCGCCGGTGATGGTACCGCCGCCAATGCGGATGACGTTGCCACCGTCGCCCAGGTCGATGGAGCCGCGAATGGAACCCGAGTCCATCTGCAGCACGATGGCGCCCGCACCAAACAGCACATTGCCGTTGATGACGCCGGTGCCGCCGACGGGAAAAGTGAGGGTGTTGTTGCCCAGCAAATCGGTCAGGCCGGGGCTGGTACCGCTGTCGCAGACATAGTTGTCATTACCTGCACCGGCAATCAGTGTGCAGGCCGCCTTAATCTCCGTGGCTGGCAATAACAGCATAGATACGCAAGACAGATAGAGAATATTGCTGACACTAGCCCGTAGGGGCCGTTTCATCAGAAATACTCCTGCGGGCATGGCCCGGGAGGGTTGCATCCGTTCGAAACCGGCGCCCGTTATAGGCCGTGCACCGAATTAACTTCCTTATTTAATTCAGCTAAGAGCAACCTCAAGAAAACGTCAAGTTATCCACAAGCCGCGCTGAGCGCTTTTGCCGCAGGGCGGCTCGGTTGTGACAACGATAACAACGGCGTAGAATTCGCCTCATTCGCTCGTCCCCATACCCATAATAGTTTGCTGACTGCCTACACCGCCCAGGCCATGAGCCTTGTGCGGCGTTTCTGCTTGTCGGCGTTTTCATGGGCTGGGGCTCGATCCTGCTTTTCGATGTTTGCCCGAGGCTTGCGCTTTTTACATGAACACTACCGATGCTCGCACTGGAAGTTGGCTCAGCGTGATCGCGCTGGCCCTGGCGGCCTTCATCTTCAACACCACCGAATTCGTGCCGGTGGGGCTGCTCAGCGCCATTGGCCACAGTTTCGACATGACCACCGCGCAAGTGGGCCTGATGCTCACGGTGTACGCCTGGATCGTGTCGCTGGCGTCGTTGCCGATGATGCTGATGACGCGCAACATCGAGCGCCGCAAGCTGCTGACCTTCGTGTTCCTGCTGTTCATTGCCAGCCACGTGATGTCCAGCGTGGCGTCGAGTTTCGGGATGCTGCTGGTCAGCCGGGTGGGCATTGCCCTGGCCCATGCGGTGTTCTGGTCGATCACCGCCTCCCTTGCAGTGCGTGTGGCGCCGGCGGGCAAGCAGGTGCAGGCACTGGGACTGCTGGCCACCGGGACGTCCATGGCCATGGTGCTGGGCATCCCGCTGGGCCGGGTGCTGGGTGAGGCGCTGGGCTGGCGGACGACATTCCTCGCCATCGCCGTCGTGTCGGGGCTGACGGTGCTGATTCTGATCAAATCGCTGCCGCTGCTGCCCAGCCAGAATTCGGGGTCGCTGCGCAGTCTGCCGATGCTGTTCAAGCGTCCGGCGCTGGTGACGGTGTACGTACTGACTGCACTGGTCATCACCGCGCAGTTCACGGCCTACAGCTACATCGAACCTTTCGTGCAGGTCGTGGCGAAGATGAGCGGTGAAATGACCACCGTTATCCTGTTGCTGTTCGGTGGCGCCGGCCTGCTGGGCTCGGTGGCGTTCAGTCGCTTCAACAACCGCTATCCACGCGGCCTGCTGATCGCCACCATTGGCGCGCTGACGGTGTGCCTGACCCTGCTGTTGCCGCTGTCGGGGAGCAGCTCGTGGATTTCGATCCTGAGCGTGGTGTGGGGCATGGCGATCATCTGCTTTGGCCTGGTGATGCAGGCCAAGGTACTGGCCCTGGCGCCAGACGCCACGGATGTCGCGATGTCGCTGTTCTCGGGGATCTACAACATCGGCATCGGCGGCGGCGCGCTGCTGGGCAGCATGGTCATCAGCCAGTTGGGCATCGCCAATATCGGCCTGGTGGGCGGCCTGGTGGCCCTCAGCGGCTTGGCGCTGGCGTGCCTGGCGTCGTATCGCTACGCAGAGAGCATCCGCGCCTGATTGGCGCAGCCTCTTCTGATCGTTCCCACGCTCCGCGTGGTAACGGCTCCTGCGACGCTCCGCGTCGCTGGACGCAGAGCGTCCTGGGCTGCATGCCCACGCAGAGCGTGGGCACGATCAACATCCTGCGCAACCATCATTCCCATCGATAACCAACATTCCGCCGATTGCCTTCCGCTCAAAATCCATGGGCGTACTATCACCTCACACCCAGACACGAACCGAGGGCAGGAAAAATGGTTATTCATCTTCTGACTTGCTTGTCACTGACAGCGCTGACCAGCTATGTCGTGGCCCTCAAACTTTTCGCTCTGACTCCGGTGCCAGTCACCGCAGACGAAACCAGCCATCGTGTCATGGCACGGGCTCGCTGATTACTTATCAGCCGCCCAAGTAGCTGAAACTTATCAGCACCTTTTACCCTTCTACTTTCTGTTTTTTGCGGAGCATTCGACATGGCCCGAGACGTCACCCTGCACGTTAGTTTTCCCAACTTTGGCACTAACTATTACTCACAACATGTCGTCGTCCGCAAAAACCGTCACAGCCTGATCGAGGACAAACGCTTCGACGCCTTCATGATGCCGGCGGCGGAACAGCACTTCAGTAACGAGGTGGTGGGCTTCAACGATCAGTTCCGTTTTCTGACTGACGCGCTGGCCATGCACCTGCTGGAAGTCGAAGACGCACGTCCTGCCAGAAGGGGCCGCCAATCGGCCCAGGCACGCAGTCTGTAATTCAAAATTTCTTCGCCTGGATCGCCAAAAATCCGTGGGACGGCCGTTCAGTGCAAAATTATTGATGGATGACTGCATTAATTTGAATTTGCCTCACAGCGTGTTTCTGACCACAATCGCCGTGCTTCAAATGTGACCGGAAAGTTGCCGCAACAGCTTTCCACTGTCGCACTGCTGTTTTGAAACACTTGGCACATGCCCTCCCTGTGCAGGAGCTCAGTCGTTTGAGACGAGCTCCTTTTTTCGCCCTGGAAGATTCGATTGAAAACGCTTTTGCGCAGTTTCATCCCTCATTCACTCAATACCCACCCTGCTGAATGGTCCCGCGCGGCCATCGGCGCGTGCTTGGGTATCCTGCTCAGCGCCCTGTTGAGCCAGCAGTTGTTCGGCACCGATGCCACGCTGCATCTGCTCGGCCCACTGGGTGCGTCGGCGGTGCTGTTGTTCGCTGTATCGACCGGCGCGCTGGCCCAGCCGTGGTCGATCATCGGCAGTTACCTCATCGCTGCACTGGTCGCCCTGGCGAGTGTGCACATGCTCGGCAACACAGTCGCGGCGGCCAGTGTCGCGGTGCTGTCCTCGATTGTGGTCATGTGCATATTGCGCTGCCTGCATCCGCCGGGCGCCGCGATTGCCATCAGCATTGTCGTGTCGAAACACGATCTCTCGGCCCTTGGCCTGCACGTGTTGTTGCCGGTGATGTTCAACGCCGGTTGCCTGTTGCTGTTCGCTCTGGTCTACAACAACCTGACCCGCATGCGCTACCCCAGGGCGCAGGCCAAGCCGGCCGTTGCGGCTCAGGTGATCGAGCCTGCGCAGGCTGGCGCGCCTGTACCGGGGAGTTTCAGCAGCGAGGATCTGGACAAGGCGCTGGATGAGGTCGGATCGTTTGTCGATGTGTCCCGCGCTGATCTTGAAAGCATCCTGCACAAGGCTGAAGACATCGCCCAGCACCGCAACCGCACTGACATCGACACACGGCAGGTCATTTCCCGCACCGCGCCCAGTCTGTCCCTCGAGCACTCGATGGCCGATGCGATGAAGCTGCTGAGCAAGCAAGGCAGCAAATACCTGCCGGTGCTCGACGCCGAGCGCAAGGTGGTCGGAATCATCAGCCTGGTGGATTGAAGCTTCACCGGCCCGTAGCAGTCCGGCTTGCCGGCGTCGGCGCCCTCAAGATCGATCCCGCGGGCAAGCCCGGCTGCTACGGATTGGCGGGGGACGCGGGACCGTAGCAGCACGGCTTGCCGGCGGGAAGTACTTGAGATCGCTGTCGCCGGCAAGCCGGACTGCTACGTTCGGGATTTACACATATTGGCTAGATCAAAGGATCCCAGCGCTGGGACCAGTCGCCTTCTTGCTTGACGATATCGCGCAGCAGGTCACACGCCGGTTGCAGCGTGGGTGAGGGATTGTCCCGCGAGTAAATCAGATAAGTCGGATAGCTGAACTCCGGCGCCATCGGCACCCGCTCGACAATTCCGCGATCCAGGTAGGACTGCACCACTCGCGTGCGAAAGTAACCGGAGCCGCCATTGTCGAGGATGTACTGCAAGGCGAACGGCCCCAGGTTGAAGGCTACGGCGGCCTTGGATCTTTCCGGCATGGCATCGTCGTGTTGCCGACGAAACGCCGGACCCCAGTCGATGTAGACATAGGGCTCGGGCCGACCCACCACCTGCACCAGAATCAGCTTCTCTTCGAGCAACTCCTCGACCTGCACCCCGGGCCAGTAGGCCGGTTGATACACCAGGGCTGCATCCAGCACGCCGCGTTCGACATCCTTCATCAGCACGTCGTCATCCTTGACCTCGGCGTGCAGCGCGTGGTCCGGGATCACTCGCTTGATCTCGCGCACCCAACTAAGCAGCAGCGGGTTGCACAGGCTCATCTGCGCGCCGATACGCAGCACGTGGTGATAACCGTCGGGCAGCGGCAGGTCGCGCCGCGCGGCGTCCCAGGTCTGGACCAACTGGTTGGCGAACAGGATGAACGCCTCGCCGTCCGGGGTCAGCCGGGCGCCGGTCCGGTTGCGCACGAACAGCTTGCAGTTCAGATGACTTTCCAGCTTCTGCACCCTGGCTGTGATGGCAGTCTGGGTAACGTGCAGCTGTTCGGCGGCCGCCATGAGGCTGCCCAGGCGGACGATTTCGAGAAAGGTACGGGCGAGGTCAATGTCCATCGATACGGCTCGGTGTCTGGCGTCGTGTGCCGCGCCATGGTAGCGCAGCAGCACCGTAGGCCGATGGAAAAGCAGGCAGGACTTTCATCGCCGGGGGTTTGCAGAAATGCGAAATCCGCTGTCTGATGCAGCAGGTTCGTACAGATAGCGAGCCACTTACCTACTTTCTGCGGAAAATCCTATGAAACACGCCCTGCTCACCGGCCTGCTCCTGACCGCTTTCGCCCTGCCCTTCGCGGCGTCTGCCAATGACGACAGCAACCAATGCCAGATGAACCTGAGCAAAGTCCGAGATGCAAAAGTCGCCCGGCCCAACTTGAGCGATGCCGTGAAGAGCGACGTCGACACCACCGTCCACCGCGCAGAATCAGCCTATGCCCGGCACAATGAAGATGGTGCCAGGGAGTGCGTGGCATTGACGCAGCAGGCGTTGCAGAAGATTCAGGGTAATTGACGCGAGTCAATTACAACCCCGGCCCCCGTAGCAGCACGGCTTGCCGGCGGGGGCGTCCGCAAGATCGCCCCCGCCGGCAAGCCGTGCTGCTACGGTTGAATCACTTCAAGACCAGCAACCGATAAACCCCCGCCTCGTTCTCGATCCCGTGGGTGTCATGGGTGAACCCCGGGAATGACCGGTCGAAGCTCTCCAGCGCCCTCAGATACGCCAACAGCGGCCCATCCGCAGGCCCTGCGTTTTCTCCCGGCATCAACAGCGGAATGCCTGGCGGATAGGGCACGATGCCAGTGGCCGCGATGCGTCCGGCAGCCTCTTCCAGCGTGACCTGCTCGACCTCGTTCTTGACCAGTTTTTCGTACGCCTCCACCGGGCTGAATTCGGCCTTGGGCAGGGTGCCGAACGCCTGGGCCATGGCTGCGGTGGTCCGGGTTTTCTTCATGGCGGCGAAGATGTCCTGGGACAAATCCTTCAAGCCCATCCCCGCATAGCGCACCTGGTTGGCGGTCAGCAGGTCGGGCAGGCACAGCTCCAGTTCGAGGTTCAGGTCATAGTCGCGCTTGAAGTCCAGCAGAGCGTTGACCAGCGTGCCCCATTTGCCCTTGGTGATGCCGATGGAGAACAGGAACAGGATGGTGAAGTCCGTGGTTTTCTCCACGACGATGCCTTGGCGCCCCAAGTAGGCGCTGAGCACGCAGGCAGGGATGCCGAAGTCGAGCAGGTTGCCGTCGTCGCCCATGCCGGGGCTGAGGATCGACACCTTGATCGGGTCGAGCATGCAGTAGCCGTCTTCGATGTCGCCGAAGCCGTGCCAGACTTCGTTCGGGTGCAGTACCCAGCAGTTGGGATCGCTCTTGAGCCTGGCCGGATCGACCTCATGGAACGGCAGCGAGGTCGCGCCCACCTGCACACTCGGCGGCTGCCAGCAGGAGAAGAACCAGTCGTCATTGCTGAGCATTTCGCTCTGCATGCGCGAGATGACCTGGCGAAAGGCAATCGCTTCTTCGATGGATTCATTGGTCAGAATCTGCCCGCTGGGCGATTCCATCATCGCCGAACTCACATCGCACGAGGCCATGATCGCGTAGTTGGGCGAGGTCGAGGCGTGCATCATGAACGACTCGTTGAAGCGACCGTGAGGGATCGGGTTGCGCCCGTTGCGCACGTGAATCATCGAAGCCTGGGACAACGCCGCCAGCAGCTTGTGGGTGGACTGGGTAGCGAACACCGTGGGCTTGGACGCATCGTGATCGTCCGGGCTGCCATGCATCGCGAAGCGATCCTTGTACAACGGGTTGAAGCGCGCGTAGCCGTACCAGGCCTCGTCGAAATGCAGGCGGTCGACGCTCTGCCCCAGCAACTGCTCGACCCGGGTGACGTTGTAGGTCAGGCCATCGTAGGTGGAGTTGGTGACGATGGCGTGCACCGGTGTCGGGTCGATGTGGCTCTTGACCAGCGGGTTGTTGGCGATGGCCGCCTTCACGCCCTCGGCGCTCAAGGTCTGCGGCAGGATCGGGCCGATGATGCCGAAACGGTTGCGCGTGGGCACGAGGTAGGTCGGAATCGCCCCCGAGAGGGTCATCGCATGCTCGGCGGACTTGTGGCAGTTGCGGTCGCAGAGGGCGATCTGGTCCCGCGTGACGCTGGCCATCAGAATCACCCGGTTGGACATCGACGAGCCGTTGGTCACGTAGTAGGTGCGATGGGCGCCGAACACCTTGGCCGCATAGCGCTCGCCCTGGCCGATGGGGCCGCTGTGGTCGAGCAGCGAGCCCAGTTCGCCGACGGAAATCGACAGGTCCGAGCGCAGCAGGTTTTCCCCGAAGAATTCGTAGAAGGCGCGCCCCGCCGTGCTCTTCAGAAACGCCGTACCACCGGCGTGCCCCGGCGTGTGCCAGGAATATTCGTAACTGCGGGCAAACTTGAGCAGCGCGCCGAACATCGGCGGCAACACCGCCTGACGATAACGCTCGATGGCGGCCATGATCCGCCCGCTCAGGAAGCGGCTGGTGTCTTCGGGCAGCCAGATGAAGTCATCGGCGTGCTGCATGACGATCAGCGGCACGCTGGAGGCGGTGCTGCGGTCGCTGATGAGGAAAACCGGGACGCGGGTGTTGCGCTCACGCAGCGCAGTGAGCAGGTCGATGCATTCCTGGTGGTCTTCGCTGGTGTCCATCTCCCAGCTCAGCAGCACGCACTGGACGGCCGGGTCAGTGCTCAGGATCGACTTGGCGTCGCTCAGGCTTTCCGAGGTCAACACGCTGATGGAGCGTTCTTCGACGTCACTGATGAGCTGGATCAGCGCCCGGCCAAAGACGCTGCGTTTGTCCGGCTGGTTGCAGACCAGCAGCGCCAGCATGCCGAGCAGGTGTCTGTATTCCGTCATGGGTGGGTCTCCAAGGTGGCCTGATTCACGCTGTTGAGAGGCAGGTTATTCACGGGGATGGGGTCCGCAGTGAGGTGCTGCGCCGCGACGGTCTGGGTCGGAACGCTGTTGTTGAGTGCCTCCAGTTTGATCAGGCGAGTGTTGACGAAGCCGAACAGCGTGTAGCCGACGATGGTCGCCACGCCGCCGAGCATCAACGCCTGCTCGCCCGAGCTATAGAGCGCCAGATAGCTGTAGGCCGCCGCGATGTAGGCCACGATGTTGGTGATGAGTGCCTTGTCAGGCGGAACGTTGGACACCTTCTGCAGGGTCATCAGAGTCGCCATGGACAGGATGTACGGCACCAGGTTGGTCACCACCGCGAGGTTGACCAGGGTGTCGAACTGTTTGGCAAGGTCGGGGCTGATGGTCAGCAAGGCCATGGCCGTCTGCATCGCCAGCAGGATCAGCATGCTGATGATCGGCACGCCATGCTTGTTGGCCTTGGCGAAGATCGGCAGGAAGTAGCCGGTGTCCGCCGAACTCTTGAACACCTGCGCCACGGTGAATTGCCAGCCAAGCAGCGAGCCTATGCATGCCAGCACCATCAGCCCCATGACGATGTTGCCGACCATGGGCGTGAACATCTTGGCGAACACCAGGCCGAAGGGTGCGGTGGAGGACACCAGTTCGGCGTTGTCGACGATGCCGGCGATCACGTTGGTGGACACGATGTAGATCACCGCCGCGCCCAGGGTGCCGCCCAGTACCGCGATGGGCACGTTCTTCTCGGGATTTTCCACCGCATCGCCGTTGGCGCACGCCGACTCCAGCCCCAGAAATGCCCACAGGGTGATCGCCACCGAGGCCCCGGCCGCTTCGAACCAGCTTTTGTCGTGGGGGTTCCAGCCAGCGGCGTACACGCTGCTGTCGAACCAGAACCAGCCGATGGTGGACACCAGAACCACCGGTGCAATGACGCCCCATACGGTGACTGAGCCGATCCGGCCGGTAATACTGGCACCGCCGAAGTTGGCGAATGTGGTAATCCACAACAGGGCGATAGTGGCCAGGCCAACTTGCAACGAGTCAAGCTTTAGCCCAAATAATGTCTGGATATAACCCACGGCCGTAATACTGATCGCCACGTTGGCAATCAATAACGACAGGCCATAGGTGTAGTTGGTGATGTAGTTACCGGACTTGCCAAAGGTGTATTCGGCATAGCCGCCCATCCCGCCGGTCTTGCGGCTGAGCATGCCACAGCGGGCGAAGGCGTAGGCCAGCGCCAGCGAGCCGGTGGCCGTTATCAGCCAGGACAGAATCGAGATACCGCCGACTTCGGCGAGTTTGGTTGGCAACAACACAATGCCGGAGCCCAACATGTTGACGGCCGTCAACATTGTCAGTTGTCCCACGCTCATTTTCTTTGCGACTGACATTCCGTTGCCTCTGCTGGATGAAGTGAGAGGCTTTTAGCTATAGCAAATGTTTCTCACTAATCAAGAAATGAGTGGCGCGCTGAGTACTGTCAAAGCGCCACTTAATCAACTTGCAGAGACACTAGCCGGATATTAACGGGTCATTCGGTCAGATTGTTTTTCATCCGTTCGAATACACTCATATCGGTGCGCTCGAAGCGCAACGGCGTTACAGAGACCCCGCCATGGGTCACGACCCAGGTTTCGCTGTCATCGAAATCCGGGCGGTCGTGGCGGTCGATATTCAGCCAGTAATAACCCTGCTCGCGCATGTCGGTGCGCTGGGTGATATTCAGGCCGTCCATGCGGCCGATGCCCTGCCGGGTGATCTGCAGCGGTCCGGCCTGCTCGGGTTCGACATCCGGAAAGTTGATGTTCAGGCACACGTCCCCTGCCCACTGCATCCCAAGGACCTTGCGAATCACATCGGGCGCCAGCGCACGGGCCGTGCCCCACTTCACCGCATCGCGGCGGCTGAAGAACTGGCTGAGGGCAATCGAGGGAATGCCCATCAGCAAGCCGGCCATGGCCGCACCGACGGTGCCGGAAAACATGGTTTCGACGCCCAGGTTCGCCCCCTTGTTGATGCCCGACAGCAGCAGTTGCGGCGGCTGCTTCATCAGCTCGCGCACACCGATGGCCACGCAGTCGGCTGGCGTGCCGGACACCGAAAAGCGCCGCTCGCCACGGGCCTTCACCCGTAGCGGATGGTGCAGGCTCAGGGCGTGGGAAATGCCGCTCTGATCCTGATCCGGCGCCACTACCCACACTTCATCGGCCAGCTCACGGGCCACGGCTTCCAGTACCTCAAGGCCCGGGGCGTCGATGCCGTCGTCGTTGGTGATCAGGATTCGCTCGATCTTCGGGGGCATGCACATCTCCTCGGCTGGCAATCAGACAAACAAGGTACACAACGCAAAACCGGCGTACCAGACGATGGCCGCGCGAATCAGCAATTCCCACAAGACATCCAGACTGTTCACACCTTCGACGCCGACAACCGGCGCCGGAACCTCGCCGGCCACGCAGCCCACCTTGGTAATCAGCTGCGAGGCGCTGATGTTCCAGTTGAGCAACTCACCGAGCATCACCCGGCTGACCGCGACGAAATTGCCCACCAGGGCAAAGCTTGCAGCCAGCAGGCGCACCGGCACCCAATCGAATGCATGGCGCAGTTGCGTGGCGCGCTCCACCAGCGGCGCAGTCCTGCCATGCTCAGCGGCCAGTGCCAGCAGGCGATAGGCCAAGGCCGCGACCGGGCCCAGGAGGAAATACCAGAAAATCACGGCAAAGAAGCCCTGATACACCTGCCACAGCAGGTAGGTTTGCGCACCGCCGAGCAGTTGCTCTTCGTTCTCGGCCTGCACGCCCAGGTCGCGCTCGGCGACCAGCACGGCCGCTTCCTGATCACCACGCCGGCAGGCATCGCGGAATGATCCCAGATTGGCCTTGATGTCCCCGCGCCCCAGGCTGTAGATCAGCACCAGCAGGTGAATCGGCAGCGCCAGCCAGCCATAGGCCACGGAGCCGACGATCCACAGCACCAGGGCCAGCACCAGCAACGGCAGCAGCACGATCAGGGACAGTATCCACCACGGCCGCTTTGCCGTACCTGGGTTCGACTCCAGCCGGCTCAGTTGGTACAGCCACGGAGCGTCACGCTGAACACGCTGGCGCAGGGCGGAAAACTTCTCGATCCACACTGCCAACAGCAACACCAGAAAACTCATCACCTGCTCCTTGATTCAATCCTGTAAAGCCGAACGAAACCGTGCCCAGTCAAAGCATGGACCCGGATCGGTCTTGCGTCCCGGGGCGATGTCGCTGTGCCCGCAGATGCGCTGGTTGGTGATCGCGGGCCAGGCGGCCTGCAACTGCCGGGTCAGGGCGATCAGCGCATCGTATTGCGCGTCGGTGAACGGCTGGTCATCGGTGCCTTCCAGCTCGATGCCGATGGAGAAATCGTTGCACGTCTCGCGCCCCTCGAACACCGAGATCCCGGCATGCCAGGCACGGTCCAGACAGGAGACGAACTGGGTCAGCTCGCCATCACGTTCGATCAGGAAATGCGCAGAAACCCGTAGCTCGGCGATGCCTTCAAAGTAGGGGTGTTCGGTGACGTCCAGGTGATTCCGGAAAAACTCCTGCACCTTGCCGGTCTTGAACTGCGCGGGCGGCAGGCTGATGTTATGGATCACCAGCAGCGAGATTTCCGCCTCGGGGCGGTCATTGAAATTGGGCGAAGGGCACGGATGCGCTCCGTGACACCAGCCCGTGGCAGGGTCCAATCGCATGGAGGGTCCTTAAGCGTGAATCGACAGCGACCAGTATGCCCGCGATGGAACGAGATGTGGCGGGCAATGGTGATCCGATGTTGCAAACCCGATCCACACGTAGCAGCACGGCTTGCCGGCGGGGGCGCCGGTAAGACCGCCGTCGCGGGCAAGCGCGCTTCTACAGGGGATTGAGGTGTTCATGCGATCCAAGAACAAGTAAACAACCCGTAGCAGCACGGCTTGCCGGCGGGGGCGTACTTGAGATCGCCCCGCGGGCAAGCCCTGCTGCTACAGGGGTTTTAGCCTTTGAGCTTGCGCAGATTGCCCAGCACCGATTCAAGGGCGCGGTCGAACAGCAGCGAATCGTCCAGCACGCGGATAGTGCCGCGACGGAATTCGACGGCCAGGCCCATGCGGGTTTTTTCCAGCACTTTCATGCCCGTGCGGTTGACGAACACGTAGCGCCCGCTCGGCTCGACAATCGCCGCCAGCTTGCAGCGCAGCTTGTGGTCTTCGTCTTCCTGGATCTCGACCCAACTGCCCAGGCGCAGGGTATCGACCTGTTGCAGCCCGGCATCGTCGTCCGGCAAGTTCAGCGAAGGCTCGCGCATCACCTGCTCACCTGGCGCAACCAGCACGATTTCTTCCACCACCGCCATCATCGACGGGCCGTCAGCGGGCTCCTGCGCCGTCTCGGCCTGTGGCGCTCGCGCAACGTTGTTGAACGCCTGCACATGCAGCGCTTCGAGCTGGCTGAAAAACTCGCTGGTGGCAAACGGATCGAACGCCGCGCTGCTCAGACCATCGCGCAGCGACTTGAGCAGGCCCGGCACCAGTTCCAGCAAGCGCTGACGGGCCTCGGGCTCCTCGTGGGGCTCGACGCTCCAGATCAGATCATCCATGGCCTGCAGCCCCGACTTCCACTCGGCCGACTGCTCGCCATGCTTGAGGCAGGTCAGCAGCAGCACCTTGCTCCAGGCCTCCTGCAACAGACGCACCACCACTTCAGGGAGCGTGCGGCCCAACAGGCGATCATTGAGCGCCTGTTGCACCTGCTGACGCGCAAGCTCGGCCAGGGCACGGCCCTCTTCGGCATCGCGGGTGCGTTGCTCCAGCAGCTCACTGCGACGACGCTCATCGCTGGTGAACGCCAGGAAATCCACCAGCAATTCGGTGAAGATCGCCGGATCGTCGACGAAGTCATGCAGCAACCGCTGCACGATCTGATCGATGCGCGAGTACAGCGAATCGCGCTGGCTGTCGTCGCGCCCTCCCCAACCGAGCGCTGCCGAAGCGATCTCGTTGAGCAGGCGCCGCGCAGGGTGGCTGCCACGGCTGAAGAAACTCTTGTCGATCACCGCGACCTTGAGCATCGGAATCTGCAACCGGCCAATCAGCGCGCGCAGGGAAGATGGCAGGTTACGGTCGTCGAGGATGAACTCGAACAGCATCGAGATGAGGTTGATGACATCCTCATCCGTTGCACCGACGGTGCGGAACTTGCCACTGCGCGCGCTCACGCGACCGATGAGTTGCTCGAGCTGCGCACGCAGGTCGAAGTCATCCGGGGTTTCGGCGCGAGGCACGTATTGCTGCAGATGGGACAGCAGGCGCAGCAGGTCCTGACTGGAAATCGGCCGTGCTTCAGTGACGCTGTCCGGGCGCGGCGTGAGGTTGCCGCGCACATGCACCAGCAGCTCCTGCAAGGCGCCGAAGACTTCCTGGACGCTCTTGTCGAGCTTCTCGGCGGCCTGCACCAGCGCAGCGCTGTCGGCGCGCTGGGCTTCGGTTGCGGGCGCTGCGTCTGCCGAACGATCGGTAGAGCGGCGCGACGGCAACACTTTCAGATCCGGCAACACACCGGCGGAAATCAAAAGGTAATTGGCTTCTTCGTAAAGCTGATCGGCATTGCTCAGCGCGTACTTTTCGAAGAGCTTGAGAATGATCAGCTTGACCTTGATCTCGACGCCCAAATTGCGCCCGGCCTGCAAGAAGAAATCACACAGCAGGGTCGGCCCCAGGGGGTTGGTTTCGTCGGTCAGGCTCTGGGGAATCAACTCGTTCAGGCGCGTGGTCAACTGGCCCAGCGCGACACCGTCACGGTTCATGACCTTGGTGACCATGCTGTCCACGGCAACCGTGCGTTCCAGGTCATCGTTGTGGACCAGCGCCAGCTTGTCGAAGGAAACGGGGTCGCTGAGGATCGGCTCGGCGATTTCGTACTGGCCGAGGCGCAGGAAGGATTCGAAGAATTTGTCGAGGAAATTGCGCTCGATACTCTTTCGCTTCAGGCGCAAGTCGCGCATGGCTTCGAAGAAGATGCTCTGCTCGGCGTTGTTGCGCGCCCGGTCCGCCATCTCGAAGAGGGTGTCATCGGCGTTGTCGAAGAGGGTCTGAAGGCTTTCCTTGAGCTGCTGGGCGGCCTTGTCACGCACCTGCAGCAAAACGACGGGCAGCCGAGCGACAGGCGAGGCACCCGAATGATCGGAGCTCGTCTTGCTCAACGGCACCACTTTACTGTCGTTCTGCATCAAGGACTCCATTCATCAACCATCACTTACAACAGCCACTGCTTGCGCCACAACCTGAGACCAGTTGGAGGCAGGCTCCATCTGGACGGATCGCGAGTGTGTAGTCCCTGGGGTATTACGGCATACGTCAAAACTATGACGTCAAGGCTATGACATCAACTGCGGGGCGAATTATCTTTGAAATGCCTTCCGCTCGCCAGCGGTCTCGTGGTCCGGGTCGCAAAAATGCATCGCTGCTACAAGCGTAGGCCCAGACGGAGCGGCACGTGCAGGGATAGACCGCGGAAATCGCGTTCTGTCGCATGAAACGGGAAAAAACCGACAAAATGCAGCACATCCCCTCAAATGGATGTTCCAGCGTGGGTGGGTTGGTACAGACGACTGCCTTATACTCCGGCGACTTAGTAAGTGGAGTCCGATATGCCGAATCTTCGTCTTGCCGCACTGACCGCAGAAATCGAAGCCAACGTACGCCGTGCGTTGCTCGAAGACATCGGCAGTGGTGACATCACCGCGCAACTGATCCCCGCCGAGCGCCTGGCCAAGGCCACCGTGATCTCCCGCGACGCCGCCGTGATCGCCGGCACCGCTTGGGTCGACAGTGTGTTCCGCCAGCTCGATCAGCGCGTGGCCGTGCATTGGCAAGTCGCCGACGGTGACCGTGTCCAGCCCAACCAGCCTCTGTTCCACCTCGAAGGCCCTGCACGCTCCCTGCTCACCGGCGAGCGCAGCGCGCTGAACTTCCTGCAGTTGCTCTCGGGCGTCGCCACTCGCTCGCAGCATTACGCTGACATGGTCGCCGACACCCAGGTCAAGCTCCTGGATACCCGCAAGACCCTTCCCGGCCTTCGCCTGGCGCAGAAATATGCCGTCACCTGCGGCGGCTGCCATAACCACCGAATCGGCCTGTTCGACGCCTTCCTGATCAAGGAAAACCACATCGCAGCCTGCGGCGGCATCGCCCAGGCCATCACCGCAGCCCACAAGATCGCCCCCGGCAAACCGGTGGAAGTGGAAGTCGAAAGCCTGGACGAACTGAAACAGGCCCTGGACGGCGGCGCCGACATCATCATGCTCGACGAGCTGTCCCTGGACGACATGCGCGAAGCCGTGCGCCTCACCGCTGGCCGCGCCAAACTCGAAGCCAGCGGCGGCGTCACCGATGCGACGTTGCGCACCATTGCCGAAACGGGCGTGGACTACATCTCGATCGGGACGCTGACCAAGGATGTGAAGGCGGTGGACCTGTCGATGCGGTTGAGCATCTGACCGGAACGGGTTGAGCCTGAAAACGAAAAACCCGCCGTAGCGGGTTTTTCTTCAATGGGAATGCGCAATCAACTTCCGCCAAACCCGGACAACAACTCGGGGTTGTCGCGCACGATCAACTTGCCGACCATGGACGAGCCGTGCACGTTCAGATGGTTATTATCCCGGTAGAGCAACTGCGCATCCTTGACCATCGTGCAGTCATCGGCATTGCACAGGTACTGGCTCACCGGAATATATTTCACGCGCACATCCCGCTTGGCCACATCGACCAGTTGGGCTTTATAGGCATCGAGTTCCTTGCTGGCCTGCGCGAACGGAATCGAGCAATGACGGGTAGTGGTACCCACCCGGCTCACACAGTCTTGTGGGCCGAAAGGGAATCGAGGGACGTCATCGACCAGGTAAACCTCTTTGCCCAACGACTCCAGATATTCCACCGTTGAATACACTTCGGCTTCGAGAGTCGATCCTGCTGGTATCTCATCGATCCGCTGAATCCAGTGCATGGTGATCAGGACTTTCTTGATCGAGGGGTGATCTTTCACGAAATCAAAGATGTATTTGAATCGTGGATTGCTCAGATAAGGCGGACTCGACTGGATGTAGTAAGCGACCGTGTGCTGGTCCATGGCTTTTGCCAGACCGACAAACAGATGTTCCCCATGACTGTCGCCAATGATCGCGACATCAACATCCTTGTCTGCCCTGGACTGCATGCATCGGGTGTAGATTTCATAAGTCTCCGATTGCGCCCGCACGCCTTCATCCGCACAGGGGTAGAAGTTGGCCTTCATGTAATCGAAGAACCTGGTATGCCCCATGTCCTGGGCCATCGGGCTCACTTGCCGCATATCGAACAGCGTACCCCTGAATACCGAAATCCCCAGCGCTGCCACCATCACCATCATGACCGCCAGCACTGCAGCGTTGGTGTTGGTCCGGGACTTGCGCACCGGGGTTTCCACGACCTTGTAGGTGATCCACGCCAGCGCCACAGACAGCGCCACCGCGCCTGCGCGATACCAGGGCTCGGCGAACTGGCTGGAGACGATGGTCGAGAACGACATGATCGGCCAGTGCCACAGGTACAGCGGAAAGCTGATCAAACCGACCCACACCGCTAGCCTGTTCGAGAGGATTTGCCGGTTGATCCAGGAGTTCCGGCCAGGCCCGATCAACAGCAGCGACGCACCCACGGGCAACAGCGCCCACAGGCCCGGGAAGGATCGGGTCTTGTCGATCAGCACCAGCCCCGCAGCCAGCAACAGCATCCCGCCGACAGCGCTGACCTCCTGGGTCCAGCGCAGACGATGGGCACTCATCGCCTTGCCTGCATGCAGATAGGCAAGGGCGCCGCCCAGCGCAAGCTCCCAGAACCTGGTGAGCGGTGAATAGAACGCGGCCGTCGGATCGGTGCTGACCTTCACGGCACTCGCATAAAGCGACAACGCAATCAGGAGCGCGAAAACCCAGACCGCCACTTTCCTGCACCGAAAGCCCACCCACAGGGCGATCGGCCAGAACAGGTAGAACTGCTCTTCGATCCCCAGGCTCCACAAGTGAAGCAACGGTTTGGATTCAGCGGCGGTATCGAAATATCCAACTTCGCGCCAAAGGGCAATGTTGGAAATGAAACCGGCCCCGGCAAACACATGCTTGCCGAGCGCCTTCAACTCATCGTCGAACAACACATACCAGCCAACGATCAGACAGGCCGCCAGCACCAGCAACAGCGCCGGGAAGATCCGCCGGATCCTTCGCAGGTAGAACTTGAAGATGCTGAAAGTCCCGGACTCGAGTTCCTTGAGCAAGATGCCGGTAATCAAGTAACCCGAAATCACGAAGAAAACGTCAACGCCTATGAAGCCGCCGGGCAGCAATGCGGGAAACGCGTGATAGATGACAACGGAAAGAACGGCAATTGCCCGCAAGCCGTCAATGTCGGCCCGGTATTTCTGATTGGTAAGCATCGCTTGTCTTGCAGATGAGGACGGCAAGGCAGACTGCCAAGCGGGTCGCGGTGAATGAGGGCGCCGAGTGTACCCGCGGCGCGGGCGCAGCGGCAATGAAACAGCAAGGCGTGGGCGGCTTGCAGAACGCGGTGCTAGCGCTGCGGCGGGAGTTACAAAGGTGGCCGGAAACAAAAAGCCCGGTCTTGAGGACAGGGCTTTTAGGTGTTGCTGGTGCCGAAAATAGGAATCGAACCTACGACCTTCGCGTTACGAGTGCGCTGCTCTACCGACTGAGCTATTTCGGCGGTGAGATCACAGAATAACCTGTGAAATCACGACAAGCGAATCAGCAACCGCCTTGACCAGCTTTCAAACCACGAGTGGCGTTGCAAATGGTGCCAGTCATGGTCCACACCATATTCGCGTTCGCAGCGTTGAATGCAGGGGTGTAGGTAAAGGTCAGCGCAGTACCACCAGCATCGGTTGCCGCACTGTTACCAGTCATCACACCTGCGGCAGTAATGGCCAGGCTGTTAGTGTTCGTCGTTGCAACTACAGCAGGAACGCCGTTGCTGCCAGGACCGCAGGCAGTCAGAGCACCCGTTTCAGCCGCACACAGGCTGACGGCCTGCTTGTAGGCTGCCAAGTCGTTCACGGTGGAAGAGGCGCGAGCCCGTGAGGTGTAGTCGCTGTACTGCGGAATCGCAACAGCAGCCAAAATACCGATGATCGCAACCACGATCATCAATTCAATCAACGTAAAACCTTTTTGTGCATTCATCGCTACTACTCCAAGCGTCAAATTAGGTGATGCTCCCACGCTGGTAAAGCATGCGCCGTGCCAAAGAGTCGCCCTAGTTTGCTATAAGGCGCAATCAAGGCCACAGGCTATTGCTGGTCCTCACCTCAAGCACTAACTGACAATTTTTGTCACCTAACACACGTCTATTTGGCAGCCAAGCCTGACTACGCTATAAACGGTCTAATGTCTGTGTCTGGTGGCTGTAATGACTGATGTCGTCCTCACCGGTTTGGCGAAACAACTCGTCATAGCCGAACTCCTCAATGAAAAATCTGCTCAACAGGCCTACCAGCAGGCACGCCGGGACAAGGTTTCGCTGGTCAACTATCTAGTCCAGAACAAACTGGTCAAAAGCCTGACACTGGCCGAGCTTGCGTCGGAACAGTTTGGCCTGCCATTCCTCGACCTGAGCACTCTCGACAAGGAAAGCCAACCCAAGGGGCTGGTCAGCGAGAAGCTGGTACGCCAGCACTCGGCGCTGCCGTTGTGGCGGCGGGGCAACAAGTTGTTCGTCGGCGTATCCGACCCGACCAACCACCAGGCAATCACTGATATCCAGTTCAGCACCGGTCTCAATACCGAAGCGATTCTGGTTGAAGACGACAAACTGACGGCAGCCATCGACAAGTTCTTCGACAGCCATTCGGGTCTGGGCGACATCTCCGATGTTGACCTGGGTCTGGAAATCGAGACCGTCGATGACAGCAAAGAAAGTTCGATTGCAGGTCAGGACGTCGATGACGCACCGGTGGTGCGCTTCGTTAACAAGATGCTGATGGACGCCATCAGGCTGGGCTCTTCGGACCTGCACTTTGAGCCCTACGAGAAGATTTTCCGCGTACGCTTGCGTACCGACGGGATCCTCCACGAAGTGGCCAAACCGCCAACCCAACTGGCGGCCCGTATCGCTGCCCGACTGAAAGTGATGGCTGGGCTCGATATATCCGAGCGCCGCAAACCGCAGGACGGTCGGATCAAACTGCGCATTTCGAAAAGCCGCGCGATCGACTTCCGGGTTAACACATTGCCGACTCTTTGGGGCGAGAAGATCGTGATGCGTATTCTCGACCCTACCAGCGCGCAAATGGGGATTGATGCTCTGGGATACGAACCAGAGCAAAAGGCTCTGTATCTGGATGCATTGAGCAAGCCCCAAGGCATGATCCTTGTGACCGGCCCAACCGGCTCGGGTAAAACCGTTTCTCTTTATACCGGCCTGAATATCCTGAACACCCCGGACATCAACATTTCTACCGCTGAAGATCCGGTCGAGATCAACCTTGAGGGCATTAACCAGGTCAACGTCAACCCGCGTCAGGGAATGGACTTTTCCCAAGCGCTGCGGGCGTTTCTGCGTCAGGACCCGGACGTCATCATGGTCGGTGAGATTCGCGACCTTGAAACAGCTGAAATTGCGATCAAGGCTTCGCAAACCGGCCACATGGTGCTGTCCACCCTTCACACCAACAGCGCAGCGGAAACCCTGACACGCCTGCACCACATGGGCGTTGCGGCGTTCAACATCGCGACGGCGATCAACCTCATCATTGCCCAGCGGCTGGCACGCAAGCTTTGTCCGCACTGCAAAAAAGAGATCGAAATACCGCGGGAAACTTTGATTGCCGAAGGTTTTCCTGAAGAGAAAATCGGCTCGTTCAAGCTGTATTCCCCAGTAGGGTGCGAACAGTGCAATGCGGGTTATAAAGGTCGCGTAGGGATTTACGAAGTGGTGAAAAGCACCCCGGCACTGGAGCGCATCATCATGGAAGAAGGCAACTCCATCGAAATTTCAGAACAGATGCGCAAGGACGGATTCAATGACTTGCGAACGTCTGGTCTGTTGAAGGCCATGCATGGCCTGACGAGCCTCGAGGAAATCAATCGGGTGACCAAGGATTAACCATGGCGACTAAAGCAGTAAAGGTCAGCATTTATACCTGGGAAGGTATAGACCGAAAAGGCGCCAAACAGACGGGCGAGATAAACGGTCATAATCCGGCCCTGGTAAAAGCGCAACTGCGTAAACAAGGGATCAACCCGACTAAAGTCCGCAAGAAAGCGGTCTCGATATTTGGTGCGGGCAAAAAGATCAAACCACTGGATATCGCTTTCTTCAGCCGCCAGATGGCCACGATGATGAAAGCGGGCGTTCCGTTGCTGCAGTCGTTTGACATTATCAGTGAGGGTTCTGACAACCCGAACATGCGCAAGCTTGTGGACGACATCAAGCAGCATGTTGCCGCCGGGCACAGCCTTGCGGCCTCGCTGCGCCAGAAGCCGCAGTATTTCGATGATTTGTTCTGCAACCTCGTAGATGCCGGCGAACAGGCAGGTGCGCTGGAGTCATTGCTGGACCGGGTTGCCACCTACAAAGAAAAAACCGAACGGCTGAAAGCGAAAATCAAGAAGGCCATGACCTACCCGATGGCGGTCATTATCGTGGCGTTCATCGTGACCGGTATTCTGCTTATCAAAGTCGTTCCGCAATTCCAGGCGGTGTTCGGGAGCTTTGGCGCAAAGCTTCCGGCTTTTACACTGATGGTGATCGGCCTTTCTGAACTTCTCCAGAACTACTGGTACTTCGTACTGATCGGTCTGGTGATTGCAATCGTGGCTTTCAGAAGGGCCCATAGGACCTCTGAAAAATTCCGGGACGCGATCGATCGAATGCTTCTGAAAATCCCGATCATCGGCCCGCTGATTTTCAAGTCGTCGGTTGCACGGTACGCCCGCACCCTCTCGACTACGTTTGCCGCTGGCGTGCCACTGGTTGACGCCCTGGACTCCGTTGCCGGCGCCACCGGCAACGTCGTGTTCCGAAACGCCGTGTATAAAGTAAAACAGGACGTCTCAACAGGCATGCAGCTCAATTTCTCCATGCGCAGCACGGGCGTGTTCCCTATGCTCGCGGTGCAAATGACGGCCATCGGCGAGGAGTCGGGCGCCCTTGATTCAATGCTCGACAAGGTCGCGACTTACTACGAAGAAGAAGTCGACACCATGGTCGACAGCCTCACCAGCCTGATGGAACCGATGATCATGGCCGTTCTGGGTGTTGTCGTCGGCGGCCTCGTTATCGCCATGTACCTCCCCATCTTCCAGCTCGGAAACGTCGTCTAGCCATGTCCCTCCCCGAACTCCTGGCCAGCTCTCCGCTGGCCTTTGTTTTATGCACCCTGGTTTTGGGCCTGCTCGTGGGCAGTTTTCTCAACGTGGTGGTTTACCGTCTGCCGACGATGATGCTGCGCGACTGGAAGATCCAGGCGCGTGAAGTGCTGGAGCTGCCCCCAGAACCGCAGGCAGAAACCTTCAACCTGATCCTCCCCCACTCCCGCTGCCCGCACTGTTCGCACAGGATCCGCGCATGGGAAAACCTGCCGGTGGTGAGCTATCTGTTCCTGGGCGGCAAGTGCTCGAGCTGCAAGGCGCCTATCAGCAAGCGTTATCCGCTGGTAGAGCTGGCATGCGGGGTGATGTCGGCGTTCGTGGCCTGGCATTTCGGTTTTGGCTGGCAGGCGGGTGCGGTGCTGGTGTTGAGTTGGGGGTTGCTGTCGATGAGCCTGATCGACGCCGATCATCAGTTGTTGCCCGATGCAATTGTGTTGCCGTTGCTGTGGCTGGGACTGATCGTCAACGCGTTCGGGCTGTTCACGACCCTGACTGACGCGCTGTGGGGCGCGGTGGCGGGTTATCTGGTGCTGTGGGCGGTGTTCTGGGTGTTCAAGCTGCTCACCGGCAAGGACGGCATGGGTTACGGCGACTTCAAGCTGCTGGCCATGCTCGGCGCCTGGGGTGGCTGGCAGATCCTGCCGCTGACGATCATGTTGTCGTCGATTGTCGGGGCGGTGCTGGGGCTGATTCTGCTGCGTGCGCGCAATGTCCAGACCAGCACGCCGATCCCCTTCGGGCCTTATCTGGCCATTGCGGGCTGGATCGCATTGCTCTGGGGTGCTCAAATAACCACTTCTTATTTGCAGATCGCCGGTTTCAGATGACCTCTCACGCAACAGCTCCCTGGATTCTGGGCCTGACGGGCGGCATTGGCAGTGGCAAGAGCGCCGCTGCGCAGTGTTTCGTCGATTTGGGCGTACACCTGGTCGATGCCGACAACGCCGCGCGTTGGGTGGTCGAGCCCGGGCGCCCTGCCCTGGCACGGATCGCCGAGCACTTCGGCGCGGGCGTACTGCAGGCCGATGGCACGCTGAACCGGGCGGCGTTGCGCGAGCTGATCTTCAAGGACCCGCAGCAGCGGGCCTGGCTCGAGGGCTTGCTGCATCCGTTGATTCGCGAAGAGATTCGCGACTACCTGGCCCGCGCCGAATCACCCTATGCGATCCTGGTGTCGCCGCTGTTGCTGGAAACCACTCAGCACCAGATGGTTCAGAGAGTGCTCGTGATCGATGTGCCAGAGGCGTTGCAAATCGAGCGCACGGTACTGCGCGACAAGACCAACGAAGAGCAGGTCCGGGCGATCCTCAAGGCCCAGACCACCCGCGAGCATCGCCTGAGCCAGGCTGACGATGTCATCGTCAATGACCGTGACCCTGCGTGGCTGAAAAGCGAGGTCGAGCGCCTGCATCACTTTTATCTAACTTTGCGTGGAGGCCAATGATGAGCCAACCAATGACCGTCAATTGCCCAACCTGCGGAGCGCCTGTGGAATGGACGCCAGCGAGCAAGTTCCGGCCGTTCTGTTCCGACCGTTGCAAGCTGATCGACCTGGGCGCCTGGGCTGCTGAAGAGCATGCGATTCCAGTCGCGCCGGATGCCGAGGACGAGCTGTTTTCGGGTGAACTGGACCCGCGTCAGCATTGACCGGGCGTGACACCTGATGCGTTGCCGTCAGGTGTCACCGTCATCGACCCAGGGTTCGGACAGATACCGCGAGCGGTTGAAGGTTTCCAGCCACTCTGGGCAGAACACCACCAACGCAGTCACGATTACGCCGTTGATGAACGCCTCGGGGAAGATGATCAGCCACAGGTAGCCGATGAAGTCCCCCAGCCACTCCGGCATGGCGAACAATCCACCCACCCATAGTAAACCCATCGCCAGCAGCAGACAGAGCAGCGCGGTCAGCGCTGCGGCGAAGAATCCGGAACAGAAGATGTAGGTAAACGGACTCTTGGGCTGGGCGCGCTCGACCAACAGGCAGCAGGCTTCGGTCACCATGACCGGAATGCCCACCAACAGCAGGCCGTTGACGCCCATCGACGCCATGTCCTGATGCCCCATCGACAGCATGCCCAACTGGGCCATCAACCCACCGACAATCGCCAGCGGCCAGTTCAGCAACAGGGTCACGGCTGTCATGCCGATGAAGTGATAAGACACGCCGGTGTCGAAGTCGCGGCGCAGCAACCAGAGCAGAAACAGGGCGAACACCGTGCCGAAGAACACGTGCTGGCGACGGGTGTCGGTGATCAATTCGATCCACGGACAACGCCACAGCGCCCAGGCAATGAGGGGAAGGTAGAGCATCCAGCCCAGGATCATGGTTTCGGGGGTGAGAACTTGTGCTCCGATCATGGCGACGACTTCTTTTTATGGGTTCGGATTAAGGGCAGCCTACACCTTTTGAAAAAGCCTGCGTGTCAAACCCGATAACACCGCAAAACCTCGGTTTATTCACCCTCGCAGCTGTAAGCAGATGTGTGTAGTGGCCCAAAGCCTTACTTTGGCCAGTTTCATTTTTGGGTGTGAATCCATAGACTTGGCGCTCATTGTTTCCAGCCAAGAGACATCTATGGATCGCATCGAATGCATGCGCGCGTTCGTCGCCACGGTGGGCGCCAACGGTTTCGCCGCAGCCGCCCGCGCACTGGACGTGCCCCGCTCGAAAGTCAGCAAACAGATCCAGGCGCTGGAAGAAGCCATCGGCGTGCAATTGTTGCAACGTACTACACGCAGCCTGCATCTCACCGAAGCCGGCGCCGAGTACTACGACGCCTGTCGTGATGTCATCGCCTCGCTGGACGAAGCCGAACAGCGCGCCCGCACCGGAATGGGCGAGATCCGCGGCGTGCTGCGCGTCAACGCGCCGATGTCGTTTGGCCTGAGCCGGCTGGGGCCGTTGCTGCCGCGCTTCAACGAATTGCATCCCAATGTCGAGCTGCAGATTGTACTCAGTGACCAGCAGGTCGATCCGGTGAAAGGCGGGTTTGATGTCACCATCCGGATTGCCAGCCTGCCCGACTCTTCCATGGTGGCCCGCTCCCTGGCACCGGCGCCACGGGTGATGGTTGCCTCGCCGGAGTATCTGGCCAGGCACGGCACGCCGCAGTCGCCCAAGGACCTGGCCAGCCATCAGTTCCTCAGCTACGGCTACCTGCAAAGCGGCATCAGCCTGCAACTGTGCAACGGCAAGGAAACCCAGCGCGTGACGGTCAGCGGCCCGCTTCACGCCAACAACGGGGATATCCTCGCGCAAGCGGCAGTGTCGGGGATGGGCATCGCGCTGCTGCCCAACTTCATCGTCGAAAGGGCTGTGGCCGATGGCCGGCTCAAGCCGGTGTTGTGCGAATGGCAGGCGCCGGCGATTTCGGTGAACGCGGTATATCCGTCAGCACGCCGTGTGCCGATGAAAACCCGCGCGTTCATTGATTTTCTGGTCGAGGAATTGGCGTTGGGGTCGGCGGGATTCTGACCCTATCCAGTACCCCACAAATCCCGTAGCAGCATGGCTTGCCAGCGGGAGCGATCTTGAGGACGCCGACGCCGGCAAGCCGTGCTGCTACGGAGCGGTGGGCCAGTACACATTGGGGACATTCAAATCACTCGTAGCAGTCCGGCTTGCCGGCGATTGCGATCTTGAGGGCGCCGACGCCGGCAGGCCGGACTGCTACGGGTCGGTGTTTCACGCGACGGCGCCGACGGGCTCCTGGCCGTTCAATACCGCTGCCAGGCTGGCGAGCACCATGTGGCCCATACGCGTGCGCGTCTGCACGGTTGCGCTGGCGCGGTGGGGTTGCAGGATGACCGTTTCCAGCCCAAACAATGCCTCTGGCACGTGGGGCTCGTCGACGAACACGTCCAGTCCCGCACCGGCAATCGACCCGGACTCAAGAGCTGCGATCAGCTCGGGCTCGTTGACCAGGCTGCCGCGGGCCACGTTGATCAGGTAACCCTCAGTCCCCAACGCCGCGAGCACATTGGCGTTGATGATGCCCTTGGCCTTGTCGGCTGCTGCCGCGACGATCAGCGCGTCGCTTTGACGAGCCAGTTCCACCAGATCGCTGACGAAGGTGTAGGGTACGTCGCTCATTTCGTTGAGGTCGGTGTAGCTGATCGGGCAGCCGAACGCCGCGGCGCGAGTGGCGACTGCGCGCCCTACCCGGCCCAGCCCGACGATGCCCACGCGCATGCCGCTGAACTGCCTTGCCAGTGGCAGCGGCACCAGCGGCGTCGAAGTTCTGGCCCACTCCCCTGAACGCACATAACGGTCGCCCGTGCCCAGGCCGCGGCAGGCCGAGATCAGCAAGCCGATGGCAAGGTCGGCGACGTCTTCGGTGAGCGCGCCGATGGTGGCAGTCACGCGGATGCCACGGTCCCGGGCATAGGCCAGATCGACCGCATCAGTGCCAACGCCGTTGACCGCGATCACTTCCACCTTGGGCAGTTGCTCCATGACAGCACGAGTGATGCCAGTGTGTCCGCCAGTGACCACACCACGAATGTTGGCGCCATGCTCACGCAGGTAGGCAGCTTTGTCGGTCTGCTGGAAGTACGGGCGCACGGTGTACAGCTCGTTCAGGCGCGCGTTGACTTCCGGGATCAGAATGGGGCTCAGTTGCAGGATTTCTGGTTTCATCGATGCCTCGCTCATATCGGTTCAGACAGGTTCAGCCACGGCCCACGAAAGGCATGTTGGTGGCCATCACGGTCATGTTCAGGACGTTGGCCGACAGCGGCAGCGCCGAGATGTAACGCACGGCATCGGCGATGTGCTTGACGTCGATCATAGGCTCGACCGCGGTCGTGCCGTTGGCCTGGCGCACGCCTTTGGTCATGCGCACCGACAGCTCGGTGAGCGCGTTGCCGATGTCGATCTGGCTGCAGGCGATATTGAACTCGCGGCCATCCAGCGCCAGGCTTTTGGTCAGGCCCAGCACGGCGTGTTTGCTGGCGGTATAAGGCGCGGTGAACGGACGAGGCACGTGGGCCGAAATCGAACCGTTGTTGATGATCCGGCCACCCTGAGGCGACTGCTTGCGCATCAGGCCGAAGGCGCCACGGCTGCACAGGAAAACCCCGGTGACGTTGGTGTCGATCACGCTCAGCCACTTTGCCACCGGCAGCTCGTCCATCGGCACCGCAGGGGCATTGACGCCTGCGTTGTTGAACACCACATCGAGCCGGCCGTAGACCTCCTCGATGGTCGCGAACAGGCGGTCGACACTGGCCGGATCGCGAACATCGGTGGACACCGCCAGCGCCTCGCCGCCCTGCTCGCGGGCCAGTGCGACCAGTTCTTCCAGCGGCTCGATGCGACGCCCGGTCACCACCACCTTGTAGCCGTCTTCCAGGAGGCCCAACGCCACGGCACGACCGATACCGCTGCCTGCGCCGGTGACCAGGGCGATTTTCGAGAGAGATTGTTCTGTCATTGTTGTTCTCCTTTTGCCTGTGGGAATGGGTCAGGCAGCGCGACGGCTGCCGACCCGAACTTCGAATGTGCCAATGCCGTCGATACCGCCCTGGATGACATCGCCCTCTTGCAGCGATGCAACGCCAGGCGGCGTGCCGGTCATGACCAGGTCGCCCGCGCGCAGGCCGACCGAATGAGAGAGCTGGCTGACGATCTCCGCCACCGACCAGATCTGGCTTTCAAGGTCCGAACGCTGGCGCTCGACGCCGTTGACGCTGAGCCAGATCGCGCCTTGCCGCGGATGGCCATGGACTTGCACCGAGCGGATTGGGGTGATCGGCGCGGAGCCGTCGAACGCCTTGGCCGGCTCCCACGGATTGCCCACCGCCTTGGCCGCCATCTGCAAATCACGGCGGGTCAGGTCCAGGCCTGCGGCATAGCCCCAGACGTGTTCAAGGGCCTGGGCTTCACTGATCTGAAACCCGTCTTTGCCGATGGCCACCACCAGTTCGATTTCATGGCAGAACTGGTCGGTCTGGGAGGGAAACCCCAGCTCTCCGGTGGCATCGATGACCGAAGTGGCAGGCTTCATGAAAAACGCCGGCACTTCCCGGGCGGCATTCAGCGAATCGCCCCAGTGATAGTTGCGCCCCAGGCAAAACACCCGGGCAACGGGAAAGCGCGCGTCGCTGTCGGCAACCGGCAGGCTGGAAGTGCGCAGGGGTTCGAATACGAAGTTGTTCATGGGTGTTCCTTGGGGGCCCGTTTCATCCAGAGACTACGGGATGCAAACGGGTGAAAGTTGGACAAAACCGTGTTCGCGCTGGACTAAAAAACTCAATGTCGAGGGCAGAAAAAAGGCGCACTCACGTACGCCTTTGCCCAATTCGGCAGAAAGTCACACACACATTCTCAAGACTCAGCGAGCCTTCAATTCAATGCGATAAATGCGCCCCAGCAGCAGTGAATACGACAGCGAACCCATGCACGCCAGACCGCCGATGAACCAGAACGCCCAGGCGAAACCACCGGTTACATGCAGGATCTGACCGATGACGATGGGGGTGACGATGCCGCCAATGTTCGCTGCCAGGCTGGTGACGCCACCGGTCAGGCCGATCAGCTGTTTCGGGGCGATTTCAGACACTGCGGCCCACGAAGCCGAAGCGATGCCTTGCGCGAAGAATGCAATGGTCAACAGCGCGATGCACACCGTGTTGGAGTCGGTGAAGTTCACCAGCATGATCGACATGCCCAGCGCCGAGCCCACCACCAGCGGCAATTTGCGAGCGAAGGACAGCGAAACACCGCGCCGGATCAGCCAGTCGGACACGATACCCGCCAACAACACCCCCACCGTGGCGCCGATGAATGGCAACACCGCGAAGATGCCGACTTTGACCATGGTCAGATGACGCTCTTCGATCAGGTAGGTGGGGAACCACGTCAGGAAGAAATACAGCACCGAGGTATTGGCGAATTTGCCGATGCAGATAGCCCAGACCTGACGATATTGAAACAGCTCGGCGATCTGCGCCCATTTGAATTTGTTCTTGTCCTGGCTGCTTTTGACCAGGCCGCCGCCCGCCTCGATGTATTCGAGTTCCTCCTTGCTGACCTTCTTGCAGTTCAGCGGATCGCGGTACAGGTAAAGCCAGGCGATACCAAACAGGATGCCGACGATACCGGTGCTATAGAACACGTGGCGCCAGTCGTAAGTTGTCGCCAGCCACAGCAACAGGCCAGTAAACAACGCCGTGCCCAGGTACTGGCCGCAGACGTAGATACTGCTGGCCATGCCCCGCTCACGGGCCGGAAACCAGACCGTCACCGCGCGGCTGTTGGCCGGAAATGCAGGCGCTTCCATCGCGCCAACGGCCAGACGAAGACCAAACAGCGAGGCAAAGCCGCCCGCCAGCCCTTGGCACACGGTGACCGCCGACCAGGAAATCAGCGACACACCATAGGTCAGGCGCGATCCGAAGCGGTCGGCGATAAATCCTGCGGGCACCAGGGCGAAGGCGTAGGTCCAGGCGAATGCCGAGAAGATCAAGCCCATCTGGACTTTATCCAGTCCCAGATCCTTGGCCATGAACGGCGCGGCGATGGAGATGTTGACCCGGTCCACGTAGTTGATGATCGTCGCGATCAGCAGCAGCGAGAGCATGAACCAGCGCCGGTGGGTGGTCGGGCGGGCGGGAGCGGCGGCTTTTGGAGCGGCCACGACCGCATCCATCGCCTGAATGTCAGGGTTGCTCGACATGAGAATTCCTCGTTGTTTTTATTGGAATCGAGTGATGAAGCGCCCCTTTAACTTATCGTACGACTGGTTTTAAACAAGACGCCGCTTAGAACGTTTTTAAATTTCAGAGATGGCGGCTTATTGTTTGTCCAAGAAATTTCTGAAGGACAAAGCGCGGCTGAAAGCTTGAAATTTCGCTCGCAAACACCGTGCTAGAGCCGTTTTTAGTGGCTTAGGTGAAAGTGGATTTTTTGGACAGAAAATCCTGACGGTGTCAAAAGAAAGGTTTGAAGGAAGTCATAGGACAACCGACAATGCATCCAGAACAACGAGGAACCGCACGATGGATTCAGCGACCCGCGCGCCCACCTATGGCATGCAGCAACGCAGCGAGCGTCCGGACTTCTATATCCGTGGCAAGACCGAAGGCAAGCCGGAAACCGCGCCCCATCGCCATGAGTATTTTCAGATCCAGATCAACCTGGGCGGCGATACGGTGCAGCACATCGGCGGCGTGGTTCGGCCCTTTCCGCGCAATACGCTGGCGTTCATCCTGCCGCACAAACTGCATCTGATCCCTCATCCGCCGGAAGGCAACTTCCTGCTCATCAACTTTGCCCAGACTTTTCTGCTGCCGCAGTTGCAGTGCGACCCGCTGGATCTGGAAGACGTCGCCATCGCGCTGGCGCCGGAGCTGTCGCCGTTTCGCTTTCAGGAGCATCTGGACTTCACCCTGGACGCCGAGCAATTCGCCGAAATCGAGCGCTTGCTCGACCGCATGCGCAGACTCGATCAGAACCGCCAGTTCGGCACTCGGGAAATCCTCAAGGGTTGCCTGTTGCAATTGATCGGCACGGTCTGCGAACTCTATGCCGAACCGATCAAACTCATGGCCGACGACAATGCCGCCGAGCGCAGCCGGCGTGACGCCCTGGCGCGGATGTCCGAGTACGTGCGCAAGAACCTCAGTGACCCGGATTTGAGCCTGAAGAAAGCTGCTTCTGCGGCGTTTCTCTCACCCAATTACCTGACCCACTGGCTGCGCAAGGAAGTGGGCAAGACCTTCAGCGAATTGGTGCTGGAACGGCGCATGCACTTGGCGCGCACGCTGCTGCTCAACGGCAGCAAGCCTGTGGGAGAAGTCGCGAGATTATGCGGGTTTGCCGATGAGGCCTACTTCTCCAGGCGCTTTCGCCACGCCCACGGCATGCCGCCTGGGCAATTCCGCAAGCAGAGAGATTTGTAGGAGCGCGCTTGCCCGCGATGGCGGTATGTCTGAAACGTCGGTGGTGGCTGATCCACCGCCGTCGCGGGCAAGCGCGCTCCTACAGGTCGGTATTGAATTTAGGTTCCATCTTCACGCCAGAGCGCTAAGCTCTTCCTCATGGATGACTCCGATTACCTGCGTCTGTTGACGATCCAGGCCGAGCAGGCCAACACCTTCCTGTCCAACGCGCGTAAATGGGAGCGCGAGCGCTGGGTGTGCCAGCGTTTGCTGCAGGGCCTGAACATCCCTCACCGCAACGAAGACTTCCTGCCAGCCGGCCAGGAACCCCCGGACGTGTTGTTTCGCGATGCCTGTTTCGAGGTGTTTTTCGTGCTCGATGAGGGTCGCAGGCTCAACGACGAATGGCGCGAAGAGCTGCAGCGTCGGCGCAGTGCGTTTTCCCTGAGCCAACTGGTACGTCGCGAGGCCAAGCCCAAGCGTATTCCGGCCTCGGACCTGTTGCGGCGCCTGGGCCCGACCTTGCGCAAGAAGGCCCACAACTACAAGGAACGCGGCCTGGACCTGAGCGAACTGGACATCATCGCCTTCGCCAGCCTCAAGCGCGAAGTGCTGGACCTGAACAGCCATTTCCCCCCGCCCACCGAGTACCTGCGCCAGGGCTGGCGTTCGCTGTCGCTGGTGGGGCCGACCTTCGCCCGCGTGCTGTTCGCCCACCCCGATGCACCGGATTTTCTGCGGACCAACCTGGGGCGCAGCGTGGTGTTCGATGTGGGCATCAGCCTGTGATGGCGGATTTCCCGTGCGAATGTTACAAAGCGGAATCCGACGCGAAATCTGCTGTATCGAAAAGCCGCAGCAGGGCGTCAACGAATGTAATGCTTTGCACGACGCCAGCGTTTGACGTCGATCAATTGTTCATGACGAGGCTCATATGACAAGCCGCCTGAACCCCGAAGACCAAAAGCGTGTCGAAGAGTACCTTCGCGCGCCCCAGCACCAAGTCGAGCGCCGGCCTTTTAGGCCCTGGCTGCTCCTTGTGATTGTGCTTGCGGTGGTGATCGGGTTGGGCTTGTTGAGCCGCCTGTTGAGCTATCTGACGCTATGAGCTGCCTTGCGCTCGCGCAGATTGCGCCCAAAGAGAATTCCTTAAGCCTTATGAGATATCCCCATGACTCATCGTATCGTGATCGTCGGCGGAGGCGCTGGTGGTCTGGAGCTGGCTACCCGCCTGGGTAAAACCCTGGGCAAGAAAGGCACGGCCAGCGTCACGCTGGTGGACGCCAATCTGACGCACATCTGGAAACCGCTGCTGCACGAAGTGGCCGCAGGTTCGCTCAACTCCTACGAGGACGAGCTGAACTACGTGGCGCAGGCCAAGTGGAACCATTTTCAGTTCCAGTTGGGCCGCATGACGGGGCTGGATCGCGAGCACAAGCAGATTCACCTGGCGGCCACACTGGATGAAAACGGCGACGAACTGGTTCCGGCGCGCAGCCTGGATTACGACTCGCTGGTGATTTCGGTCGGCAGCACCACCAACGATTTCGGCACCAAGGGTGCGGCCGAGCACTGCCTGTTCCTGGACACGCGCAAGCAGGCCGAGCGCTTCCATCAACAACTGCTCAATCGCTACCTGCGCGCCCACGCAAGCGAGCTGGCGGCCACTGAAGAAATCAACGTGGCCATCGTCGGCGCCGGTGCGACCGGGGTCGAGCTCGCCGCCGAGCTGCACAACGCCGCCCACGAACTGGCCGCCTACGGGCTGGGCCAGATCAAGCCCGAGAACCTGCGCATCACTGTGATCGAAGCGGGCCCTCGCGTGTTGCCAGCACTGCCTGAGCGGATTGGCGGGCCGGTGCACAAGACCCTGGAAAAACTGGGGGTCACGGTGCTGACCAACTCGGCGGTCAGCGAAGTGACGGCTGAAGGCCTGGTCACCAACACCGGCCAGTTGATTCCGGCGACGCTGAAAGTGTGGGCGGCGGGCATCCGCGCTCCGGCGTTCCTGGAAGGTATCGCCGGGCTTGAGACCAACCGCATCAATCAGTTGCAGGTGCGCCCGACGCTGCAAACCACCCGCGACGACAACATCTTCGCCTTCGGCGATTGCGCCGCCTGCCCGCAAAAAGGCACCGACCGCAACGTGCCGCCACGGGCCCAGGCCGCGCACCAACAGGCGTCCCTGCTGGTGAAATCGTTGAAGCTGCGGATCGAGGGCGGTGAGTTGCCCGAGTACAGCTACAAGGACTACGGCTCGCTGATTTCGCTGTCGAAGTTCTCGGCGGTGGGTAACCTGATGGGCAACCTGACCGGCAGCGTCATGCTCGAGGGCTGGCTGGCGCGGATGTTCTACGTCTCGCTGTACCGCATGCACCAGATGGCGCTGTACGGCACGTTCCGCACCTTGATGTTGATGCTCGGCAGCCGGATCGGACGCGGCACCGAGCCGCGGATGAAGCTGCACTGATATCGAGGCTTGCTGCTACGGGCCGCTGCAAAAGGCTCTGTAGGAGCGCGCTTGCCCGCGACGGCGTCGGCACAGCCTGCATGGCTGGTGGCTGATCCAACGCTGTCGCGGGCAAGCGCGCTCCTACGGGGTTCCCCTACGGCATTACCCGCCCCTTGCCCAGATGCTTGGCCTTGTACATCCACCGGTCGGCCTCGCGCATCAGTTCGTCCTGCTCCTTGCCGGAGCCCGGTTCGTACATCGCAAACCCCACGCTGGCATTGCTGCGGATCACGTCGCCCTTGATGATGATCGGCTCGCCAATGGCCGCCAGCAGTTTCTTCGCGACTTCCCGCGCTTCATCCGCACCCGGCACGATCCCTTCGAGAATCACGATGAACTCGTCTCCCGCCAGACGCACCAGGCTGTCGGTCCGTCGCACGCAGCTTTGCAGGCGCACGGCGATGGTGCGCAGCAAGTCATCCCCCGCATCGTGGCCGTAGGTGTCGTTGATCCCTTTGAAACCATCCAGATCGATGAACATCAGCGCCATTTGCAGCATCGAGCGGTCGGCACGGGCCTGGGCGATCGGCAGCAGCGCCTCCAGCGCACGGCGGTTGTACAGCCCGGTGAGCGCATCATGCCGGGCTTCCTGCTCAAGCTCCTTGCGCGCCTGAATGTTCTGGATGATGGAGATGAAGTATTCCAGATCCCCTTCGCCTGACAGCTTCTTGGTCACGCTCAGGTTGACCCACACCGAATTGCCGTCCTTGCGCAGGTAGCGCTTTTCCATCTGGTAGTGATCGATCTTGCTGTCGATCAACTGCTGCAGATGCTCCATGTCGGTGTTCAGGTCATCGGGGTGGGTGATGTCCTGAAAGGTCAGCAGTTCAAGCTCCGCTGCGCTGTAGCCGATGATCTCGCACAGCGCGCGGTTGACGTTGATCCAGCCACCATCGGGCGCGACCAGGGCGATGCCCACCGACGCCAGTTCGAACATCGAGCGATAGCCGGCCTCACTGGCGCGGAACAGCGCCTCGGAGCGGTTGCGCTGCCTGCGCGCCAGCATCAGGTTTTCCCGCAGTTGCACCTCGCGGCTGACGATGTCGGCCAGGTCACGCAGGGTGTCGATTTCTTCCTGGGTCAGTTGCCGGGGCCGCTCGTCGATGGCGCACAGGGTGCCCACGGCAAAACCCTTGCTGGTGCGGATCGGCACGCCGGCGTAGAAGCGGATGTGCGGCGCGCCGGTCACCAGTTGGTTATCGCGAAAACGGTCGTCTTCGGCGGCGTCCGGTATCACCAACGGGGAGGTTTGCAGGATGGCGTGGGCGCAGAAGGCCATTTCCCGAGGCGTCTCGCTGGCCTCCAGCCCTTCGCGGGATTTGAACCACTGGCGGTCTTCATCCACCAGCGAAACCAGGGCAATGGGCACGTCGAGCACACGGGCGACCAGGCGGGTGATGCGGTCCAGCGAGGCCTCCGCTGGCGTGTCGAGGATTTCAAGATTGCGAAGCGCTTCGAGGCGCTCTGTTTCGTATGGAGGAGTGGGCGCTTTCATATATCGATGGGCCGGTCCTGAAAAGACTGACTGGAGTCTATACCGGGTGCCGGCAATGCGCACGGATCCGAGGCCCGCGCCCCGAAGGGTGCACTCGGTTACTTCCTGTCATAAAAACGTTCTGTTTACTGTGATCCCATTGAGACATCACACCCGAATCGTTCGATCACAGGAAAACATTCATGTTTCAACGCTCCCGCTTGATGCTGGCTACCGGCCTTGGCATTGCACTGAACCTCTCTCTGATGAACGGCGCCAGCGCGGCACAGGAAGTGACCGGCGCGGGCTCCACCTTCATCTATCCGGTGCTCTACAAGTGGGCCACTGACTACGACCAGAAGACCGGCGTCAAAGTGAACTATCAGAGCATCGGTTCAGGTGCTGGCGTGGCTCAGATCAAGGAAGGCGCAGTGGACTTCGGCGCCACCGACATGCCACTGCGCTCGGCCGATCTGCAGACGCTGGGCCTGCAACAATTCCCGTCGGTGATTGGCGGTGTGGTGCCGGTGATCAACGTAGCGTCGATCAAACCCGGCAGCCTCAAGTTCAGCGGCCCGGTGCTGGCCGACATCTACCTGGGCAAGATCACCCAGTGGAACGACCCTGCCCTGGCGGCGCTGAACCCGGAGATGAAGCTGCCTGCCGACAAGATCAACGTCGTGTACCGCTCGGATGATTCGGGCACCACGTTCAACTGGGCGAGCTACCTGTCCAAGGTCAGCAACGACTGGAAGAGCAAGGTGGGCTCGGGCACTTCGGTGAAGTGGCCGGTGGGCATCGGCAGCAAAGGCAGTGAGGGCGTGGCGTCCTACGTGAAGAAGATGCCGAACTCCATTGGCTACGTCGAATACGCCTACATCAAACAGCAGGGCCTGAACTTCGGCCTGTTGCAGAACGCCGCCGGGCATTTCGTTGCACCAAGCACTGAAAGCTTCCAGGCCGCTGCCGCCACGGCCGACTGGAAAAGCGCCAAGGATTTCGACCTGTCGATGCTCAACGCGCCGGGCGACAACGCCTACCCCATCACCGCCGCGACGTTCATCGTCATGTACAAGCAGCCCAAGAACGCCGATCGTCAGAAAACCGTACAGGACTTTTTCCGCTGGACTTTGGAAAGCGGTCAGGATCACGCACGGGCGCTGGACTTCGCACCTATCCCCGGTGACCTGAAGAACCAGATCGAAGCCTACTGGGGCGACGCCCCCAAGGCGCAATAAACCGCAGATTGACCAGGTGAGCGCAGAAACCCTGCGCTCACCGCCCTGACAATCGGTCGAGCAACGCGCTCTTCTCTTCCAGCACTGCGGACTTCCTGGCGATTTCCGCGCGTGCCTGCTCGATGCGCGAGCGCCCTGCCTCCACCGCAGCCTCGTGGGAATCAAACAGGCTGTCCGGTGCGTACCATTTGCCCTTGATGGAGCGGTCGTTCTGGCCGTCCGCCGTAGGGCCGACCAATTCGACTTCAAGCACGACGAAGCTGCGGGTCAACACCCAAGCGGTGTAGGGATAGCTGCGGATGTTTCTGCTGTGCCTCATGGTGGTGTCTCATTGATGAGGTTTTCTGCGTGATAGACGCCTCGCAAGCAGGCGAAGCCGTCGAATGGCTGCCAATGATACCTAGCGCTGTATATATTTTCATATAGCGAAAAGCAGCAGAATGCCAGGCAGTGCCGCCATCAACGGCGCAAAGGCTAACGGGTGCGGGGATTGAAAAGCCGGAAACGAAAAAAGGCGCCCCGAAGGACGCCTTTTTTGTTGGCTCAGCGCGAGTGGCGCTGTGACCTTGTTTTCTACCCGGATACAGCCTGGGCGAAAATGGTCGGGGTAAGGGGATTCGAACTCCTGACATCCTGCTCCCAAAGCAGGCGCGCTACCGGACTGCGCTATACCCCGGTGTTACAAAAATACGCCCCTTGGGGCGTATTTCAAGCGGGTGACGCAACTGACGTCACTCCCTAAGATTCAACCCGATGAAGCCAGGCCAAAAATGGTGGGTCGTGTAGGATTCGAACCTACGACCAATTGGTTAAAAGCCAACTGCTCTACCAACTGAGCTAACGACCCAAAAAATGGTCGGGGTAAGGGGATTCGAACTCCTGACATCCTGCTCCCAAAGCAGGCGCGCTACCGGACTGCGCTATACCCCGACGGTACTACTTCTGGAAATTGGCTCCGTGACCAGGACTCGAACCTGGGACCCAATGATTAACAGTCATTTGCTCTACCGACTGAGCTATCACGGAACTATTCAATTTCAGATGCAGCGTTTGACGCGCTTCGATACAACAAATTCAGTACTTCTTTGCGAAACGAATCCCGCACCTACTGCCCTGAATCTACTGCATTTTCAGCCTCTTCGACCTGTCTGCATCGCTGCGTTCACGTCTCTGAGGCGCGCTATTCTACATTCCCAGAAACAGGTGTCAACCCTCTAAATTGCTTTTAATCCAATGATTTGCAACTTTTTTTCGAGAAGGCCTCCTGGCCGCAAAAAACAGGTCCGAGACAAGCGCAGATCTTGTCCGTAGCAGCACGGCTTGCCGGCGGGGACGGTGTGTCAGCCAATCCATCCTTCACTGACACACCGCTCCCGCCGGCAAGCCGTGCTGCTACGGGCAATAAAAAGGGCGCCCATCAGGAGCGCCCTCGTCTTTCTATATAGAAGCCAATCAGACGAACGCGATCTCGTCGTCCACTACCGTGCCCTTGATGCTGGTGCCAGGCATGAAGCTGCCCGACAGGATCAACTGCGCCAGCGGGTTTTCGATCCAGCGCTGGATCGCACGCTTGAGTGGCCGTGCGCCATACACCGGGTCGTAACCCACCGCGATCAGTTTCTCCAGCGCCTCAGGCGCCAGTTCAAGGCTCAGGTCACGCTCAGCCAGGCGCTGACGCAAACGGCCCAGCTGGATCTCGGTAATACCCGCGATCTGGTCATGGCCCAGCGGCTCGAAGATCACTACTTCGTCGACCCGGTTGATGAACTCCGGACGGAAATGCGTCGTCAGGGCGTCCATCACCGCAGCACGCTGCGCCTCGCGATCACCCACCAGCTCCTGGATTCGTGCAGAGCCCAGGTTGGAGGTCATGACGATCACCGTGTTACGGAAATCGACGGTGCGGCCGTGGCTGTCGGTCAGACGACCATCTTCAAGCACCTGCAACAGAATGTTGAAGACGTCCGGATGGGCCTTCTCGACCTCGTCCAGCAGGATTACCGAATACGGCTTGCGACGCACCGCCTCGGTCAGGTAGCCGCCCTCTTCATAGCCGACGTAGCCCGGTGGCGCACCGATCAGCCGTGCCACGGAATGCTTCTCCATGAACTCGGACATGTCGATGCGCACCATCGCTTCCTCGGTGTCGAACAGGAACTCCGCCAGCGCCTTGCACAGCTCGGTCTTGCCCACGCCGGTCGGGCCCAGGAACATGAACGAGCCGCTGGGGCGATTCGGGTCGGACAATCCGGCACGGGAACGACGCACCGCGTTGGAAACCGCCACCACGGCCTCGTTCTGTCCGATCACCCGCTCATGCAGCAGGCTTTCCATCTTCAGCAGCTTGTCGCGCTCGCCCTCGAGCATCTTCGACACAGGAATGCCGGTCCACTTGGAAACCACCTCGGCGATTTCTTCCTCGGTCACCTTGCTGCGCAGCAACTGGTTCTCAGGCTTGCCGTGCTGGTCGACCATCTGCAGGCTGCGCTCCAGATCCGGAATCACCCCGTATTGCAGCTCGGCCATGCGATTGAGGTCGCCACGGCGGCGCGCCGCTTCCAGCTCCTGACGGGACTGTTCAATCTTCTGCTGGATCTGCGCAGAACCTGTGACCTCGGCTTTTTCCGAAGTCCAGATCTCTTCCAGATCGGCGTACTCACGCTCCAGACGGATGATTTCTTCCTGAAGTTTTTCGAGGCGCTTGATCGCGGGCTCGTCGTCTTCCTTCTTCAGCGCCTGGGATTCAACCTTGAGCTGAATCAGACGGCGTTCGAGGCGGTCCAGCACTTCGGGCTTGGAGTCGATCTCCATGCGAATGCGGCTGGCGGCTTCGTCAATCAGGTCGATGGCCTTGTCCGGCAGTTGCCGGTCAGTGATGTAGCGATGGCTGAGCTTGGCCGCCGCGATGATCGCGCCGTCGGTGATCGCCACCTTGTGGTGGACCTCGTAGCGCTCCTTGAGGCCACGCAGGATCGCGATGGTGTCCTCTTCGCTCGGCTCGTCCACCAGCACTTTCTGGAAGCGCCGCTCGAGGGCCGCATCCTTCTCTATATATTGGCGGTATTCGTTGAGGGTCGTGGCGCCCACGCAATGCAGCTCGCCACGGGCCAGCGCCGGCTTGAGCATGTTGCCGGCGTCCATCGAACCCTCGGCCTTGCCCGCGCCGACCATTGTGTGCAGCTCGTCGATGAACAGGATGATCTGGCCTTCCTGCTTGGACAGCTCGTTGAGCACGGCCTTCAGGCGCTCTTCGAACTCACCGCGGAACTTGGCACCGGCGATCAGCGCGCCCATGTCCAGGGACAACAGGCGTTTGCCCCGCAGGCCATCGGGCACTTCGCCATTAATGATGCGCTGGGCCAGACCCTCGGCAATGGCGGTCTTACCCACCCCAGGCTCACCGATCAGTACCGGGTTGTTCTTGGTGCGACGCTGCAACACCTGGATGGTGCGGCGAATCTCGTCGTCACGGCCGATCACCGGGTCGAGCTTGCCGTCTTCGGCACGCTTGGTCAGGTCGACGGTGTATTTGTCCAGCGCCTGACGGGACTCTTCGGCGTTCGGGTCGTTGACCGCATCGCCACCGCGCAGGTTGCTGATGGCGTTTTCCAGCGCCTTCTTGCTCACACCCTGGCCGAGCAGCAGCTTGCCAAGCTTGCTGTTCTCGTCCATGGCGGCGAGCAACACCAGTTCGCTGGAGATGAACTGGTCGCCCTTCTGCTGGGCCAGGCGGTCGGCCTGGTTGAGCAGGCGCGCCAGATCCTGCGACATGTTGACGTCGCCGGTAGGGTTTTGAATTTTCGGCAGTTGGTCCAGCTCCTTGCTCAACGCCTTGCGCAGGCTGTTGATGTCGAAGCCGACCTGCAGCAGCAGGGGTTTGATCGAACCACCCTGCTGTTCGAGCAGCGCCTGCATCAGGTGCGCAGGCTCGATGGCGGGATGGTCCATGCCCACCGCCAGGGATTGGGAATCAGATAAAGCGAGCTGTAATTTGCTGGTTAAACGGTCAATACGCATTGGTCACCTTCCTAATGGGCAGGCCGGAGCAATGAACACACCTTAATAAAGAAAACCTGCCAGATAGCCCTTAGATGTGGCCGATTGCACAGGATTCAAGCGGTGAGTGCTTGACATAGATCAATTTAGCTTGTTGGCGGAAGTCTGAGAGCGAATTGTAGGAGCGCGCTTGCCCGCGACTGCGGTGGCACATCTTGCATCGACGATGGTTGATCAACCGCGGTCGCGGGCGAGCGCGCTCCTACAGGGGTCGACTACCGCTCGATCCACACCAGCGAAGCAAAGCGCCCGGTGCGTGCGCCGCGGCGATAGGAGAAGAAACGCTCGTCGTTGTAGGTCGACCAGCCGCCGCCGTACACCGCCGTGACGCCGTGGGCTGCCAGGCGCAAACGCGCCAGTTGGTAGATATCGGCCATGAACTTGCCGGCATTGACGCTCGGCACAAAGGCTTCTGCCGTATCAGGATGGGTGGCCATGAAGGCATCGCGCACTTCCGGGCCGACTTCAAAGGCTTGCGGACCGATGGACGGGCCGAGCCATACCAGAATGTCCGAAGGAGTATCAGCAAAGCTGTCCACCGTCGCCTCCAGCACACCCGCCGCCAGCCCCCGCCACCCGGCGTGGGCCGCCGCAACCTGGGTGCCCTGGCGATTGCAGAACAGCGCAGGCAGGCAATCGGCCGTCATGATGGTGCAGGCAACGCCCGGGATCTTGCTCCAGCTGGCATCAGCCTGCATTACCTGGCCCGGCGTGGCCTGAACCACATCAATGCCGTGTACCTGTTTCAGCCAGGCGGGCTGTACGTTCAGCCGGGAGGTCAGCAGCGAACGGTTGTGGGCAACCGCGGCTGGATCGTCATCGACGTGATCGCCCAGATTGAAGCTGTCGAATGGCGCGACGCTGACGCCGCCCGCTCGCGTCGTGACGCACGCCTTGATGCCGACCGGCGCAGGCCAGTCGGGAGTCAGCCATTGCGTCACGAAGTCACTCATCCGATGAACGCCTCGCGATCCTGCTTGAGCAGCGACAGCAGCCAGACGAAATCATCCGGCAGCGGCGACTCCCAGCTCATCCGTTGACCGGTCGTCGGATGATCCAGCTCCAGGAAGCGCGCGTGCAGCGCCTGGCGGGGGAAGTTCTTCAAGGATTCGACCATCGTCACGCTGGCCGCAGGCGGAATGCGGAAGCGGCCGCCGTAGGCCGGATCGCCCACCAGCGGGAAATTGATGTGCGCCATGTGTACGCGAATCTGGTGGGTACGGCCGGTTTCCAGCTTGACCCGCACATGGGTGTGGGAGCGGAAACGCTCCAGCACGCGATAGTGGCTGACGGCTGGCTTGCCGCCTTCCATTACCGCCATGCGCTGGCGCTGCTGGCCGTGACGCCCGATCGGCGCGTTGATCTTGCCGCCGGCGGTCACCACGCCGATCACGATGCACTCGTAGATCCGGCTGACGCTGCGCGCCTGCAACTGGGTGACCAGTTGGGTCTGCGCCTGAATGGTCTTGGCCACCACCATAAGGCCGGTGGTGTCCTTGTCCAGACGGTGCACGATGCCGGCACGCGGGACGTTGATGATGTCCGGCACGTGGTGCAGCAAGGCGTTGAGCAGGGTGCCATCAGCGTGGCCTGCCGCCGGATGCACGACCAGCCCGGCCGGTTTGTTGATCACCAGAATCTGGTCGTCTTCGTAGACGATATCCAGTTCGATGTCCTGCGCCACCCACTCTCCCTGAGCTTCCTGCTCGGCCTGCAGAAGCAGAACGGCACCGCCATGAACGATGTCACGCGGGCGCAGAACGCCTCCGTCCACGGTCAGGCGGCCGTCTTTGATCCAGGCGGAAAGGCGCGAGCGCGAGTGCTCGGCGAAGAGTTGGGCGGCGACCTGGTCGAGGCGTTGACCGCCCAATTCGGACGGCACCTCTGCGCGAAGTTCAATGATCTCAGACATGCTCAAACTAGGAGGTGGCACTGGCCTTTGGTTTCGGCTGTGCGCTTGTGGTTAAATACGGCGTCTTTTGTCCCGGGGGTTCCACGGGGCGCCCATCATAACAGGACGGTCCTGCGCAAGACAGCAGGCCGTTATAGGGACGCAAGCCGCCATGCAAGTGAAACACCTGCTGCTGATAGCCATCCTCGGACTTACCGCTGCCTGTTCTTCGAAGAAAGAAGTCATCGACGAAAACCTCAGTGAAGTCGAGCTGTACCAGCAGGCGCAGGCCGACCTGGACAACAACAGCTACAACAGCGCGAGCGAAAAACTCAAGGCGCTGGAATCGCGCTATCCGTTCGGTCGCTACGCCGACCAGGCGCAGCTGGAGCTGATCTACGCCAACTACAAGAACGGTGAGCCTGAGGCCGCGAAATCCGCAGCCGAGCGTTTCATTCGCCTGCACCCCCAGCACCCGAACGTCGACTACGCCTACTACCTCAAGGGCCTGACCTCGTTCGACCAGGACGTGGGCATCATTGCGCGCTTCCTGCCGCTGGACCAGACCAAGCGTGACCCGGGCGCCGCCCGTGACTCGTACAACGAGTTCGCACAGCTGACCAGCCGCTATCCGAACAGCCGCTATGCGCCGGACGCCAAGCAACGCATGATCTACCTGCGTAACCTGCTGGCGGCCTATGAAATCCACGTGGCCGACTACTACCTGACCCGTCAGGCCTATGTCGCCGCCGTGAACCGTGGCCGCTACGTGGTGGAAAACTTCCAGGAAACCCCATCGGTCGGCGACGGCCTGGCCGTCATGGTCGAAGGCTATCAGCGTCTGCACCTGGACGACCTGGCCGACACCAGCCTGCAAGTCCTGAAAGCCAACTACCCGGATCACCCGCAACTGGCCGATGGCAAGTTCGAAGCCCGTACCCCGGATCCTGACAACCGTTCGTGGCTGTCCAAGGCCACCCTGGGTCTGATCGAGAGCCGTCCGCCGCTGCCGCCGGGAGAAACCCGCGCCAACCAGGACGTGATCAAGCAGTACCAGGACGCCAAGGACGCCATCCCGGCCGACCTGCTGCCTGAAAACCAGACGGAAGAGCCGAAGAACGACGACGCGGACGGCACCCCGAAAAGCCGCTCGATCTTCAGCTACATGACCTTCGGCCTGTTCGACTGATTCAGTCGCAGCCCCTGAGTCACTGAGAAAGAGGTCCTACGGGACCTCTTTTTCGTTTCTGACACGCCAAGGCGCCGTAGACGACTGTGCGCCCGCCAGTGCCTTGGCTAAACTGCGGCATCCTCACTCAATAAGCTGGTAGACATGATTCGCTTGATTATGTGGGTCGCCCTGATCTGGTTGGCGATCTGGTTCTTCAAACGCGTGACCAAACGCCCTGCGCCCCGTCCACGGCCTGCCGCGCCGCCCATCGATGCCGCGCCCATGGTGCGCTGTGCCCAGTGCGGCGTGCACCTGCCCCGTGACCGCGCGCTGAGCCAGAACGAACAGTGGTACTGCACCGAAGCCCACCGGCTACAGGGCCCGGCAGCACGTGACCGCTGAAACCCTGTCGCTGGTCACGGCGCAGGCCCAGCGTATCCTGCGGCTCTACCACCTCTACCGCCTGAGCATCGGCATTCTGCTGGTGCTGCTGATTTCCAGCAGCCTGGATGCCGAACTGCTGCAAATGGCCGATATCGAACTGTTTCGCACCGGCTGCTGGCTCTATCTGGTGTTCAACATTCTGGTGGTCGTACTGCTCGAACGGCCGACGCGCCAAGGCCATCTGTTCACCCTGGCGCTGGCCGACGCCTGCATGCTGTGCGCCCTGTTCTATGCCGGAGGCGGCGCACCCAGCGGCCTGGGCAACTTGATCGTGGCCTCGGTGGCGATCAGCAACGTGCTGCTGCGCAAACGCACCGGGCTGCTGATTGCCGCGATTTCAGCCATCGGCATCATCTACCTGACGTTCTTCATCAGCTACAACAAGCCTGCAGCGGCCAATCATTTCGTCCAGGCCGGGTCCCTTGGCGCCCTGTGCTTCGCCGCCGCCCTGCTGGTACAGGCACTGGCGCGCCGGCTGCAGGCCAGCGAGGACATCGCCGAACGGCGCGCGGCCGACGTCGACAACCTCGAAGAACTCAACGCGCTGATCCTGCAGCGCATGCGCACCGGCATTCTGGTACTGGACGCCGAGCGCAAGGTGCTACTGGCCAACCACAGCGCCCTGGCACTGCTGGGCCACGAGCATCTGCTTGGCGAAATCATCGACCCCTACTCTCCGCAGTTGGTCGAGCGTCTGCGGCAATGGCAGATCAACCCGTCCATGGCGCCACGAAGCATTACCACTTCGGCAATCGGCCCCGTGCTGCGCCCCGGCTTCATTGCCTTGAACCGTGACAGCCAGCGCCACACCCTGATCTTCATTGATGACCTGTCAAAAATCTCCCAGCAGGCCCAGCAACTCAAGCTCGCGGCCCTGGGCAGGCTGACCGCCGGCATCGCCCACGAGATCCGCAACCCGCTGGGCGCCATCAGCCACGCGGCCCAGCTGCTCCATGAATCCGAGGAACTGACCGGTCCCGACCGGCGTCTGAGTGAAATCATTCAAGATCAATCGCGACGGATGAATCTGGTGATCGAGAACGTCTTGCAGCTGTCCCGCCGACGTCAGACCGAGCCGCACCTGCTTGACCTCAGGCAGTGGCTCGAAGGATTCGTCAGCGACTTGCGCTCCCGACTGCCCGACGACCAGGCAGTGCATCTGGAAATCGGCCCCGGTGCCCTCACCACCCGCATGGATGCCGAGCAGCTTGTGCAAGTCGTGACTAACCTGACCCAGAACGGCTTGCGCTACAGTGGTCAGATGCATGCACGCGCTCAAGTCTGGCTGCGACTGTTTCACGCACCCCACAGCGAGCTGCCAAGCCTTGAGGTGCTGGATAATGGTCCCGGTGTCGCCAGAGAGCACCTGAGCAAGCTCTTCGAACCATTTTTCACCACTGAAAGCAAAGGGACCGGCCTGGGCCTGTATCTTTCGCGGGAACTGTGCGAAAGCAATCAGGCGAACCTGGACTACACACCACGGGAAGGTGGCGGAAGCTGTATGCGGATCACCTTCGCCCATCCGTTCAAATTGAGTTGAAGATGAGCCAACGGCAAAAGATCCTGATCGTCGACGATGAGCCGGACATTCGCGAATTACTGGAGATCACTCTGGGGCGGATGAAGCTGGACACTCGCAGTGCGCGCAACGTCAAGGAAGCTCAAGACTGGCTCGCCCGCGAACCCTTCGACCTGTGCCTGACCGACATGCGCCTGCCCGACGGCAACGGCCTGGAACTGGTGCAGCACATCCAGAAGCGCCACACCCAGGTGCCGGTGGCGATGATCACCGCGCACGGCAGCCTCGACACAGCGATCCATGCCCTGAAAGCCGGTGCCTTCGACTTCCTCACCAAGCCCGTGGACCTGGGTCGCCTGCGCGAGCTGGTCGGCAGCGCGCTGCGCCTGCACATGGCGCCGTCCAACGAAAACAGCATCGACAACCGCCTGCTCGGCAACTCACCGCCCATGCAGGCCTTGCGCAAGCAGATCGGCAAGCTGGCGCGCAGCCAGGCGCCGATCTACATCAGCGGCGAATCGGGCAGCGGCAAGGAGTTGGTCGCCCGGCTGATCCACGAGCAGGGCCCGCGGATCGACAAGCCGTTCGTGCCGGTCAACTGCGGCGCGATTCCTACGGAACTGATGGAAAGCGAATTCTTCGGCCATCGCAAAGGCAGCTTCACCGGGGCCCACGAAGACAAACCGGGGCTGTTCCAGACGGCCAACGGCGGTACGTTGTTTCTCGATGAAGTGGCCGACCTGCCGCTGGCGATGCAGGTAAAACTGCTGCGCGCCATCCAGGAGAAATCCATCCGCGCGGTGGGCGGGCAGCAGGAGCAAGTGGTCGATGTGCGCGTGTTGTGCGCCACCCACAAGGACCTGAGTGTCGAAGTCGCGGCCCAGCGCTTCCGGCAGGATCTGTATTACCGCCTCAACGTCATCGAACTGCGCGTGCCGCCGCTGCGCGAACGCCGCGAAGACATCGAGGAAATCGCTGGCAACGTCCTGCGCCGCCTGGCCGAAGGCGCCGCCCAGCCCCCTGCCCGCCTCGCCTCGCCGGCACTGACGGCGCTCAAGGGCTACCGCTTTCCCGGCAACGTTCGCGAGCTGGAGAACATGCTCGAACGGGCCTACACCCTGTGCGAAAACGACCAGATCAACGCCGACGACCTGCGCCTGGCAGAACCGGTCACGGTCAACGAACAGGACGGCCCGAGCCTGGCTGACATCGACAATCTGGAAGACTACCTGGAGAGCATCGAGCGCAAGCTGATCCTCCAGGCCCTCGAAGAGACCCGCTGGAACCGCACGGCAGCCGCGCAACGGTTGAGCCTGACGTTCAGGTCGATGCGCTATCGGTTGAAGAAGTTGGGGTTGGAGTAGTTTCCCGTAGCAGTCCGGCTTGCCGGCGTCGGCGTCCTTGAAATCACCCCCGCGGGCAAGCCCGGCTGCTACGGGATTGATGGCGCACTCACAACCGTAGCAGCACGGCTTGCCGGCGGGAGCGTTCTCAAGATCGCTGACGCCGGCAAGCCGGACTGCTACGGGGTCTCGACCGTTTTTTGGCCAAGGGCTGCGAGCGCTGGCGCATACGGCGCCGGATCGATGATCGGCACATCGCCCACCAGCAAATCCGTCAGCAACTGGCACGACGCCGGCGCCAGCACCAGGCCGTTGCGGAAATGCCCGCAGTTGAGCCACAGCCCGTCATGCCCCGGCACCGGGCCGATGAACGGAATGCCATCCGGTGACCCCGGGCGCAGCCCTGCCCAGTGCCCCACCACCTCGGCATTGGCCAGGGCCGGGATCAGCTCCACTGCCGACGCTTTCAGGCTTTGCAGCGCCACATCGGTCGGGGTCTTGTCGTAGCCTTCGTGCTCCAGCGTGCTGCCGATCAGAATGTGGCCGTCACGGCGAGGAATCGCGTAGCGGCCCTTGGCGAGGATCATGCTGGGGAGAAAGTCGGATGCGCATTTGTACAGAATCATCTGGCCCTTGACCGGCTCTACCGGCAATTCCAGCCCGAGCCTGGCGAGCAGATCGCCGCTCCAGGCACCGGCAGCCAGCACTACGCTGTCACCCAGGATGTCGCCTTGCGGTGTGCTTACGCCGATGATCCTGTCGCCATCGCGCACGAAATCACTGACTTCGCACTGCTCGTGAAGGGTCACGTTAGGCAGCGCCAGCAGTGCCGCCTTCAGGGATTTGACCAGTCGCGGGTTGCGCACGTTGGCGATGTCGGCCATGTAAATGGCGCGGGTAAACCCGCCGCCCATCACCGGCACCGCGTCATAGACCGCCGAGATATCCACAGAGGCCAGCGGCCGCCCGACTCGTGCAGCCCATTCCAGCGCCTGCTGTTCGTCATCCAGATCCAGCCAGTACAAACCGGTACGGTGGACTTCCGGATCGATCCCCGTGGCATCGAGCAGCCGCTCGCCCAACTGCGGATAGAAATCCTGGGACCAATGCGCCAGCGCCGTGACCGCCGGGCTGTAGCGCCAGGGATAAAGCGGTGAAACGATACCGCCGCCCGCCCAGGAAGACTCCTGACCGACACCGGAACGGTCGAGCAACACCACGCTCTGAACCTTTGCCGCGAGATTGAAGGCCGTCAGCAGACCGATGACGCCACCACCGACGATTACCACGTGTTGCCTGGACATGCAGAACCCGATCATCAAGAGGAAACAATCGCCGGCCACTGCCCGACTTCCTGCGGACAAACCGACTCCATTACCGTCAAAAATCAGTACCATGCCGCTGATCCGGCGAATAGCCCCGGACATCCACTACATAGCGACTTTCAACCTGAGTAGTATCACCATATTTCAAACGAAAAATGGAATTTCCTTGATGGGTTTCAGCTCTGGTCTTACGCGCCTGCATTCGCGTCGCAGCTGGCAAGGTCCTTCCGGGGGCAATAGCGGCGGGTTTACCCTGATCGAGCTGATCGTGGTCGTGGTGATCGTGGGCATCTTTGCGGCCTTCGCCATCCCGAACTTCTCGTCGATGTTGCACCGCATGAACGTGCGTGCGGCTGCCGATGAATTTTACGACCTGTTGCAATACGCACGGGGCGAGGCGGTGACGCGCGGTACGACGGTGAACGTTTCCGCAGCCGCGGGGACGACCAACATCGTGGTGTCTACCAGTGGCACCACACTCAGACAGGTGGGTAGTAACGGCCTGCAGTCTGGCGTGTCCATCAATGCCAATGTGAACAGCGTTAATTTCACGCCGACCGGCACTGCTTCGGTCAGCGGCTGCTTTCAAATCCTCTATCCAACCGATACCGCCATTTCCTCGCAATATGTCACGCTTCTGACCAGTGGCCGGGTCACCGCGCCGACGTCCACCAAACCGAGTGGATGCTGATGAATGTAACGTCCCGAAATCACAGCGCAGGCTTCAGCATGATCGAAGTACTGGTCAGCCTGATCATCATTGCCGTCGGCGTACTGGGCATGGTGGCGCTGCAAAGCAAGGCCATTCCGTACACTCAGGATTCCGTGCAGCGCAACACCGCGATCATGCTGGTGGACGATCTGGTGGATATCATCCGCACCGCCGGCACCTGTACGACGGCCAATAACTGCATCAAGCCGCCGCAGTCGAGTTTTCCGACACCTCCCGGCAGCTGCAATCCCACACCGACCGACCTCTCCGCCCAGATCGCCTGCTGGGCAGCGCAGGCAAGCCGCGCCCTGCCTGGCGTCACCGCCGCGGTGTTGAGCAACTCGTTCTATATCTGTCGAAGCCTGGTGCCCGGCGACTCCCAGAATGCCTGTGGCACGGGCAATACGACCAACAGCGAAGTCGAGATTCAGGTGGGCTGGACTGTGAAATCGTCCGCTGAATGTCTGGACGCCAACCTTGTTGGTAACACCTGCACCTATCGCATCAGGACACGCCTGCGATGAAGCCGCCATCACTCTCGTTCCCCCAACGCAACACGCAGGCGGGGCTGTCGCTCATCGAGCTGATGGTCGCCATGCTCATTGGCCTGTTCCTCATCCTTGGGGTGACGCAGATCTTCATCAACAACCAGAAAAGCTACCTGTTCCAGCAGGGCCAGGTGGGCAATCAGGAGAACGGACGGTTCGCCATGACCTTATTGAGTCAGGAGCTTTCCAAGGCAGGCTACCGCAGCAATCCGGCCAAATCGTTCCCCAGCGGTGCAGGGCTGGGATGCTCGTTTGCGGAGGACACCTCGGTGATCGCCGTATCGCCCACAGCCCTGTGCGTGCGCTACCAGGCGGCGAACAAAAACGACGTCAACTGCCAGGGCACTGCACTGTCGAGCGCCAATCAGGACACGATCACTGCGCCCTATAGCAAGCAGATCAACCCGATCGTCATCGAGAAAATAGAATACGACGCCGCGAGTAAATCCATCGTCTGCACTTCGGGTACGGTCGCCAAGCAGCCCTTGGTGACTGGCGTGGCGGGGCTGCGCTTCGAGTACGGTTCAGGGCCGGGCGACTTGAAGGCGGTCTCGACATTCAGCGCCACCCCCACAGACACCGTGGGGGCGGTGCGATATACCGTGCTCATGCAGAGCCAGGGCACTGCCTCCGTACGCGACGATGCCACGACATCGGCCGCGTTGAATGAGTGGAACACGCGATTCGGCGACAGTCTGGTGGACAGCAACCAGATCTATCAATTGGTCCAGGGCACCACGATGATCAGGAACCAGATGCAATGAGTTCGATGACATCGGGCCGTATCGGCGTTTCAGGGCGCCACCAGACCGGGGCGACGCTGCTGGTAGCGATCATGATGCTGCTGGTCATCACGCTTCTGGCATTGTCCAGCATGCGCGGCGTCTCGCTCGAATCGCGCATCACTGGCAACCTGAAAATGCAGAAGACATTGTTCAATGCTGCCGAGGGTGCGCTACGCATCGGTGAGAGCAGCATCAGCTCGGTCGCACCTCCCTCGGCAAGCAGTGTCTGCAACAGCACGTTTTGTCTGCGCTGGAGCCTCGCGGATCTGGCCGTACCGGCCTCGAAGGACACACCAACTCGCTTCACGACCGCCGACGGAAACAATGTCACCACCGTGGCGAATAACTACGACGTGAAAGTGCAGTGGTATGTCGTGGACCTGGGCAATCTCGTGGGTTACAGCCAAGGCGACTGCGGCGCCAGGGGATGCGGGTTCCACTATTACGAAGTCAACGCCTGTGCATCAACGGTGCTATGCACCAGCGACACCACGACCCCTCGCGTGACATTGCGAACCGTCATTGCCCGGTACTACAACCCATGAAAATCAGCCGTTACCTGAGTGCCCTTCCAACCATCAGCCCCCTTCGCTTGCTGAGTGCGGTCGGTGCCGTTCTGGCTCTGTCGATATCGTCGGCGCACGGTGCGGTGAGTCAGGTGCCGGCGCAGGCACCGCTGTTCGTCAACGACTCGGTTCCTCCGCTGAACATGTTGGTGGTGGGCCGTGACCACAAGCTGTTTTTCCCTGCTTACAACGACGCGTCTGATCTGGACGGTGATGGCTCGATCGACATTCGCTACAAGCCCTCGATCGACTATCTGGGCTATTTCGATTCGTTGACGTGCTACAGCTACAGCAGTGGCTACTTCACGCCCTCCTCGACGACCACGGCCGCCAACCTGAAGAAATGCCCGGGCAGTTGGAGCGGTGATTACCTCAACTACCTGACGACCTCTCGCGCCGACGCTTTGCGCAAGGTGCTGTACGGTGGATATCGCAGCACCGACACCACCACCCAGACCATCCTGGAGCGCGCGTACATTCCGACCGACGCTCACACCTGGGGCAAGGAGTACCGCAGCCCGACAGTCGATGGCTACAACTTGTCCGACTACACCCCGTTCGCCAACCCTACGGGCAGTAACTACGCATTATTTGCGAACAATACACAGTCGTCTGCTCCGCTGCTGCGGGTGCTGCCCAATGCCTCCAACATCCGCATATTCGGCTGGGTGTCTCGCGAAGTGACGCAAGGTGGATCGGTGGCCACCAACACCAGCTTCCAGGACGTCGTCGTAGTCCCGAACGACTATCAAGTCCGGGTGGAGGTCTGCAAAACTGGCTTTCTGGAGAGCAACTGCCGCCTTTACCCCAACGGAAAATACAAACCTACCGGCATCCTTCACGATTATGGCGAAGGCAATCAGATGTACTTCGGCCTGATGACCGGCACCTATCAGAACAACATTCAGGGCGGTGCAATCCGCAAGGCGATCAGCAGTTTTGCCAATGAAATCGAGACCTCGACGGGGATTTTCGGGACCAAGAACACGCTGGGCGTTTACGTCAAAAGCGGCATCATCGGCACCCTGGACGGCCTGCGAATCAGGTCCAGCGGGTGCAGCAGCACCGGCAACACGACTACCAACGGCACCTGCCAGGACTGGGGTAACCCCCTCGCAGAGATGATGTTCGAAACCATGCGCTACTTCAGCGGCGCCACTACCCCGACCAGCGGCTTTCTGTCGGGCGCGGGAGACACCGCGTTGGGCCTGAGCGGCCTGACAACTTGGACCAACCCCTATTCGAGCACCCCCAACCCGGATGCCAACCCGCCGACGTTTCCGAGCTGTTCCAAGCCCTTCGAGACGCTGTTCAGTGATGTCAACCCGACCTACGACTCGGACCTGCCTGGCAGTGCGTTCACAACCAGCAACGCACCAAGCGCCACCACGGCTTTGACCGGTTTCAACGCCCAAACCCAGGGGCAGGCGATCTGGAACGCTGACGTAGGCTCAGGCAGCAGGAACATCAACATCGGTCAGACCACAAGCCTGAGCGACACCGCGCCGACTGCCAAAGCTGCCTCAAGCCTTGGCAACATCCGCGGCCTGCCGGAGGAGCCTACCAAGCAAGGAACCTTTAACGCCGGGGCAGTCGCCTATTACGCCAACACCAACCCGATCACCACGTTGGGCGGCCAGAAAGTCCAGACGTTCTCCATTGCCTTGTCCTCTACCTTGCCTCGCATCCAGATGCCCGTCGGCGGAGGCACAATCACGCTGCTGCCATTCGGCAAGGTCACCAGTGGCGTCACCGAGCAGATCACAGGCTTCTACATTGATTCGCTATACAACATGCCCGGCCAGCCAGCCGACACGACGGTCAATGGTGGACGACCCCAAGCGATTTTCCGGGTTGTATTCGATGACTGCGGCCAAGGCTGCGACTACGACATGGACGCCATTGTTCTCTACACCGTGTCGGTCACTGCCGCCAGCACCCTGAACGTTACTACGCAGACCGTGTACTCGGTGTCCGGCGCCGAATCCCACATGGGCTATACCATTTCGGGCACCACCAACGACGGTATCTATCTGGAAGTGACCGGCGGCGGCAATGGCAACAGTCACTACGAACTCGACACCCCCGGCACCAAACTGCCCGGTGCGTGCGTGCCATCCAACCAATGCACGGGCACAGCAGATCTTCTGCCCGGCCGCCGCTCCGGCAGTGCGGTGGTTAACGGCAGTGACAGTCACTCGCGGGTGTTCACCCCTTCGTCTGCCCGCTCGGTCACCAACCTGCAAGACCCCTTGTGGTATGCGGCCAAGTGGGGCGGCTTCGGCACCAAGGACAACACCACGAGCAGCGTACCGGTGGCAGGGCAGTGGGATTCGAACGTTTCCGGCACGCCCGACAACTACTTTCTGGTGAGCAGCGCCTCGACACTCAAACAACAGCTTCAGGAGGCCTTCAGCCAGATCGTGCAGAAGAACACGTCGGTTTCGCCGCCCGCTGTTTCACCGCCGCCGCAGTCGTCTTCGACCTCGACATCCACCTACACCAACAGTTTCAGCGTCACTCTCTGGAGCGGCGATCTGACAAAGACTACCGCCACCTATGACTACACGGGGGGCACAAGCACCTCGGCTGTGAACTGGACTGCAGGGTCCCAAGTCCCTGCACCTGCCAATCGCAACATACAAATCGCTAACTCGGCAGGTAACGGCCTGCAGGATTTCACCTACACCAATCTGGCGGGGCGGATCTTCGCAGGCGTACGCTGGCAATACTCCTCGGCCTTCCCCAACGGTGTGCTGACCTCCGATCAGGTATCGTTCATCAGGGGCGTACGTACGCTGGAAGGGACCACGTTCCGCAGACGTTCGCCGACATCAATACTGGGCGATATCGTCGACTCACAACCCGTGGTGGTGCAAAAAGCCACCTATATCGCCTCTGTGGCCGACTCGCTGGACGGCTCGCCTGGGGATTACGCCAAGTTCCAGGCCTCCATCAGCGCGCGAACGCCTCAGGTCTACGTCGGTGCCAACGACGGCATGTTCCACGCGTTCGATGCCAATACCGGGGTCGAGACGTTCGCCTTCATTCCTTCTGCCGTTGTCGCCAACCTGGGGGCGCTGAGCAACCAGAACTACAACAGCGACTCCTCGCTGCATCGCTTCTTTGTCGATGGTTCGTCGGTGGTCAAAGATGCTTACTTCGGCGGGGCATGGCACACCGTGCTGGTGGGAAGCCTGGGCGCAGGTGGGCGAGAAATCTTCGCTCTCGATATCACCGACCCTGGCAACATCAAGCTGCTCTGGGAATTCACCTCTCAGAACGACGTCGACCTGGGCTCGACCTTCTCCACCCCCTATATCTCCAAGCTGCATTCGGGCGAGTGGGGCGTGATCTTTGGCAGCGGTTACAACGGCAACAGCGGTAATGCCAGCCTGTTCGTGCTCAATGTCGCCAACGGTGCAGTGATCAAGAAGATGGCCGTGCCGGACAGCAACCCCAAAGTGGAGAATGGCCTTTCAACGCCAGTTATCCTCGACGTCAACTCAGACGGTATCGCCGACTACGTTTACGCGGGTGACCTGTTGGGCAACCTGTGGCGTTTCGATCTGGTCGGCTCCACGCTGACGGACACAGCAACCGCCGCCAACTACAAGGTGTCGTTCGGCAACAAGCCGCTGTTCACCGCCTCCTCGCCGATAACAGGCGCCGCCCCGCAGTCGATTACCACCCCACCGGCGATCTATCCACATCCTAGCGGCACAGGCGCTCTGGTGATCTTCGGGACAGGCCGCTATTTCACCTCGGCTGACAAGACCTCAAAGGATGTTCAAAGCCTCTACGGCATCTGGGACAAACAGACCAACGCTGAATCGACCACCAACCCTGCTGCTTCGAACACGCTGGCATCGATCGCGCGTAGCAACCTGCAAAGCCAGACAGTGTCCTCGGCAGCGGGAAGCATCGGGGGCTACACAGGCTTGAGGACAGTCACCCAGAACGGTGTTGACTGGACGACGAGGTACGGCTGGTACCTGGACTTGCAAACCAGTACCACCGTAAACAACATCACGACTGTATCTGCAGTAGGCGAGCGGATGGTTGACCTGCTGACCATCTCCGGCGGTGTTCTGGTGGTGGCTACACGAACGCCAATCGCCGATGTCTGCGAGGCGGGGATCCAGGGCAAACGACTGGGGCTGGACCCGAATACAGGGGGAGCCACCACCTTTTCGATTTTCGATTTCACACGCGACGGTCTGATCACCAGGGACGACACCATCGGTGGCGCCGTGATCAGCGGGTTCGACTCCACAGCCGGTGGCTTCACGCTTGGAGGGACTAACAACCCCAACGGGCTGCTTACGATGTACAACAGTGACGGGGCGGGGCTTCCCGGCAGCGGCACTGGCGTGTACACAGGGCTCAAATATAACGGCCGCCAGACCTGGCGCGTGATTCCATCACCTTGAGAACGACAGCTATGATCTTCCAACCTAACCCACAGCGCGGCTTCACCCTCATCGAGCTGATGATCACCGTCGCGATTGTCGCGATTCTTGCGGCCGTGGCTTATCCGTCCTACACCAAGTACGTACAGCGGGGCTATCGGTCTGAAGGTCTTGCTCAGTTGAGCGATGCCGCGGCGCGGGCTGAGCGTTTTTACGCCCAGAACAACACCTATGTTGGAGCAACCCCTGCGTCAATGGGGTTAGTCACTGATGCTGATATCAACGCGACGAAACTCGCGACCGGTAAAGCCGACATCAAGGCGAGCGACGTTACAGACACAAGCTCGACCACTGGCAAATACAAACTGTCGGTTGTGAGCACCACGGCCACCACCTACAGCTTTAAGGTCGTCCCCCAGGGCTCTCAAGCTAATGATTCATGTGGAACCCTGACAATCGATCAGGCGGGCAACAAAACCTCGACCGCAGGCACCGACTGCTTCAAATAATCCCCTCACCGCCCCCAGCATTGCTGGACACTGGCATCACCCGACATCCCAAGGTTGTCGCGCTTGCCAGTGTTCTCCAGCACGAACGCGCCGCAGCGGTCCCCTGCCATGAGCGCGCTGGCTGACGGCGTCGCCACCAGCACGAATCTGTCTTCGGAGCGCTCGGCCTCGATGGCGTAGAAGCCGTTGCCAGCCGTGACCTCATGCCTGTGCGCGGGCGGCCCGATGACATCTGCGTACTGGACTGCGCGTGAATGGAAACGCTCCAGCCTTTGTGCCTCTTCAACCAGCAGCGCCGCGATTTCCGAGCGGCGGGCTTTCTTCGAGTATTCGGTGTACGCCGGGTAGGCGACGCCGGCGAGAATCGCGACGATCGCCACGGCGATCAGCAGTTCGATCATCGAGAATCCCCTGTTGCTGGCTGCCATCTCCCTGCCTCCTCATTGCCGTTGTCGCCACATGATCCGCCGCTCGGCGGTGTGGATGCTCTCAAGCACCGTCCGCGAGCTGCCCTGTATCACCACCGCCGTGATCCGATAGAGCGAAGCAGTTCCGTTGCCATGGGCCGGATCTTCGGTTTGCCCGAGGTGCTGGATGCCGTAGACCCCACCCGCGCCCGCCAGCCAGTTCACACCTGAACCTCCACCGCTGCCAGCGCCTGACAGCGTCAAGGCCTCCGGTGGCGGCATGCAGGTGGCCGGGCCGGAGCACTCGGGCAGGAGAAAGCCGGGGGCGACCACCTGCGCTTCACCGGTTCTCAAAACCGTCTCGGCCGCCTGCAACGCCAGGTTGCGTCGTTGCAGGGTGCCCGCCACCTTCTCCTGCAGGGTGGCGTTTTGCATCGATGAGGTGGCAAGCAAAGTCACCAGCACCAGAAATGCCAGCGCGGCGATCAGCACCGCGCCTCGTTCAGCATTCATCTGCGCTCTCCTCAACCGGTACGGTTACGAATGGCGGCGACGACGCTGAAGGTCTGCTGCCGGGTGCGGTCAGCGGGGTCGAACAGCGTCAATGCCAGGCGCACGCTGCGAATCAACGCGGGGGCGGGTTGCGCGGTGTAGCGGGCAATGCCCGGTGCGTCGGCGGCGCTGGCGACACCGAACAGCACCTCGAACGCACCCACGTTGCTGATCAGCGGCTGGCCGTTGAGGGTCAGCTCGCCGGCGCCTTGATTGAATCTATAGACCTGTTGATGAATCGCCAGCACGTGCTCGCCTTCGGCAGGTTTCGGCGCTCGCCCTCGGGTCCAGGCAGTGGCCGTGGACGTGCAATCGGTGTGGATTTCCCAGTTGTGCCACGAACCGCTGTCGGCGGGTGCAGTGGTGTTGAGCGTCAACGCGGCCTGGGGTGCATCCCACTGAACCGGTGAACGAAAGGCCGCCGAGAACGCTGCGCCAGTGCTCTCGTCCCGCACACTGGCCAGGCAACCGAACGCACCGGCCAGACGCACCTCCTGAATCATCTTGGCCAGCACGAACCGGGCGTCCTCCTGCAGGCTGGCCGACGCCGCCTGGCTCAGGAAGGTACTGCGAGAGGTGATGAAGATCTGCGCCAGGGCCAGCGAAATCACCAGCCCCAGCAACAGCGCCAGCATGATTTCGACCAAGCCGAAGCCGCGGGTTGCGCGCTTCAAGGCTGGGTACTCCACAGCGGTTTGATCAGGCTGCTCAGGGACAATGTGCGGGTATAAGCCTCGGAGCCCTGTGCCCTTGAGTCGTTCCAGTCCACGGTGACTGTAACCTGGCTGCCGGCCACGGCGATGGACGCCTGAACGTCACTGCCGGCCATGCGCCGCAACTGATCGGCGAAGTCGAACAGGTCCTGGTCTCGTGGACTTTCAAGGCTGGCGGCAGACGGCGCCTGGCTGAGGGATGCCAGCGCGTAATGGCCGTCGGGGTTGGCGCGAACCCGCTCCAGCAAGTCCTGGGCAACGAAGCTCACCTGGCTGCTGCGCATCGCGCTGTCGGAGTGTTTCAGCGCATTGAGCTGCAACAAAGCCACGCCCAGAATGCCGACACCGAGCACCAGCAATGCGACCATCACTTCGATCAGGGTTGCCCCCGCCTGCCCTGCTCCTGCCCCCATCGCTCACCTCCGCAAGTCCCTGTGCAGTGACCATTGAAGCCGATCCGCGGCGTCCTGCCCGACAGGTGTGTAACCGCAGCTTGCGGACACACCGGCTGACAATCCGGAGATTGTCTATCCCTCGCAACAGGAGTCTTCTAGGGCGCGCTGAGGCAAGGGAGGGCTGAAACATGAGGCAAGACGGACTGACGCTGCTGGAGTTGCTGGCCGGGCTTGCGCTGCTCGGCATCGTGGCCGCCCTGGCCGCGCCGAGCCTTGGGGCATTCATCGATTCACAGCGACGCCACGACACCGCGCAGCAACTCACCAGCAGCCTGCGCATGGCCCGCGCCGAGGCCATCCTGCGCAATCAGCCGGTGGTGGTGCAGGCAAACGACGGCAACTGGAGCAAGGGCTGGAGCGTGTTTGTAGACAGTCGTCGTCAGCAGTTGCCGGGTGATGCCGAGTACCTGCTGGCCGAGTTCAGCGGCCACCGGAACGTGAAGGTGATAGGCAACAGCAAGGTGGCCGAGCGGGTCGGTTTCGACCGCGCCGGAAGGCCGCTGGAAAGTGCCAACGGCACGCTGGCGGTGTGTCGCGATGATTCGCCCGCCAGCCATTATCAGGTGGTGATCGCCGTGACCGGCCGGATCATCCTGCGTGACGAGGGCTTCAGCAGCGAGCCCTGCACCTGAGCCCGCTGGCGTTGCGCTTACTGGACCTGCTTGACGCGCAGTTCCTTGGGCATCGAGAAGGTGATGTTCTCTTCGCGCCCTGCCAGCTCGTCAGCGCCCGTGGCACCCCAGGCTTGCAGTTGCTGGATAACGCCACGCACCAGCACCTCAGGTGCGGAAGCCCCTGCGGTGATGCCGATCCGCTCGACGCCGTCGAACCAGCTGCGTTGCATGTCTTCGGCGCCATCGATCAGGTAGGCCGGGGTCGCCATGCGCTCGGCCAGTTCGCGCAGGCGGTTGGAGTTGGAGCTGTTGGGGCTGCCGACCACCAGCACCACGTCGCACTCGTCAGCCAGCTGTTTCACGGCATCCTGACGGTTTTGCGTGGCGTAGCAGATGTCGTCCTTGCGCGGACCGCCGATGGCCGGGAAACGCGAACGCAGGGCGTCGATCACGCGGCTGGTGTCGTCCATGGACAGCGTGGTCTGGGTCACGAAGGCGAGCTTATCGGGGTTTTGCACCTTGAGGTTGGCAACGTCTTCTTCATCCTCGACCAGATAGATCGCGCCGCCATTGCTCGCGTCGTACTGGCCCATGGTGCCTTCGACTTCCGGGTGGCCTTCATGGCCGATCAGGATGCATTCGCGACCATCGCGGCTGTAACGGGCAACCTCGATGTGAACCTTGGTGACCAGTGGGCAAGTGGCGTCGAAGACTTTCAGGCCACGGCCTGCCGCTTCGCTGCGCACGGCCTGGGACACGCCGTGGGCGCTGAAAATGACGATGACGTCGTCCGGCACCTGGTCGAGCTCTTCGACGAAGATCGCGCCACGGCTGCGCAGGTCTTCGACGACGAATTTGTTATGAACCACTTCATGGCGCACGTAGATCGGCGGGCCAAACACTTCCAGCGCGCGATTGACGATTTCGATCGCACGGTCCACCCCGGCGCAGAAGCCACGTGGGTTGGCGAGTTTGATTTGCATGATGTGCCTCGTGTCTTGCGCGCAAGAAATAGCGAAAACGATAAAAACAATTGTAGGAGTGAGCTTGCTCGCGATGAGGACCTTTCCTTCAACATAGGTGTTGAATGATGCTCAGTCATCGCGAGCAAGCTCACTCCTACAGGTCATCTGCCTGGTCGGTTACAGCGATTTGACCTCGAAGATTTCCACTTCGAACGTCAACGTCTTGCCCGACAGCGGATGGTTGAAGTCGACGGTCACCTGATCGTCGTCAAACGCCTTCACCACACCCGGCAGCTCGGTATTGGCCGCATCGTTGAAGATCACCAGCAGGCCTTCGGCCAGATCCATGTTCTGGAACTGCGAACGCGGCATGATCTGCACGTTCTGCGGGTTGGGCTGGCCAAAAGCGTTCTCTGGCGGGACCTGCAGGGTGCGCTTGTCGCCGGCCTTGAAGCCGAACAGCAGGGCTTCGAAGCCCGGCAACAGGCTGCCGTCACCCACCTTGAACGTGGCCGGGGCCTTGTCGAAGGTGCTGTCTACAGTGTCGCCGTTTTCCAGATGCAAAGCGAAGTGCAGGGTAACTTCCGTGTTCTGACCGATGCGGACTTCTTCAATAGCGTGTTCAGTCATGAACGGGTTCTCCGGTTTTCTTGCTCTTGAACATGTCCAGGGCAAGCATGATCGCGCCTACAGTGATGGCACTGTCGGCAAAGTTGAAGGCCGGGAAGTACCAGCGGTTATCCCAGTGCACCAACACGAAGTCGATGACGTGACCGATTGCAATGCGGTCGTACAGATTGCCTAGCGCGCCGCCCAGCACCAGGGCCAGGGCGACGGCCAGCCAGGTCTCGTTGCGCCCCAGGCGCTTGAGCCAGACCACCAGCACCGCACTGACCACCACGGCGATCAGGGCGAACAGCCAGCGCTGCCAGCCGGAGCTGTCAGCCAGGAAGCTGAAGGCAGCGCCGGTGTTGTAGGCCAGCGTCCAGCTGAAATAGCTGGGGATGACCACGATCTGTTGGTACAGGCTCAGCGAGTTCTCGAAGTAGTACTTGCTGGCCTGATCGATGATCAGCACCAGCACGCTCAACCACAGCCAGCTCAAACGGCCCATACGGCCAGCCGACGCATTAGGCATAGTGACGAACCTCGCCCGCACCGCTGATGTTGTCGACGCAACGACCGCAGATTTCCGGATGCTCGGCGTGCACGCCCACGTCCTCGCGGAAGTGCCAGCAACGGCCGCACTTGGCGTAGCCGGACTTGACCACCTTGAGTTTCAGGCCCGCCACCTCAGTGACCACGGCATCGGCCGGGGCATCGACGAACGGCGCCACGCTGGCCTTGGAAGTGATCAGCACGAAGCGCAACTCGTCGCCCAGCTTGTTCAGGTCCAGGGTCAGGTCGCTTTCGGCGTACAGGGTCACTTCGGCTTGCAGGTTGCCACCGATGGCTTTCGCCGCGCGCTGGTTTTCCAGTTCCTTGTTGACCGAGGTCTTGACCGCCATGATCCGCTCCCAGTAGGCGCGGTCCAGCTCGAAGCCTTCCGGCAGCTCGCTCAGGCCTTCGTACCAGGTGTTGAGCATGACCGACTCGTTGCGCTCGCCCGGCATGAACTGCCACAGCTCGTCGGCGGTGAAGGCCAGGATCGGAGCGATCCAGCGCACCAGCGCTTCGGAGATGTGGAACAGCGCGGTCTGGCACGAACGGCGGGCCTTGCTGTTGGCCGCGGTGGTGTACTGGCGGTCCTTGATGATGTCCAGGTAGAAGCCGCCCAACTCCTGCACGCAGAAGTTGTGCACCTTGGAGTAGACGTTCCAGAAACGGTATTCGCCGTAATGCTCTTCCAGCTCGCGCTGCAGCAGCAAAGCGCGATCCACCGCCCAACGGTCCAGTGCCAGCATTTCGTCGGCAGGCAGGATGTCAGTGGCCGGGTTGAAGCCGCTCAGGTTGGAGAGCAGGAAACGCGCGGTGTTGCGAATGCGGCGGTAAGCGTCGGCGCTGCGCTGCAGGATGGTCTCGGAGACAGCCATCTCGCCCGAATAGTCGGTGGCCGAAACCCACAGGCGCATGATGTCGGCGCCCAGGGTGTCGTTGACCTTCTGCGGCGCGATGACGTTGCCCAGCGACTTGGACATCTTGCGGCCGTTCTCGTCCACGGTGAAGCCGTGGGTCAGCAGCTCGCGGTAGGGCGCATGGCCGTCGATGGCGCTGCCGGTCAGCAACGAGGAGTGGAACCAGCCGCGGTGCTGGTCCGAACCCTCCAGGTACAGGTCGGCGCGTGGGCCGCTCTCGTGGCCCATCGGGTGCGAGCCGCGCAGCACGTGCCAGTGAGTGGTGCCCGAGTCGAACCAGACGTCCAGAGTGTCGGAGATCTTGTCGTACTGCGCGGCTTCATCGCCCAGCAGTTCGGCGGCGTCCATCTTGAACCAGGCTTCGATGCCTTCGTTCTCGACACGCTTGGCGACTTCTTCCATCAGCTCGACGGTGCGCGGGTGCAGCTCGCCGGTTGCCTTGTCCAGGAAGAACGGGATCGGCACGCCCCAGTTGCGCTGACGGGAGATGCACCAGTCAGGACGGTTGGCGATCATCGAGTGCAGGCGCGCCTGGCCCCAGGCCGGTACGAACTTGGTGTCCTCGATGGCCTTGACCGCGGTTTCGCGCAGGGTGGCGCCCGAGGCCGCCTGGCGGTCCATGCCCACGAACCACTGCGCGGTGGCGCGGTAGATCAGTGGAGTCTTGTGGCGCCAGCAGTGCATGTAGCTGTGGGAAATGGTTTCGGTGTGCAACAGCGCGCCGACTTCCTGCAGCTTCTCGACGATGGCCGGGTTGGCCTTCCAGATGAACTGGCCGCCGAAGAACTCCAGGGACTGCGCATAGACGCCGTTGCTCTGCACCGGGGTCAGGATGTCGTCGTTGACCATGCCGTAGCGTTTGCAGGTCGCGAAGTCGTCCTCGCCGTAGGCAGGCGCGGAGTGAACCACGCCGGTGCCCGCGCCCAGTTCGACGTACTCGGCCAGATACACTGGCGACAGGCGCTCGTAGAACGGGTGGCTGAAGTTGACCAGCTCAAGGGCCGCACCTGGCGCGGTGGCCAGCACGGTGCCTTCGAGGTTCCAGCGCTTGAGGCAGGATTCGACCAGCTCTTCGGCAAGCACCAGCAGGCGCTCGCCGGTATCGACCAGCGCGTACTTGAATTCCGGGTGAACGTTGAGCGCCTGGTTGGCCGGGATGGTCCACGGGGTGGTGGTCCAGATCACGATGGCGGCAGGCTTGGCCAGGCTCGGCAGGCCGAAGGCGGCGGCGAGCTTGTCGGCATCGGCCACCGGGAAGGCGACGTCGATGGTCGAGGACTTCTTGTCCTGGTACTCGACTTCCGCTTCAGCCAGGGCCGAGCCGCAGTCGAAGCACCAGTTCACAGGCTTGAGGCCCTTGAACACGAAACCGTTCTTGACCATTTCGGCCAGCGCACGGATTTCCCCGGCTTCGTTGGCGAAGTCCATGGTGCGGTACGGGTTGGCCCAGTCACCCAGGACGCCCAGGCGAATGAACTCGGCCTTCTGGCCTTCGATCTGCTCGGCGGCATAGGCGCGGCACAGCTCGCGGGTCTTGTCGGCAGGCAGGTTCTTGCCGTGGGTAACCTCGACCTTGTGCTCGATCGGCAGGCCGTGGCAGTCCCAGCCCGGAACATAAGGTGCGTCGAAGCCCGAGAGGGTCTTGGAGCGCACGATCATGTCCTTGAGAATCTTGTTGACCGCATGACCGATGTGGATATTGCCGTTGGCGTACGGAGGACCGTCGTGCAGGACGAACTTTGGACGATCCTTGCCAATTTCGCGCAGCTTCTGGTACAGGCCAATGCTGTCCCAGCGCTGCAGAGTTTGCGGCTCGCGCTGGGGCAGGCCGGCCTTCATCGGGAAGGCGGTGTCCGGAAGATTAAGCGTGGCTTTGTAGTCGGTCATTTCAGGCTCTAAATTAGCGGTTGACCATGCCCCAATGGGCACGGGCGGCAGCGACATCCGCATCGATCGCCGTCTTGAGCGCCTCCAGGGAGGCAAAACGCTGCTCATCGCGCAGCTTTTGGTGGAAGACCACCGTCAAACGCCGGCCATAGATATCACCGGCAAAATCCAGAAGATGTATTTCAAGGTGCGGGCGTCCATCCCCCGCCACGGTCGGACGCACGCCGATGTTGGCGACGCCTGGCCAGACCTTGCCGTCGATCTCGGCGCTGACCAGGTAGACACCGGTCAGGGGCACGCGACGACGCTTGAGCTGCACGTTGGCAGTGGGCGTGCCCAACTTTCGCGCCAGCTTCTGACCGTGCAGCACACGGCCGGATATCTCGAACGGACGGCCCAGCAGATGCTCGGCCAGGGTGAAGTCTGCGGCGGCCAGGGCATTTCGCACCTTGGTGCTGCTGACGCGCACGCCGTCGATTTCGACGGTCTGTGCCGCTTCCACGGTAAAGCCTTTTTCGGCGCCGACCTTTTGCAGGAAGTCGAAATCGCCGATCCGGTCACAGCCGAAACGGAAATCGTCGCCAACCTCCAGATGCTTCACACCCAGGCCGTCGACCAGTACGGTGTCGACGAACTCGGCGGCGGAGAGCTTGCTCAGGCGCTGGTTGAACGCCAGGCACAGCACCAGATCGACGCCCTCGCCCGCCAGCAGATCCAGCTTGTCGCGCAGGCGCGCCAGACGCGCTGGCGCCGTTTCAGGGGCAAAGAACTCGCGCGGTTGCGGCTCGAAAATCACCACGCAACTGGGCAGGCCCAGCTCGACGGCACGCTCACGCAGACGCGCCAGGATAGCCTGGTGGCCACGGTGAACCCCGTCGAAGTTGCCAATGGTGGCGACGCAGCCCCGATGCTGGGGGCGCAGGTTGTGAAGACCTCGAACCAGCTGCATAACGCGCTTCTTGCTCATAAAGTGGCCGATTATAACCACACACCGCCCTCAACGACAGGCGACACACCCAGGCAAAACGCAACAATCGACGTTAACCGGCATAAACCGACGACTGATCCTACAGGATCGCCTTGCGGGCGAAGTCTTTCAGACGAAAGCCCAGCAACAGCAACATGCCGAAATACGCAACGACACCGGCGATCACCAACCCGCCCAGACGAAGGAAGCGGTCGAGCATCTGGCCATCCGACCAGGCCGGCATGACATGCATCAGGCCCAGCAACACCGCCGACATCACCGACACGGCGACCAGCAGCTTGATGAGGAATACCGGCCAGCCCGGCTGCGGCTGGAACAGGTCCTGCTTGCGCAACTGCCAGAACAGCAGCAGGCCATTGAGGCAGGCCCCCATGCTGATCGCCAGCGCCAGGCCCGCGTGGGCCAGGTGGATGCCGAACACGAACAGCACGTTGAACGCCTGAGTCACCACCAGGGTGAAGATTGCGATCTTCACCGGCGTGCGGATGTTCTGCTGCGCGTAGAAGCCGGGCGCGAGCACCTTGACCACAATGATACCCAACAGCCCCACCGCGTAACCAATCAATGCACGCTGGGTCATGAGTGCGTCATGGCCGTCGAACTTGCCGTACTGGAACAACGAAACGGTCAACGGCTCGGCCAGAAGCCCCAGCGCCAGCGTACAGGGCAGCACCAGCACGAAACACAGACGCAGCCCCCAGTCGAGGATCCGCGAATACTCGTGGCGGTCCTTGTTGGCGTAGGTTTTCGACAGGATCGGCAGCAGGATCGTCCCCAGCGCGACACCCAGCACACCGGATGGCAATTCCATCAGGCGGTCGGCGTAGTACATCCAGGACACCGAGCCTGCCACCAGAAAGGAGGCAAAGATGGTGTTGATGATCAGCGAAATCTGGCTCACCGACACGCCGAGCATGGCCGGCAGCATCTGTTTCATCACCCGCCACACACCGGTATCGCGAAGATTGAGGCGTGGCAGGACCAGCATGCCGATCTTCTTCAAATGCGGCAGTTGATAGAGCAATTGCAGCAGACCGCCCGCCAGCACCGCCCAGCCCAGCGCCATGACCGGTGGATGGAAGTACGGCGTGAGGAACAGCGCGAACACGATCATCGACAGGTTGAGCAGCGTCGGCACAAAGGCCGGCACCGAGAAGCGGTTCCAGGTGTTGAGGATCGCCCCCGCCAGCGATGACAGCGAGATCAGCAATATATAAGGAAAGGTGACGCGCAGCAGGTCGGAGGTCAGCTGGAATTTTTCCGGCGTGTCGGCAAAGCCCGGCGCGGTGGCCCAGATCACCCAGGGCGCGAAGACGATGCCCAGCACCGTGACCAGCGCCAGGGCCAGCGTCAGCAGGCCGGTGACATAAGCGACAAAGGTGCGGGTGGCTTCTTCGCCCTGCTGGCTTTTATATTCGGCCAGGATCGGCACGAAGGCCTGGGAGAAGGCGCCCTCGGCGAAAATCCGGCGCAGCAGGTTGGGCAGCTTGAATGCGATGAAGAAGGCATCCGTTGCCATTCCGGCCCCGAAAGCCCGGGCGATGATCGTGTCGCGGATAAAGCCCAGGACCCGCGAAAGCATCGTGATAGAGCTTACGGCGGCAAGCGATTTGAGTAGATTCATCTAAAGTGTGTGCGCCCGACCAAAGGATGCGCGTAAGCGCTGTCCATTTATGCGATACTCCGCGCCGCAAAACAGCACTGAGCCAAAACCCGCGAGTTTACAGGTCGTACGCCGGAAAGAAATAACCCTGGCATCACACGGCGACCACTCAGCGGAACGCATCATCCGCCCTTGACAAGCATCAAACTCATCGGCATGATTCGCGGCCTATTTTGTTAGCTATTTCCCAAGTCTTTCGAGGAGCTCGACGGTGGCCAACTCACCTTCCGCCAAAAAACGTGCAAAACAGGCTGAGAAGCGTCGCAGCCACAACGCCAGCCTGCGTTCCATGGTTCGTACCTACATCAAGAACGTAGTTAAGGCCATCGACGCTAAAGACGCTGCCAAAGCGCAAGCCGCTTATGTTCTGGCTGTGCCAGTTATCGACCGTATGGCCGATAAAGGCATCATCCACAAGAACAAGGCCGCTCGTCATAAGAGCCGCCTGAACGGTCACGTCAAGGCTCTGAACCAAGCTGCAGCCTAAGCGACCGCTTATTAAAAAACCGACCTCAGGGTCGGTTTTTTATTGCCCGCGATTTGATCCTGTAGCAGCACGGCTTGCCGGCGGGGACATTCTCAAGACCACCGCCGACTCAAAATCGCTCCCGCCGGCAAGCCGTGCTGCTACGAGAGCGAGGCACGTTGCAACAGACGATGGCACGTTGCAACAAATGTAGGAGCGCGCTTGCCCGCGAAAGGCCCGAAGGGCATCAGGGTAACAATCCCAAGCCAACCCCTCGCCCAGCCTCCTCACTCAATCACGGAGCCGGCGCAGGCGCCCAAGGCAAGATCGGAATCGCTGTCACCGCATTCTGCGGGCTGCCCTCGATCACGCGGTCGCTGTACACCAGATACACCAGCGTATTGCGCTTCTTGTCCAGGAAACGCACCACCTGCATGGTCTTGAACACCAGCGAGGTGCGCTCCTTGAACACTTCGTCGCCGTCCTTCAACTCACCCTTGAAGTGAATCGGCCCGACCTGGCGACAGGCAATGGACGCCTCGGCACGGTCTTCCGCCAGACCCAGCCCACCCTTGAGGCCGCCCGTCTTGGCACGAGACAGGTAGCAGGTCACACCATCGACCTTGGGATCATCGAACGCCTCGACCACGATCCGGTCATTGGGGCCGACGAACTTGAACACCGTCGACACCTGGCCAATCTCTTCGGCCGACGCCAGCAAAGGCAGCATCAGCAGCGCGCCCACTATCCCTTTCACGATTCGCATTGCAGCTTCCTTAAATGAAGGATCAGACCAGAATCAGGTTATCGCGGTGCACCAGCTCGGGCTCGGCCATGTAGCCCAACTCCTTGACGATGGCATCGGAGGGCTGACCGATGATCTTCTGCGCCTCAAGGGCACTGTAGTTGCTGAGACCCCGGGCGATCTCGCGACCGTCCGCAGCCACGCACACCACCATCTCGCCGCGGCGGAAGCTGCCCTGAACCACTTTCACACCCACAGGCAGCAGGCTCTTGTTGCTTTCGGTCAGCGCCTTGACCGCGCCATCATCCAGCACCAGGGTGCCGCGCGTCTGTAGGTGCCCTGCCAGCCACTGCTTGCGCGCCGCCAGCATGCCGCGCTCAGGCGACAGCAGCGTGCCCAGCCGCTCGCCGGCCTTGAGGCGCGCCAGCACGCGCTCGATACGACCACCGACGATCACCGTGTGAGCACCCGAACGGGCCGCCAGACGCGCCGCACGCAGCTTGGTCTGCATGCCGCCGCGCCCCAGCGCACCACCGGTACCGCCTGCCACGGCGTCGAGCGCCGGATCATCGGCACGGGCTTCGTAAATAAGCTGCGCCTCGGGATTGTTGCGCGGATCGGCGTCGAACATACCGTCGCGGTCCGTCAGGATCACCAGCAAGTCCGCCTCGACCAGATTGGCCACAAGCGCCGCCAGGGTGTCGTTGTCGCCGAAACGGATTTCGTCGGTGACCACCGTGTCGTTTTCGTTGATGACCGGCACCACACCCAGCTCGACCAGCGTGCGCAGCGTACTGCGGGCATTGAGGTAGCGCTTGCGGTCGGACAGGTCGTCGTGGGTCAGCAGAATCTGCGCGGTGTGCCGGTCATGCTCGGCAAAACTCGACTCCCAGGCCTGCACCAGGCCCATCTGGCCAATCGCCGCCGCTGCCTGAAGCTCATGCATGGCACTCGGTCGCACAGCCCAGCCCAGGCGACTCATACCGGCGGCCACCGCACCGGAAGAAACCAGAACCAGTTCGACGCCCGCTTCATGCAGCGCCACCATCTGCTCGACCCAAACACCCATCGCGTTGCGATCAAGACCCTTGCCGTCCGCCGTCAGCAGCGCACTTCCGATCTTCACAACCCAACGCTGGGCACCTGTCACCTTGCTCCGCATGATCTTTCAACCTTAAGCCAGAAAGTACAAATCCAAGATACTAAAACGCCGCTCTGGGAGCGGCGCTGTAGTTTACTTCACTCGATCACTCACGGACGTAAATGATTTCCGGACCATCTTCATCGTCCACGTCATCTTCATCCCAATCATCGTCATCGCCGATGTCATGCACGCTCTTCACGCCGCTGCGACGCAGGGCACGGGCATCGTCCAGCGCCTGCAACTGGGCACGGGCTTCGTCTTCGATGCGCTGATCCAGCTCAGCCAGTTCTTCGGCGTAGGCCGGGTCATTGGCCAGGCGATCGGCACGGTCTTCCAGGTAACGCATGATGTCGTGGCTGATGCGCTCGGTACCCAGCTTGGAAATCGCCGAGATCATGTAGACCGGACCTTCCCAGTTCAGGCGCTCGATAATCCGCTGCTTGATCGCTTCATGCTCTTCTTCCGGCAGCATGTCGCACTTGTTCAGGACCAGCCAGCGATCGCGATCCGTCAGCGCCGGGCTGAACTTGAGCAGCTCGTTGACGATCACTTCGGCGGCATCGGCCGGATCGCTTTCGTCCAGTGGCGCCATGTCCACGAGGTGCAGCAACAGACGGGTACGCGCCAAGTGCTTGAGGAAGCGAATGCCCAGGCCCGCGCCGTCGGATGCGCCTTCGATCAGGCCGGGAATGTCGGCGATGACAAAGCTCTTCCAGCGGTCGACGCTGACTACGCCCAGGTTTGGCACCAGCGTGGTGAACGGATAGTCCGCAACCTTTGGCTTGGCGGCCGAAACCGAACGGATGAAGGTGCTTTTGCCCGCGTTCGGCAGACCCAGCAGACCAACGTCGGCCAGCACTTTCATTTCGAGCTTCAGGTCACGCTGCTCGCCCGGCTTGCCTGGCGTGGTCTGGCGCGGCGCGCGGTTGGTACTGGATTTGAAACGGGTGTTGCCCAGACCGTGCCAACCACCCTGCACCACCATCAGGCGCTGACCGGCTTTGGTCAGGTCACCGATGATTTCCTGGGTGCTGGCGTCGATCACCGTGGTACCGACCGGTACGCGCAGCACCAGGTCTTCACCCTTGCGGCCGGTGCAATCGGTGCTACCACCGTTGGAACCGCGCTCGGCATCGAAGTGGCGGGTGTAGCGGTAGTCGACCAGGGTGTTGAGGTTTTCGTCGGCGACCATGTAGATCGAGCCGCCATCACCACCGTCACCGCCGTTAGGACCACCGTTTTCGATGAATTTTTCGCGACGGAAGCTCATGCAACCGTTGCCGCCGTCACCGGCCTTCACCCGAATGGATACTTCATCAACAAATTTCATAACGCACGCCTCCCGTCACAAAGACGAGCAAACAACATAAATTCATAAGGCTCTTGCAAAGATGAGCGTTGCGATACCGATCAGAAACCAGCGCCTCACACCACAACGGCCCACACAAACAGCTTTGCAAGAGACTCACCAGAGCGCAAATTCTCGGCTCTCTACAAACGAAAAAGCCCTGTCGCGAGACAGGGCTTGATCTGCTAACGCAAGATTATGCCGCGACTTCAGTCTTTGGCACGATGCTTACATAGCGACGACCGAAGGCGCCTTTAACCTGGAACTTGATCACGCCTTCGACTTTAGCGAACAGGGTGTGATCCTTGCCCATGCCAACGCCGTAGCCAGCGTGGAATTGGGTGCCGCGCTGACGCACGATGATGTTGCCCGGAACGATTACCTGGCCGCCATACATCTTCACGCCAAGGCGTTTGGCTTCTGAGTCGCGACCGTTACGGGTACTACCACCAGCTTTTTTGTGTGCCATGAGTTCAATACTCCTATTAGGGTATCAGGCTGAAAAATCAGGCCTGGATACCGGTGATTTTGATCTCGGTGAACCACTGGCGGTGGCCCATACGCTTCATGTGGTGCTTACGACGGCGGAACTTGATGATGCGGACTTTATCGTGACGACCTTGGGAGATCACTTCAGCCACAACGGTAGCGCCGGCGACAACTGGAGCACCGATGTTGACATCGTCACCGTTGGCAACCAACAGAACGCGGTCAAAGGTAACGGTTTCGCCGGTGGCGACTTCCAGTTTTTCAATTTTCAGGTATTCACCTGGGGCGACTTTGTACTGCTTGCCACCAGTAACGATTACTGCGTACGACATGGTATATCTCCGAAAATCCTGCTCACCCAGCTCTTTATAAGAAGAGTATCGGCTGGCATGGCTGCATGGGGCTGGAAAGGCCGGTCATGCAATTGCGTAAGGCAGGTGCTGCCCAGGAAAGTTAGGGTGCGCGATTGTACGCAAGCGGCGAACGCCTTGCAAGGGGCCTTACGTCACGCCTTGACAGGGTGGGGCCTGCCACCTAGCATGCCGCGCAACCCTTATGGAGCACGCCTTGCAGATGCAACCTCAAGCCTTCTATCGCGCTGTGGCTGACGACTTTACAGCCGTCGACCACATTATCAAGAAGCAGCTGACGTCGCGCGTGCCGCTGGTCTCCAAAATCGGCGACTACATCACCTCCGCCGGTGGCAAACGCCTGCGTCCCCTGCTCGTGCTGCTGTGCGGCAAGGCACTGGGCCATGGCGGCGACGATCTGCGCCTGCTGGCGGCGACCATCGAATTTTTGCACACCGCGACCCTGCTGCACGACGACGTCGTCGACATGTCCGGCATGCGCCGTGGCCGCTCGACCGCCAACGCCATGTGGGGCAACGCGCCAAGCGTGCTGGTCGGTGACTTCCTCTACTCGCGCTCCTTCGAGATGATGGTCGAGCTGGGCTCGATGCCGGTCATGAAGATCCTCTCCAAGGCCACTCGCGTGATTGCCGAAGGCGAAGTGCTGCAGCTGTCCAAGGTGCGCGACGCCAGCACAACCGAAGAAACCTACATGGAAGTGATTCGCGGCAAGACAGCCATGCTGTTCGAAGCCTCGACCCACAGCGCCGCCGCCCTGGCCCAGGCCAACGATGTGCAGAGCGAAGCCCTGCGCACCTTTGGCGATCACCTGGGTATCGCGTTCCAGCTGGTCGACGATCTGCTGGACTACCGCGGCGACGCCGAGACCATGGGCAAGAACATCGGTGACGACCTGGCAGAAGGCAAACCGACCCTGCCGCTGATCTACACCATGCGTGAAGGCACGGCAGAACAGGCTGCGCTGGTGCGCAAGGCGATTCAGAAAGGCGGCCTGGAAGATCTGGAAAGCATCCGTGAGGCGGTCGAGCAGTCCGGCTCGCTGGACTACACCGCCAAGCTGGCCCGCGACTACGCTGCCCGCGCCATCGCCTGCCTGGACGCCCTGCCAGCCAGCGAATACCGCGACGCGCTGATCGAACTGAGCGAGTTCGCAGTGGCCCGCACGCACTGACAGGCGCCCTGCCCGACCGAAAAGCCCGTCCATGTGACGGGCTTTTTTGTGCCTGCTCCGCTAACTCATCGCCCCGTAGCAGCACGGCTTGCCGGCGGGAGCGGTGGATCAGTGACAAATGCGTGTCTGACACACCGCCCCCGCCGGCAAGCCGTGCTGCTACGGGACCGCGTCACCACTGCATCAAAATGCGAATTAATCTCAAATAGATCCTTGCTATTCTTCAGATAAGAATTATTCTCATTGAAAGCCTTTCAAGGAGAACGAACATGACTTACCTGATCGATGCGTGGCTGGATCGCCCACACCCTTACCTGCGCATCCTGCACCGTGAAACCGGTGAGGTCTGTGCCGTGCTGGAAGAAGACGCTCTGGATGAATTGCGCGACCAGGGTGACCTGGACGTCCACAGCCTCAGCTCATCGGAGCCGGGTGTGCAAAAGGAGATGGTGCGCAGCCTGTTTCTGTTCTGCTATGCCCGAGCATTGCGCCCGGCCTGCGTAGAGCAGCTACAAGTTGCAAGCTTCAAGCCTCAAGCTGTTCGTCACTGACTGAACGCTTAGCGCCAGTCAGCAAAGAGCCGCTTTGACTTGCAGCTTGCAACTTGCCGCTTAAAGCTGCTTACAGTACGTCGAGCAGCTCTACGTCGAACACCAGCACGCTGTGCGGCGGGATGCTGCCAACGCCTTGTGCGCCGTAGGCCAGTTCGCTAGGAACGTGCAGGCGCCATTTGCTGCCGGCTTTCATCAGTTGCAGGGCTTCGGTCCAGCCGGCGATCACGCCGCCGACCGGGAATTCGGCAGGCTCGCCACGATCGTAGGAGCTGTCGAACACGGTGCCGTCGATCAGCATGCCGTGGTAGTGGGTGCGCACGTTGCTTTCGCGGCTTGGCTGAGCGCCTTCGCCGGAAGTGATCACTTCGTACTGCAGGCCCGAGGCCAGAGTAGTCACGCCTTCGCGCTTGGCGTTTTCAGCCAGGTACTCTTTGCCAGCACCGGCAGCGGCTTCGGCCTTGGCGGCAGCTTCTGCCTGCATGATTTCACGAATGACTTTGAAGCTTGCAGCCATTTCTTCCTGGCTGACGCGGCTCGGGACACCACCGAACGCATCGGTCAGGCCGGCGAGGATGGCATCCAGGCTGACACCCGGTGGCGGGTTGTCGCGCAGTTGGTCGCCCAGCTGACGACCAATGCCGTAGCTGACGCGGGTTTCGTCGGTGGACAGATTGACTTCGGACATGGTGCTGCTCCGTTGAAGGGCACCCGCAGGCGCCCTGAACTAAAAGGCCGAGCAGCCTAGCACAAGCTGAAAACCGAGGTAATGACTACCAGGCCGAACGAATCGACATCGGCACCCGCACGGTCTGTTCTTCGTCATCACGGATGCCGCACATCTCGTCGTGCACCACAGCGTGAACCAGATTGAACGGCATCGGGGTGATCGCGTGCAGCACATCCCGGGCGTGCTCGACCGAGCGCAAGTGCAAGGTCTTGCCGTGGGCATCGTTCAAGGGGTGCGCCGCGCCGTGCATTCGCGCTTCGAGCAGATAAATGCCGCCTTCCATGGAGATCAGATTCAGCTCGTCGATATGCCCTGCGCTGGCGTGGGCGGTCAGTTCCTGCAGATTCATGAGAGGACCCTCGTCGATCTCGGACTTCTGTGAGCGAACTACAAGTTTCGCCCAGTCTGGCCGCAGATCAAGGGGCCGGCGGTGCCGCTGGTCATTTTTTGCCCAAACGACCATCCCCTGTAGGAGCGCGCTTGCCCGCGACCGCGGTAGGCCAGTCATGAAGATGTGACAAGTAGAACGCAATCGCGGGCAAGCGCGCTCCTACAGGGATTTCGCCGGAGCCGATGCCGGGTGAAATCCCCATATCACACCAACCAGATCAATGCTTGGTCAGCTTGTCCAGATAACCCATCGCGAACGCCGATACCACGAAGGTCATGTGAATGATCACGTACCACATCAGGTATTGCGGCTCGATGTTCTTGGCGTCCATGAACACCCGCAGCAGGTGGATCGACGAGATGGCGACGATGGACGCCGCGACCTTCATCTTCAGCGAAGAAGAGTCCATCTTGCCCAGCCAGCTGAGCTTCTCTTTACCCTCGTCGATGTTCAGTTCCGAGACGAAGTTTTCGTAGCCGGAGATCATCACCATCACCAGCAGGCCGCCCACCAGCGCCATGTCGATCAGCGACAGCAGTACCAGGATCAGGTCCGATTCGGCCAGCGAAAAAACGTTGGGGATGACGTGGAAGATTTCCTGAAAGAACTTCAGCGCCAGCGCCAGCAGGCCCAGCGACAAACCAATGTAAATCGGCGCCAGCAACCAGCGCGACGCGTACATGGCATTTTCGATAAAACGTTCCATTGAAACTCACAGTTGATTGAAAGCCCGCGAGTATAGGGCGAAGGCCGTGACACACAAGCGCTCGCGACAAGACTTGAAACAATTAACTTGAGAGGAAGGCTGATGCAGTACTCGACGAATTCCACGCTACAGCTCTGCCGTGCAGGAATAACAGACGTGGCCTTCGTCGAGGCAAGTTGTCAGTGGGCGGGAGAGGTTCGCTGGTTGTGAGTCGAGCCGTTGATCCGTCGCAGCTCGCCTTGCAGGTGCAGGCTCCAGATCGGTATCTCTTCTGCGGTCTGATAGCCATGCAGCGCAAGGCTTTCTGCAATCGCATCAAGCACCGACTCGGCAGCGACCGGACCGTGAAACGGGCCTTGGGCTTTTAACGCGGAAGGCTGCTCCCCGGACATCCCGGCGGCAAACAACAGTGTCCACATACCGTTGTCACCAGACAGAGGGCGAATCACACATTCGATACGGGTCACCAGACCCAGGCATTGGCGAGTAAGACAGAGGCTGCGCGGCATGGCGAGCTCCTCATTGATTGCAGTATTCATTTCCAAGAACAGGCCAGGAAACGCGTCAGTCCTTTTGACAACTGCTGTAACGCGACAATAACGAACAAATACCCTCAAGGAAAAGAGTGAAAACAAAAAAGGGCGCCGAATGGTCATTTGGCCATCAGGCGCCCTGTTTAGTTGACGTCAAACACTCAACTTTTCAGTTCGGGCTGTAATTGTGGCGCCTCTTTTTCGAGCTCTTTGAGGTCCTCGTCACTGAGCATTTCGGCGATGTCGCGCAGGCGATCCACCACCCGCCCGTTGACCGAGTTTTCCGGGAACTGGCCTTCCTCGTCCACCTCGCCAACCGCCTCGCCCACCAGCAGGCTGAGGGCTTCGTCCACCTGGCGCACGGCGTACACGTGGAACTGCCCGGCGCGCACCGCTTGCAGCACGCGCTCGTCGAGCATCAGGGTTGCCACGTTGGCCTGCGGGATGATCGCGCCCTGATCGCCGGTCAGGCCTCGGGCTTCGCAGAGCCTGAAGAAGCCTTCGATCTTCTCGTTGACCCCGCCCACCGCCTGCACTTCACCAAACTGGTTGATGGAGCCGGTGATGGCGAAACACTGCTTGAGCGGCGTTTTCGACAGGGCCGAGATCAGCGTGCACACCTCGCCAAGCGAGGCGCTGTCACCGTCCACGTAACCGTAGGACTGCTCCAGCGCGATGCTCGCGGAAATCGCCAACGGAAATTCCTGCGCGTAACGGCTGCCCAGGTAGCCGGTAAGGATCATCACACCCTTGGAGTGAATCGGCTGGCCGAGGTTGACCTCACGCTCGATGTCGACGATGCCGCTGCCGCCCGGATAGACCGTGGCGGAAATCCGCGCCGGCACACCGAACGCCGAATCGCCCACTTCCAGCACCGTCAGCCCGTTGCATTTGCCGACTGCCGCCCCTGCGGTGTCGATCAAAATGATACCGGCGAGCATGTCGTCCAGAATCCGCGCCGAGACCCGACCGGTGCGCGTGGCCTTGGCCTTGAGCGCGCGCTCGATGTGGCCGGCGTCGGTGCGTTCATCGTTGGCCAGGCTGCGAATGAAATCCGCCTCGCTGACCAGTTGGAACAGGTCACCGATGCGCGCCGACAACCGCCCCTGATGCTCGGCCAGTCGTGCGCTGTAGGTCGCAAGGCGCGCCACCGCATCGGCGGTCAGCGGCGCCATGCCTTCCTCGGAGGTGCGCGTCTTGAGCAACTGGGCGAACTGCTCCAGGCTCTCGTCGACCATCGGGATGTCTTCGTCGAAGTCCACCAGCACCCGGAACATCTCCTGGAAGTCCGGATCCAGGTCCTGCAGCGTGTAGTACAGCGACCGCGCGCCAATGATGATGACCTTGACCTGCAGCGGGATGGTCTGCGGGGTCAGGGTCACGGTGGCGATGCGGCCCAGCTCGCCCAGCGGCGATTCCATTTTCAGCTTGCGCGATTGCAGCGAGCGCTTGAGGGCGTCCCACACGAACGGCTCGCTGAGCATCTTCTCGGCTTCCAGAATCAGGAAGCCGCCGTTGGCCCGATGAAACGCACCGGGGCGCAGCTGGCGATAGGTGGTGTACAGCGCGCCCTGGTCGGTGCTGTATTCGATACGGCCGAACAGGTTGTCGTAGGTCGGGTGCGGTTCGAACACCACCGGCGCCCCGCCGCTGGCCGAGTGGCCCACCACCAGGCTTGGGCAGTATTGCTCTTCGAGCAGCTTGCGCGCCTGGGCGTCGGTCTTGCTGTCATCGACCAGTTGCTCGACCACTGTTTTCAGCAGGTTGACCTGCATCGCCTGCAAGTAGGCGCACACTGCCGCGTTCTCGGCGTACTGCTCCGACAGCGGGGCCAGCAGCGGCTGCAGGGCCAGGATGATGGTCTCTTCGTTGAGCTGACGCATCTGGTTATTGGACTCGCGCTTCCATTGCGGCAGGCTCGCGAGTTCCTCGTTCAGGCGTTCTTCCAGCGCCGAGATATCGGTGTGAAAACGTTCGCGCTCGGCTTCCGGCAACTGCGAGAATTCGGCCTCATCCAGCGCCTTGCCTTCGAGCATCGGGGTGAAGGCGATGTTGCTGCTGTCGCGGTACAGGGCGATGTCCTTTTCCAGCGCCAGGCGCTCGATCACATCCAGGGCGCGGTCATAGCGCTGATTGAACGCGCGGTCGATGGCGCTTTTTTTCTGCTGGTAGGACGGATGCTCGAACACGGCAGGAAAAGTCGACAAGAGGTTGTCGACCAGCCCGTTGATGTCGGACATGAACGAGCTGGCACTGCCCGGTGGCAGCTCCACGGCGCGTGGCTCGCGGGGCTCGTCGAAGTTGTTGACGTAGACCCAGTCCGACGGGGTCTGCATGCGCTTGCCCTCGGCCTTGAGGTAGCGTTTGACGAACGAGAAGCGACCGGTGCCAGGCTCGCCCATGACGAACACGTTGTAGCCGGGGCGCGGCATCGCCACCCCGAATTGCAGGGCCTCGACCGCTCGTTCCTGACCGAGCACGCCGCGAAAGGGTTCCAGATCGTTGGTTGTCGTGAAGCTGAACTGTTCAGCGGAGAAGGGACGGGTCAGCGCCTCAGGCGCAAGTCGCAGGCTGGCAGCTACAGAATCGGGCATCGGACATCCTTACATCAGGCGGGGCAGATGGGGGCATTCTGGCGCTCGGCGCACCAGACTGGCAAGGAAGGAAACACCTGAATATGTTTTAGCTTGATGAACATTCCCACAGCCTTTTAAGACGCGGCCTGCATACAACAAAACGCAATAAATCACGGAACGTTCAGATCCTGCCTAAACTCCAACCTGCGCGGCCGGTAACAAATCAATAAACCGGCCCTCCCTGGCGCTGTTTTCGGCCAGGAATCCGACCCTTGGTTGAAACAACAGAGACTAAAGCTATGAAACGGATTCTTCTTGGTACTCTCTTCGCCGCTGTGTCCATAAACGCCATGGCTCAAGCTCCCGGCGGTCCAGACTGCGGTTGGGGCAACATGCTGTTCGAAGGGCAGCGCGGCACCCCGGCACACTTCCTCGCTTCCACCACCAACGGCACCTCCGGTAACGCCACTTTCGGCATGACCTCAGGCACCAACGGCTGCTCCACCAACGCGGCCCTGACCTACGGCGGCAAGTCGTGGCTGGCCATGAACGGCATGATGGACGAACTCTCCAAAGACATGGCCATGGGCCAGGGCGAGGCGCTCACCACCTACGCGGTCGTGCTCGGCGTGGCACCGCAGGATCGTGCCCGTTTCGCCGCAGTCACCCATGACCACTACCAACAGATCTTCAACAAGGCTGATGCCACTGCCGAGGACGTGCACACCAACACCCTCGACGTGCTGAAGAACGACCCGGCTCTGGCCAAATACGCAACCCAGGCCTAAAGTCGCGCAAACCTGCCCTCTTTCGAGAGGGCAGGCATTCACTGCTTCCGATCCCATCTGACTAGTTGCCAATCTATGCTCAAACGCCTCGCCTGGCTGGCGCTCTGTGTCTGTGCCCCGCTGTCTGCCACACCGCAAGTCGACCAAGATCGTTTGCAGCAACTGGCCTCTTCCAGATTCTGGATTGCCATCGGACATTACGAAGCCGGCAAGCTCGGTGGCTGGCGCAGCTATGTGGACGATGCCAAATTCTTCCTCGCCAAAAACGGCGCCCATGACCCGATGGCCGAACTGGCCGCAACCCTTGAGGCGATCTACCGCCCGGTCGTTGCAGGGCAGGAAGACGCACATCCGCAGTGCGTTTACCCTTCCCGCACCCGTTACCTGCGCGACGAGCTGAAACTGACCGACCTGCCCGCCGTCGATTGCAAGGAATTCAACAAGTGGTTTTCTGACGTGGCGCCGGACAGCACGGTGATGATCTTCCCTGCGGCCTACCTCAATAGCCCCTCATCGATGTTCGGCCACACCCTGCTGCGCATCGACCAGGCTGACGTGCAGGCCAACAAGACCGCCCTGCTCAGCTATGCGATCAACTTCGGCGCCTACATCGAAGGCTCCGACAACAGCATCCTCTATGCCTGGAAAGGCTTGATGGGCGGCTACCCCGGCCTGTTCGCGCTGGTGCCCTACCAGGAGAAACTTTCCGAATACAGCAGCCTGGAAAACCGCGACCTGTGGGAGTACCGCCTGAACCTGACCCCGGAAGAAACCCGGCGCATGGTCGAGCACGTGTGGGAACTCAAGCAGATCCGCTTCGGCTATTTCTTCTTCGACGAAAACTGCTCCTATCGCCTGCTCGAACTGCTGCAAGTGGCGCGCCCCAGCCTTGATCTCACGCCGCAGTTCCGCCTCACCGCCATCCCCACCGACACCGTGCGCGCGGTCAAGGAGGCCGGGCTGGTGGAGAAGATCGACTACCGGCCTTCCAAGGAGCGCGAGTTGCTCAGCCGCGCCGAGCCCCTGAGCCACGATGAAAAGCAGCAGGTGCTGAAAGTCAGCGCCGATCAGAAGCAAATGCAGAGCCCCGATTACGCCGCCCTGCCCAAGGAGCGCCAGGCGTTGATTCAGGACGCGGCCTACCGCCTTGAACGTTACCGCGCCAATGGCGAGGAACGTGACCCTGCCCGCTCGCAGCGCAGTTATGACCTGCTGCGCGCCATCAGCACCAACCCGCCGCCGGCCCTTGAAATCGAGCGCCCCGGCCTGCCTGAAGACGGCCATGAGTCGCGCACCTGGCAACTGGGCGTGGGCACCCGTGATGACAAGGCCTTTGCCGAATATGGCCTGCGCATGGCCTATCACGACCTCAACGACAACGCCTATGGCTTCCCGCTGGGCGCGCAGATCGAGATCCTGCAGCTAAAGCTGCGCCAGTACGAAGACAGCCACTGGCAAGTGCAGCGGCTGGACCTGGCAACCATCCGCTCGCTGACCCCGCGCAATGAGTTGCTCAAGCCCTGGTCATGGCAAGTGGCTGGCGGCCTTGAGCGGGTGCTGGGCAAGCACGGCGACGAGAACCTGGTCAGCCACGTCAACGGCGGCGCGGGCGGCACCTGGAAACTGGGCGACGACATGCTGGGCTTTGCGCTGGGCACGGTGCGGGTGGAGCACAACAATGACTTCTCGGCCCTCGTCTCACCGGCAGCGGGTTTCAACACCGGCGTGCTGTGGCGCAATCCACTGGGCAATTTTAGCCTGGAAACCAAGGGCGACTACTTCACCAACGGCGAGGTGCGTCGCACGATCAGTCTGAATCAGCAGTGGGAATTGTCGCGCAACCTGGGCGTGCGCCTCAGCGCACAGCGGGATTTCAGTGAGATGAGTTCCCCGGTGAACGAGGTGATGCTTGAGTTGAAGTGGTATCACTATTGACCAGATCGTTCCCGTGTCGCGGGCGAACACAAAACCTGTAGGAGCGCGCTTGCCCGCGACGGCGGTGGGTCAGTGACACAGTTATCGTCTGCCCCACCGCCGTCGCGGGCAAGCGCGCTCCTACAGAGGGTTCAGGCAAGACGTTACTTCGTCTGGACGCTGTAGCCCTCTTCTTCGATCAACCCGATCACCTGCTCCGCCGCCAACCGGCTTTGCACGGCCACTTCGCCTTTGGGCAGGTCAACCTGCACCTCGGCGGCCGGATCTTCGCCCTTGATTGCATTGGTCACCGCGCGAACGCAGTGGCCGCAGGTCATGCCTTGAACGTTGAATGTTTGCATCGGATGACTCCTCGCTGGAAGAAATGTGACCAGATGTCGTGATCTTCCACCTTCCCACCATGGCAAGGTCAAGTTTGTGGCGTTTCTGCCGGGCTGGTATTCCATGGAAAGCTGAGCCAAAGTGTTTCATCAACGTACATCAGGAGACATCGGCCATGGGCTGGTCAGCCTTTCGCATTGCAGGTTTTATCGGTCTGGTGGCCTGCGCATCCTGGGCACAGGCCGATCAGGATTACGGGGTGCTCATCATTTCTCGCGAGCGGCTGGAAGTGGCGACGTCCTGTGAGATTGGCATTTACATGCAGGATCAGTTGGTAGGCCGGCTGTTTCAGGAGGAGTCGCGTTCGTTCAACCTGCCGGCGGGGGATCTGTCGGTGCGCCTGCGGGTGTTGCCGGGGCAGGCGCCGGGGTGTTTGCCGGGGATCGAGGCGCAGAACAATACGCGGCTGCATATTAATGCGGGGGATGTGTTGAAGTACCGGATCGCGTCGGGGCCTAATGGGATGTATCTCAAGCGGGCTGATTTGAATTATTGACAGTTGCGGTTTTGGCGTTTGGCGAGCATATCTGGTTGCGATGTCGACTCGGAGTCAGCCTTCCGCCCTTACGGCGGGTCACTTTTTCCAAGAGCTGAAAAAGTAACCAAAAAAGCCCTGCGACAGGCTGGGGTCCTTCGGACTTCCCTCGACTCCGGCGCCGTTCCGGGGGCACGCCGTGATGGGCCGTCCCTGGCCCGCACGGCTTTCGCGGCATCCATGCCGCTCATCCCCCTACACGACGCCTGCGCTCGGCCTGGCGCCTTAACGTCGCGTTCGGCGGCGCCTGTGCCATCGCGCATCAGGATCAAAATCAAAAGCTTTGGTTGTACACCGACCCGTAGCAGCACGGCTTGCCGGCGGGGGCGTCCTCAAGATCGCCGACGCCGGCAAGCCGGACTGCTACGGGCGGGTTACCTCACTCCTGTAGGAGCGCGCTTGGTCTGGGCCGCATTCGGACGACGGCGTCTCTGAAATCGCCCCCGCCGGCAAGCCGTGCTGCTACGGGGATGGGGTGTGCCTGGGGGGACTGGGCTGGCGTTCGAAATCGCCATTTCCTGCAACACATCTGACGGTTTGTAGCCCCTTTCTGACAGGCTTCTCCCTTTCTTATGCAGGACATTTCCTAGAAACTCTCAGGCGCTTGTGCAGCGCGATCTGAGTGCTAATCTGCGGCCGTCGCTGGGAATCAGCGATCGGGTTTAGCAGCCTGAATCAACTCAGATCAACGCACTCCATCCTATGGTGGCTTTGCGCGGGGCACCTTCGGGTGCGCCGGGTTCTGAGGTCCCGGTCTGCTAACCCGTTGTCAAAGCCGCCACCCTTCATTTGTTTAGCAGCGAAGATGCCGGTGGTCCCAGACCTCAGGATGAAAAATGCTAAAAATCACCCCCGACCCACCCAACCCCACACTTGAAGACTCCCTGGCCCAGATCTCCGGGCTGTTACGCTGCGCCAAGGCCACCGCCTACGAAAGCGCCGACGCTCAGAGCGGCAGCAAGCGCGATCTGGCGTTTTCCGTAGTGCATCTGATCGACATGGCGCGAACCATTGCCGAGCAGTCGCTGGACCAGATCGAAGTGCGTTGATGCACTGAAAAACGGGACTTGACCTTGCCAACGTGGCAAGGTTGATCCTTGCTGGCAATAGCCTTCAAGGAGTGTCCGCGATGCCCAGTCCTCAGACGTTCGATCTGCCCATCACCGGCATGACCTGCGCCAGTTGCGCAGGCCGTGTCGAGCGCGCGTTGCGCAAGGTGCCCGGGGTAACGCTTGCGACCGTGAACCTCGCCAGTGAACGCGCCCACGTCGAAGTGCAGGAGCGTATCGACCCCGCCAGCCTGATCGCGGCGGTGGACAAGGCCGGTTACGGCGCAACCCTGGAGCAGGACCGTGCCGCGCAGCAGGCCGATCAGCTCAAGCGCCACGACAGCGAGCGCTGGCACTTGGCGCTGGCGATCATCCTGGCCTTGCCGCTGGTTTTGCCGATGCTGCTGCAGCCCTTCGGCATCGAGTGGATGCTGCCGGCCTGGGCCCAGTTCGCCTTGGCAACCCCGGTGCAATTCTTCCTCGGTGCGCGCTTTTACGTCGCCGCTTACAAGGCCGTGCGTGCGGGCGCGGGCAACATGGATTTGCTGGTGGCGCTGGGCACCAGTGCCGGTTATGGCCTGAGTGTCTATCAGTGGCTGGCCGCCGCCCATCACGACATGCCCCACCTGTATTTCGAAGCCTCGGCGGTGGTCATCACTTTGGTATTGCTGGGCAAATACCTGGAAAGCAGCGCCAAGCGCCAGACCGCCAGCGCCATCCGCGCCCTCGAAGCCTTGCGGCCGGAACGGGCGATTCAGGTGGTCGACGGTCAGGAGCAAGAGGTAGCGATCAGCGCGCTGAAGCTGGGCGATCAGGTGCTGGTCAAACCCGGCGAACGCTTCCCGGTGGACGGCGTCGTGATCGACGGCCAGAGCCACGCCGACGAAGCGCTCATCAGCGGCGAGAGCCTGCCGGTGCCCAAGCAGCCGGGCGACAAGGTCACGGGCGGTGCGATCAACGGCGAAGGTCGTCTGCTGGTGCGTACGGAGGCCTTGGGGGCCGAAACCGTGCTGGCGCGGATCATTCGTCTGGTCGAAGACGCGCAATCAGCGAAGGCCCCGATCCAGAAGCTTGTGGATAAAGTCAGCCAGGTGTTCGTGCCGGTGGTGCTGCTGCTCGCCCTGGCCACGCTGGCCGGCTGGCTGCTAGCGGGCGTGCCGCTGGAGACCGCCATCATCAACGCCGTGGCCGTGCTGGTCATCGCCTGCCCTTGCGCACTGGGGCTGGCCACGCCGACCGCGATCATGGCCGGAACCGGCGTCGCGGCGCGCCATGGCATCCTGGTCAAGGACGCCGAAGCGCTGGAGCGTGCCCATCAGGTGAGCGCAGTGGTCTTCGACAAGACCGGCACATTGACCAGCGGCACACCACGCATCGCCCACCTGACCGCCCTCGATGGCGATGAAAACGCACTGCTGCTAATGGCCGGTGCGCTGCAACGGGGCAGCGAACACCCACTGGCCAAGGCCGTTCTGGACCTCTGCGCTGATCGCAACCTCAAGCCCGAAGACGTCAGCAACAGCCGCTCCCTCGCCGGGCGCGGTATCGCCGGCACGTTGCAGGGGCGCGAACTGGCGCTGGGCAACAAACGCCTGCTGGACGAAAGCGGCCTGGCTGCCGATGCCCTCGCAGGCACCGCAAGCGATTGGGAAGCCGAAGGCCGTACGCTCTCCTGGCTGATCGAAACCGCTCCGCAGCCCCGCGTGCTCGGCCTGTTCGCCTTTGGCGATACCGTCAAGCCCGGCGCCGCGCAGGCCATCGTGCAACTCAAGCAACGGCACATCAGCAGCCACTTGCTGACCGGCGACAATCGCGGCAGCGCCAGAGTGGTCGCCGAGGCGCTGGGCATCGATGACGTGCACGCCGAAGTCCTGCCCGCGGACAAGGCCGCCACCGTGATTGCGCTGAAGAAAACCGGCGTCGTGGCCATGGTCGGCGATGGCATCAACGACGCCCCGGCCCTGGCCGCCGCCGACGTGGGCATCGCCATGGGCGGCGGCACCGACGTGGCCATGCACGCTGCAGGCATCACCCTGATGCGCGGCGACCCGCGCCTGATCCCCGCCGCGCTGGACATCAGCCGCAGAACCTACGCCAAGATCCGCCAGAACCTGTTCTGGGCCTTCGTCTACAACCTGATCGGCATCCCGCTGGCCGCCTTCGGCCTGCTCAACCCGATGCTTGCAGGCGCAGCCATGGCGCTGTCCAGCGTCAGCGTGGTGAGCAATGCGCTGTTGCTCAAGACCTGGAAACCAGACGGGCAAACGCAAAATCACGGAGACCCACAATGAACATCGGCCAAGCCGCAAAAACCAGTGGCCTGAGCGCCAAGATGATCCGCTACTACGAATCCATCGGCCTGCTGCAGGCGGCCCATCGCACCGACAGCGGCTACCGGCTGTACGGCAAGGACGACCTGCACACCCTGGCCTTCATCAAGCGCTCGCGGGACATGGGGTTTTCACTGGAGGAAGTCGGCAAGCTGCTCACACTCTGGCAAGACAGAGGCCGCGCCAGCGCCGATGTAAAGGCCCTGGCCGGACAGCATATCGAAGAACTCAACCGCAAGATCGCCGAGCTGACAGGGCTGCGCGATACCTTGCAGGACCTGGTGCAGCATTGCCATGGAGATGACCGGCCGGATTGTCCGATATTGAAGGATCTGGAGTCGGGCGGGTGTTGTGCGTGACGTTTAAACCAGGCATCGACGTTCGCAACCGATCCTCGCGATATGCCGACACACCTTGATCGCGAATCAATATAACTTCGCCCGGAAAAACCCGCTTCACTTTACAAGGTGAATAACGACGCTCCCCATCATTGGACAACATGAAAAGGAATTCCCATGAGCGACAATTCCCTGCGCGCGACCACGGTGGAAATTCGTGACAACAACATCGTGCTCGCCAACAACGTACCCATCCAGGCTGACGGTTCCTGGAGTTTCCTGACCTCCACCTTGGCCCCGGGCGCTCATACCTTTACGGCCCATGCCGACGGTCAGATGTCCAACAACTGGGTGATCAGTGTCGGAACGAGTCAGATGGATCTCAGGGCGCCGCATTTCCGGGGCGCAACAGGCGTGGGCCAGAACCGTGAAGAAATCAATTACTATGCCCAGGAAGGTGACGGCTTTGTAGAGATTCCCGACTACGGGATGCACCCAGGGGACACGGTGCGCCTGACCTGGGTCGGCCGAAGGGTGACGGTGCAGTCTGAAATCCAGCAAGTGGCCAATCCCCCGAGGCCCTTGGTGTTCAAGGTCTCCATGTACGAGATCATCGACTGCATTGGGGTCAACGCGACCATGACCTACACCGTAGTGAGGGCACCCGCCGGCCCTTCCACATCACAATCCATGTCCCTTTCGGTGTTTGGACATGTCGGCGCTATCGATGCCCCCACCATCAACTCGCCGAACAATGACAACATTCGCGTGCAGTTCGCTCAGAACTATTACTCCGCACAAGTGAGGTTCATCGGGCTGACCACCGTTGAAAGCGCGGTACGGGAATTTCATGGCGACTACATCAACTTTGCCATCAACGAAACATGGCGCGCTCAGAACCGGGGTAAGCCCGTGCTGTTCAACTACAGCTTGAAAAGGTTCGACAACACTCAGATCTTCTACTCACAGATTCTGAGGGTCAATAATCTGTAACGGTCAGCGCCTTCGCGATCGCAATCGCCAGCAAGCCGGAAGCGGCGAAGCGGGTAAAAAAAACGCCGGGGCATGGATCCCCGGCGCTTCATTCACTGCCCGATCACTGCATCCACGGCGGAGGCGGTTCCTCGGTCTTGTCACGCGGGGCATCTTCTGCCGCTCGCGCTGCCTGCCTGCGGGCTTCATCCCGTTGCGCCGCCTCGATCTCGCGCAGCACGCTGTTCACGTCGGCGACGTCGTCGGGGTCAGCGAACTCGCCGGTCAGCACCGTGGCCGGCGAGAGCGTGCCGGCTTCGTAGTGGGACCACATCTCCCTGGCATAGCGGGTCTTTTTCAATTCCGGCGCAAAGTGGCCGAAGTAAGCGGCCATGTTGCCAACGTCGCGCTCCAGCATGCTGAAGGCGTGGTTGTTGCCTGCGGCGTCCACCGCCTGCGGCAGGTCGATGATGACCGGACCTTCGGGCGAGAGCAGCACGTTGAACTCGGAAAGGTCACCGTGCACCAGTCCGGCACACAGCATCAACACGATTTGCTGGATCAGGAAGGCGTGGTACTCGCGCGCCTGATCGGGTTCCAGGGTCACGTCATTGAGGCGCGGCGCCGCATCGCCGTAGCCGTCGGACACCATTTCCATGAGCAGCACGCCTTCGAGGAAGTCATACGGCTTGGGAACACGCACCCCCGCGTTCGCCAGGCGGAACAGGGCTGCAACTTCGGCGTTCTGCCACGCATCCTCGGCTTCCTTGCGCCCGAATTTGGAGCCCTTGGCCATGGCGCGGGCATCGCGACTGTTGCGCACCTTGCGGCCTTCCTGATACTCGGCCGCCTGACGAAAACTGCGTTTGTTCGCCTCCTTGTAAACCTTCGCGCAGCGCAGCTCTTTGCCGCAGCGCACCACATAAACAGCTGCCTCTTTACCGCTCATGAGCGGGCGCAGCACCTCGTCTACCAGACCGTCTTCGATCAGCGGTTCAATGCGTTTTGGAGTCTTCATCAGCTTTTATTGTGGGTCCTTCGTGGCCAGACACGCGATTGTTGCTCGTTATACGGCAATCCTCAGCCTGCGAGTAGTGGTGCGGTGAATGCAGTCATGGATTCGATTGCAGATCATAGGTTCCGCCGATAATGGCAAGCACCTTTCATGCCGCAGCGCAGCATAGACCAATGTAGGCACCCGAAGGCCGGCCAGCTGTGAGCGAATATGACCACCCATGGGGTCGATCAGGCACCCGGCAGCGAACGCCAGACACAAGAAAGGGGCCTGTCACGGCCCCTTTCATTACCGCAAATGATTGCCTCTTCGTTACCAGCTGTAGCGAACCCCCACGTTCACGCCCCAAGGCTGCTCGATATTCTTGCCATTGCTGTAATCGACATCGGCATGCAACTGCAGCACGTCGGTCAGTTGCGCAGCAATACCTGCACCCAGCTCGCCACGGCTGCCGGACAGATCGTTGCTGAAAGTGTTGTCGTTGACCTTGACCCGGTTGCTGTTGGCGAATTCATGGGCCAGCGCCACCTTCACGTAGGGTTGCACGTAGCCGCCCTTGTCCAGCGGGAAGTTGCGGCCCACGGTGGTGCCGACCTTGCCCAGGAAAGAGTCGGCCTTGTTGCTGTCGGCACGCATGCCGTTGTCCAGCGAGTAGTCGGCGCCCTGTACCCAGAGGCTTGAGAGTTGCGCGTAGGGCTCGACGAACCAGTCGTCCTGCAGCTTGATGTGCTTGCCTGCTTCGACCGAGGCACCGATGCCGTTGGTGTTGTAGTCGCCACCGGTCTTGGCGCCATCGCTCATGCGCACGTCCGAGGTGTTCTTGAAGCGGTTGGCCTTGATCACGGCGTCGATGTAGTAGCCGCTGTCGGACAGCCAGGTGGTGTAGGCACCCAGGTAGTAGCTGTCGACGTGGCCGGAGGTGCCTGCGGCGATGTCCAGGTCAGAGCGGCTGTAACCGGCCAGCACACCCACCAGCCACTGGCCGTCGGACACCGGCAACGGTGCGTCGGCACCGAAGGAGATACCGTGCTGATTCTGCTGGTAAGCCGTGCCGCCGGCTGCGGACATGTTGTACTTGTTGCCGTAGGCGCGGGTCCAGGCGCCGCCCTGGCTCTGGCCGTAGCGCAATTCTCCCATGCGGCTGCGCAGGGTGCTCAGTTCGCCATACCAGACGGTCGGCGCGGCGCTGAACAGGCTGATGACCGACTCGGTGCCGGGGGTCACGATCGGGTTGCCGTCGTCATCGAATTTCTGCACCAGGAACCAGTCGGTGCCGCGCTGCTCCAGGTCATAGGCGAAGGTCCCGAAATCCACTTGCCCGCCGACCACCGCAAAACCTGCGGTGCTGCCTGTACCGGTGTGCACCACCTGTTGATCCGGGCCGCCCTTGACCGGGTCCACGCCGGTGTTGCGGATCAGCAAGTCATAGCTGCCGCTGGCCTGGCCGGAGACGCTCACCAGGTCACCCTGCTGTGCGCCAAGGTTGGTGTCCATGATGAACCGGCCATTACCCGACAGCGTGCTGAGGTTCAGGGTTTCGAAGGTGCCATCACCCGCACCCAGCTTGACCGTGCCGGCATTCATGGCGAGGTTGGTCACGCCCTGGCCGTCGTTGGTGGTCCAGGTGGAGTTTTCCAGGCTCAGGTTGGTGACGTTGCTCAGGTTACCGGTGACCGACGAGTTGCCGGTCAGGTTGAAGTTCTCCACATCACTAACATTGCCGCTGACGCTGGAATTGTTGCTTGCGGTGAGGTTGGTAGTGCGGGTCAGGTTGCCTGAAAGGCTGGAGCCGTTGTTCAGGGTGAAGTCCGCGACGTTGGTAATGTTACCCGTCGCGCTCGAGTTGTTGTCCAGCAGTACCGTGGCACTGGAGCCGTCCTGCACCAGGATACCGCCGTTCAATCGGCTGCTGTCCACCCTGACTTGGGAGGTGCTGTCTGGGCCAACCTCCAGCGCCAGGCCGTTGCCGCCATTGAGTTGCGCACCATTGGCGATGGTGATGTTGGCGTTGACAGGCGTACCGGCATCCAGCGAGCCCAGGAACAAGGCGCTTGAGGCCGTACCCGTCACGGTCGATCCATCGATCAGCAGGGTGTTGTTACCCTCCCCCACGCCACCGATGCTGTCGTGTGTCATGTACACGCCGTAGTTCGCCCCCGTCACGGAACTGCCAGCGAGCACCGTGGCATTCCCGCCTGTCAGGAGAATCCCGGTGCCATCGACCAGTGGGTCGAGGGTTCCAGACGCAGCTCCGTTGACCACCGTTCCATTGAGCACCACCGAGCTTTCGAACGTCGCAAAGATCCCGGCGCCGGCGCCACTGATGCTGCCGCCGGTGACACTGGCGCTGGAAGGAGGGCCGAACAGGGCGTTGCGGTTGATGAGCAGCCCGAAGCTGCCGGTGCTGGTCACGTTAGTGTCGACGAGTGTGGCGGTGGAGCCGAACAAGGTGATGCCCTCGCCCGCTCCCCCGGTCACGGTCGAACCCTGCATGTTCAGCGTCCCACCGTCGAACGAGGTAATGTTCAGCGTATTGGTGCCCGGCAAGGTGTTGAGGATCGATCCACTGTTGAGCGTCCAGGTCTCGACTGGATCGTCGGGGCCGATGGTGACTTCCAGATCGGGGATTATATTACCGGCTTGGGCGTATGAATTCATTGCGAGAAATACAACCGCAGCCGCTAATGAATGGTTGAAAGACTGAAAGACCAGTTGTTTTTTCACATTAAAATCCTTGACTGCCGCGAGTCATGAACCGGGCAGTTATCGGTAGGCACGAAGCGCAGTAGTAGACATGAACTTGTCTGTAAGATCTGTAGGATGTGTTCGCGCACGGCGTAGGAGACTTCCTACATTGCAAGCTCACCCCTCAATGCCGCCAACCATCATCCATTTGTACGCACTCATTCGAGTAGCAAGTTCAGCGGGCAACCCCGCGCCACCTTGCAACACAGATCAAAACCGCATTAAACACGGCCTTCCTATGCCAACATAGCTCTTAATGCCTGGCGAGTTAGTTTGATTCGCGATAGAGATTACTTCGAATAGCTATAACTAATTTAGTTAGAGCCCATCGCTATTGTTTCAATCGCCAATCAATCTAAATGGCGCCAAATGCCTGAACTAGCCTTCGAATGCGATAAATTGAAACCTGGCGCGAATGTCCATGGATGGAACGAAGTCATGTTCCCCTTCCCATGCTCTGGATTGAAGCGGCTCTATTGGGCAATGGCCCGTAGAGCCAACACAGACACGTCAGCGTTATCGAACATGACCTAAACCTCGAGGATGAGAAAGATGGACAATTCCCCCCTTCCCCTGAAAACCAGGCTCAAATATGGAGACAAACTTTCCATTGCCGTGGCACGGCCCCAGCCCGTGACCCCAGCCGGTGCGCCCGCCCCGAAAGCCGTAGATCCGGCTCTGAGCGCGCCAACCGTCGCCGGCCAGTTCGCCAGCAAGAAAATCCCGGTGGCCGAAGCCGATGCTGGCATCAGAGTCGAGGTTCCTCGCTGGCCGACAATGCTGGCGACGTACCGCATCCGGATCACCTGGGATGGCAATGATGCTTCCAACGTGGTGCCCACAGTGCCGCCGTTTTACGAAATCACGGCCGCCGATGTGGTGGACCCCAACTTCAAATGGACCGTTCAGCTACCGGCGTCACTCACCGCGCAGGAAGGCACTCACGTGGTCAGCTATCGGGTGACCACCCGTCTGGGCGGAAACGCAACCTGGCCGACTGCCGGCACAACGATCATCGTTGATCGCACCGCTCCCGGTGGTGAGTTGCTGCCGATTCTGTTGGGTGACGATGAACAACAGCTTCCTCCTTTGATCACCGCCGCAAACTTCATCAACGACGAGTTCATCACCACTGTTTCCGACTACGACGGGATTGAACTCAACGATGTGCTGGTTCCATGGATACAGCGAGGCACGGACCCGATTGTGCGCCTGCCGGGATCCGCCGAAGTTGTCGATGCCGACGAAGTGCATACCCGCAAGGTCAAGCTGCGCTTCAAGAGGTCGGACGTCGAAACCCTGGCCGATGGCGTGATCAACTTCGGCTATAACATCACCGACGAGCCGGGTAACGTTTCTTTCGACTCTCCGGCGGCGAGGATTCGAGTCATTCTTCTCGACGTTCCCTCCCAGCTCGAAGCACCGATCGTGCCGGCCTTTCTCAATGACGGCGTGGTGAGCTATAGCGATGCGGTGGCAGGGGTGGATGTGCAGATTCCGATCTATCGTGATCCTCATCTGGCCGACGTTATCGTGGTCGACTGGGGCGGGCAGAAATCGGCGCCGTATTCGTTGACCACCGCCGACCTCACTCAGGACCCCGTGACCACCATCAAGCTGCTGTTTCCTGTGGTCGCGACGGCCGGTTCCAATCCACGGCTTCCCGTGTCGTACACGGTCTCGCGTGAAGGTTTGCCTTATCCATCTCCTGTGCTGGAGGTTAATGTCGACCTTCGAGTACCGGGCGGACCCGATCCCGAGACGAACCTGAAGCAAATCGTGATTGAAAGTGGCACCGGAGACATCGACCGCATCTCCGAAGCGGCCTTCAGCCTGACGGCATTCGCCATCGTCAGTAACCGGACCAACGATACTCCCCCTCAACCTTCTTTCGTTGCCGGCGACATCATCACCGTCACTTGGGGTGGAACGGACGTAGCTCCTCCTTATATTGTTGCCACGGGTGACAATGCTCAACCATTGCGCCTGGCCGTACCTCCTGGATATTTCCACGCGACGGGAAATATCCCGGTGAACTACCGTATCTCGCGCGAACTGCAACCGCCTTATACACCTCCGGTACGCGAAGAAGGAGCGCCGCTGCCGAAACTGATTCCGGTGGAGTCCAGCCAGGGCAAACCCAACGATGGCCAACCCTTCTCCGGCCCGACCTATCCGGACAAGAACGCCGATGACATCATTGACCGTGAAACAGCACAAAGACCGGTGCGCGTACGGACCCAGGTTGCATTGACGAACATGGCCGAAGGAGACGACGTCGAACTCACACTCAAAGGTGTCGACTTTGATTCAGGGGCGGATCTGCCCGTGCCACCACTGGTGCAAGATCATAGGATTTCCCCTGAGGAGTTTGCGCGGGGTTATTACGACTTCACCGTGGATAGAGACTTCCTGCGCAGCATTTGCCAAGGCTACATGGTGGGGACCTACAAACTGACCAACAGCAGAGGGTCGGGTATCTCGGACGCCTCCAGCGTGATCGTCGACCTGGCCAACACGGAGTTTCCGTTCTGCGAAGCGTAACCGCGCAGTGACTCGACCAGGGGCGAATCCTGACCCAGGAATCGCCCCGCTTTTACACTCAATACTGAATCGGCCATGGTTGAACATGGCCGATTCTGCAGGGTGGATGTGCCACGGCGCAGGCCGCCCAAGGAAGGGTATACAACATGGACGCACTCTCTGACATCGGCATACTGGCGCTGTTTCGCCCCAGCATTCCCGTGGTCGATCAGGCAAACAAAGGCGGGCTCGGCGTACTGGAACTCAGGAAAAACCCACCGGAGCCGGTGGTTGTCACTGCCCCTATCGCGCTGGGGATGCAGCCGAACACCACGCTGGTCCTGTACTGGGACAACCGAGTGGTGGACTCCTACAAGATTTCGCAAGAACAATTGGGCACCGGGCTGATCGTTTTCAGAGTGCAGCCACACCTGATACTGGACAACGACAATGCCGTCCTCTACTACACCTCCGCCTCGCCGATAGGTGGAAACCCGGACACATCGCCCACCAGGACGGTCATCGTCAATACCCAGGTGCCTGGCAATCCTCCCCTCAACCCCACCGACCCGATCAATACCAACCTGCAACCGCCGCGCAACATCCCCAATCCTGTGACGGATGCCAATTCGGCCAACGGCATCACAGTGACGATTCCCAACTGGGTGAACATGGAGGTGGGTGACATCCTTACCCTGACCTGGGGACAAACCCGCATCCCCTTCGGTCGTCCGCTGGAGCAGTCAGACCTGGACCGCCCATTGACGATTCATGTCAGCCAGGCAACGATCCTTGCTAACTCCAACATGCTGGGCCTTAAAGTCTTCTACGACATCCGCGACATCGTCGGTAACTGGTCGCTCAATTCCACTCCGTTCATCACCGACATCGAGGCAGGGCCCAACACCATGCCTGCGCCCCGGGTCACCGAAGCAGATGCCAATGGAGATATTGATCTGGCGAGACTGGGCGCCGGCAATGTGCATGTCGTGGTACCGGTCTACTCGCCGTGGACGGCCCAAGACCACGTCGCCATCCGCTGGCACGGGCTGACGGCCGGTGGCAGCAGCGTCGATGAGACGGTGGAATTCGACATGACGCCCGGCGATGAAGGCTTTCCGGTTACCAAAGAGATTCAGAACCCGACCGTGACGGCCATCGCCGGTGGCACCGCGGTGGTCTACTACGAAGTGAACAATGTACGGCGCTCGCGACGTCGGTCGCTGACGGTCAGTGGCACTGTTCCTCCGCTGGCAAAGCCGCAAGTGCTCGAAGCGCAGAACGGGGTACTGGACCCCGCCACCCTTCCCGGTCCCGGTGCCACGGTGGTAGTGCCGCAATATGCGGGGATGGCGAAAGACGACAAGATTTACCTGTACTGGGAGGGCACGACCGCAGCAGGTGACGCAACCCATTACTCCGCCGAACATACCGTCGGCACCATTGGCTTCGTACAATTTTCTGTCCCGACTGCCGCCAACGTCACGCCTCTGGCAGGGGGCAGTGTGAAGATCTACTACACGGTGGTGGTCGGACTGGTAAGCAGAACCTCCGATACCCTGCAACTGAGCGTGAGCCGCAACCAGCCGGTGGAACTGACCGAGGCTTTCGACATGGTTGGCAACAATATCATTCGCGCAGGCAACTCGATCCGGCCGCCTCACACGCTGATCTCGTTCGCGAGTGGCGCAGGCACTGCAGGTGTCAACGACGTGTACGACCCGGTGAGCCAAGGCGGTGACCCTGCATTGTTCCAGCGCCCGGCGTTGCAGGTGTGCATTGCCGATGTGGGGGTCCAGACGATCCTGATCGACCTGCTGCAGACTTGGGATAGGGTCACGATCAACGTACTCGGCGCAGTACACGGGCGAACAACGCTCGAATTCCGGGATGAGCTCGACCGCTTTCTTTACGGCACCACGCCGCCTTCCGGAAGCCCGAGGAATCAGACACTGCAGTATTCAGCCAATGGCGGCACACCGATCCGCTACTTGCGGATCTTCGGCCAGCAAAACTGGACCGTGTGGGACAACATCAAAATGATCCGTTAACCCAAGCTCGTATCCTTGACTGCAAACGGGAGAAACACACCATGGCCAGTAACTTCAGAGCGCCCACATCGCCGGATGCGAACAACGGCTTTTTAAGTCCTGCCGTTCTCACCAATGGCGCTCGTATCGATGTGCGATATGACGATATGTCAGTCAATGACTACATCATCGTGCATTGGGGCGCAGGCTACGAGACCGATCCGCAACCCGGCAGCAATGGCCCCGTAGTGCAGATTCTCATTCCCGCAGCCGAGGTGGTGAAGACCGCAGGACAAACCTTGCAGGTCACTTATACCGTCATTTTTCCGGGCGGCCCTGGCCTCTCGAACGCAAGCACGTTCATCGTGCCGGCGAATGCGACGGTGGTGGCGATCACCCAGGTGCTGGACAGCAATAACGTGTCGATTCCCAACGGTGGAACCACGACGTCTACGCGGGTGACTGTAAGAGGCTTGGTATCCTGATCGCTGTGCGTGTTCACTTCGGCTACGCCCGAAAAAGCTCCCCCGGCGTGAAGCCGAACAGGGTCTTGAAGGCGGCAATGAACGCCGACGTCGAGTCATAACCGCAATTGAGGGCGGTGCTGGTCACGCTGTCGCCCTCCTCCAGCGCATTGAGCGAAGCCAGCAGTCTCGCTCGTTGGCGCCAGCCTCTGAAGCTCAGGCCGGTTTCGCGCTGGAACAGGCGCATCAGGGTTTTTTCCGACATGCTCAAACGTGACGCCCACTCGGTGAGCGTGATGTCCTGGCCGGGTGCTTCGACCAGTTCCTGACACAGTGCCAGTAGCCGGGCATGGCGTGGCAGTGGCAGGGAGAAGCCGACTTCGGGGAGGTTGGACAGTTGGTCGAGGAGCACCTGCACCAGGCGGGCTTCCTGGCTGTCTTGCTGGGGGTAATCGGGGGGCAGGAGGCAGAATGCCTTGATGAGTTCCCGGGCCAGGGGCGTGACTTCCAGCACCCGGCAACGGCCCGGCGCCCAGAGCGAGTCCTGGGTGCGCACGTAGAGGCTGCGCATTTCGGCGCGGGTGGAGGTGACCACCTCGTGATCCAGCCCCGCCGGAATCCACACGCCCCACTGCGGCGGCGCGAAGAAACTGCCCTGTTCGGTGTGAACCCCCAGCACGCCGCTGATGGCGTAGGAAAACTGCACCCAGTCATGGCGATGGGTCGGCGTCCATGACCCGGCGCTCAGGCTTTCGGCACGGGCATACAGCGGCCGGGGCAGGTCGGTCAGCGCAGGGATCGAGCGCAGCGTTTCGGGGCTGCGCGAGGGGGAGTGTCCGTTGCTCGGCATGGGCGGGCCTTTTGTCGTGAATAAGCAGTTTATCCAGAACGACATCAAACCTGTAGGTGCGCGCTTGCCCGCGATGGCGGCGTGTCAGGTGTGAATATGTATCTGACACATCGCGGTCGCGGGCAAGCGCGCTCCTACAGGGCAACGTACACGTAGCAGTTCGCCTTGGCGGCGACGGGGTATTTGATGTCGCCGACGCCGGCAAGCCGGACTGCTACGGCTATGAGCTCGCTTACAAATCATCTGCACGCCCCAATCCTCTGTAGGAGCGCGCTTGCCCGCGAAGGCGGCGTGTCAGGCATGCATGGGTATCTGACACATCGCGGTCGCGGGCAAGGGCGCTCCTACAAGGAAACGTCCGCCTTGGCGGCGACGAGGTATTTGATGTCGCCGACGCCGGCAAGCCGGACTGCTACGGCTATGAGCTCGCTTACAAATCATCTGCATGCCCCAATCCTCTGTAGGAGCGCGCTTGCCCGCGATGGCGGTGGGTCAGCCATGTAGAGTTAATCTGACACATCGCGGTCGCGGGCAAGCGCGCTCCTACAGGGCAACGTCCGCCTTGGCGGCGGGGCGATTTCAGCGTTCGAGGATGGCCGTCACGCCCTGGCCACCTGCTGCGCAAATCGAGATCAAGCCGCGACCCTGCCCTGCCACGCTGAGCAACTTGGCGAGGTTGGCGACGATCCGCCCGCCGGTGGCGGCGAAGGGGTGGCCGGCGGCCAGTGAGCTGCCTTTGACGTTGAGCTTGCTGCGATCAATCGACCCGAGCGGCGCATCCAGGCCCAGGCGGGTCTTGCAGTAATCGGCATCTTCCCAGGCCTTCAAGGTGCACAGCACCTGGGCGGCGAAGGCTTCGTGGATTTCGTAGAAGTCAAAGTCCTGCAAGGTCAGGCCGTTACGCGCCAGCAACCGGGGCACGGCGTATACCGGTGCCATCAACAAGCCCTCCTCGCCGCGCACGAAATCCACGGCCGCCGCTTCGCCATCGCGCCAGTACGCCAGCACCGGCAAGCCACGTTCCCGGGCCCAGTCTTCGCTGGCGAGCAACACCAGGGAGGCGCCGTCGGTGAGTGGCGTCGAATTGCCAGCGGTCAATGTGCCCCTGGCGCTGCGCTCATAGGCCGGCTTGAGCGAGGCGAGCTTTTCCAGGCTGGCGTCGGGGCGCAGGTTGTTGTCCCGGGTCAGGCTGTGGAACGGCGTCAGCAGATCGTCGTGCCAGCCTTCGGCGTAGGCATTGGCCATCTTCTGATGACTTTCGAGCGCCAGTTGATCCTGCGCCTGGCGCGGGATCTGCCAGGCCTGCGCCATCAGCTCGCAATGCTGCCCCATCGACAGCCCCGTGCGCGGCTCGCCGTTGCGCGGCAACTCGGGTTTGAGGTTGTGCGGACGCAACTGAGTGAGCGCCTTGAGCTTGTCGCCGGTGCTCTTGGCGCGATTGACCTGCAGGAGGATCTGGCGCAGGTCTTCATTCACCCCAATCGGCGCATCGGAGGTGGTATCGACGCCACCGGCGATGCCGCATTCGATCTGCCCCAGGGCAATCTTGTTGGCCACCAGCAACGCCGCTTCAAGCCCGGTGCCGCAGGCCTGTTGCAAGTCATAGGCGGGGGTTTGCGCCGACAGCCGCGAGCCCAGCACACACTCGCGGGTGAGGTTGAAATCCCGTGAATGCTTGAGCACGGCCCCCGCCACCACCTCGCCCATGCGCAGGCCGTGCAGGTTGAAGCGCTCGATCAGCCCCTCCAGCGCGGCGGTCAGCATGTCCTGGTTGCTGGCAGTGGCGTAGGCGCCGTTGGAGCGCGCGAAAGGAATGCGATTGCCACCTATGATTGCCACGCGGCGTGTCTGGATCATTGAAAACTCCCTTTTTGTGTGGGTCGTGCAGGCGCCACGCTCTTGTAGGAGCGCGCTTGCCCGCGATAGCGGTGTGCCAGATTACCTGTAGATGGCTGACACACCGCCGTCGCGGGCAAGCGCGCTCCTACAAGTATGGTCCGGACCATGCCAGCCAATAGCGTAGGACCTTCTACCTGACAGTGTGGTCCACTGCTTTGAACCCAGCCTCAAGGAGAGTGTTCCATGGCATCTGATCGCTACATTGACTTCGCCAACTCGGATATCGGTCGTCGGTTGGTCGGGGCAGTCGGGCTGCCGGCTCCCGTGCGCCTGGAGCGCTGGCAGGCCGGGCGGTTGCGGCCGGTGGAGGGTGCGCTGCTGCTCAGCAGTGGCCCGTTGGCCGAGCAGGTCGCAGGTTTTGCCCCGCGCATGACTGATCTGCTGTTCAGCTCTGGCGGCGAGGTCAGCGGCGCACACCCATGGAGCGCCGAGCAGGGTTCGAAGATTAAGGCCATAGTGTTCGACGCCAGTCACCTTCTGCACACGTCTGAACTGGCGCAGCTGCGGGACTTCTTCCAGCCGGTACTGCGCAGTCTCGATCACAGCGCACACATCGTGATTCTGGCCCGCGATCCCGCCACCCAGAGCGATCCGCTCGCGTCGAGCACGCAACAGGCCATCGAAGGCTTCAGCCGCTCGCTGGCCAAGGAAATGCGTAACGGCGGCACCGTACAACTGCTGCAGGTGGAAGACGGCGCAGAAGATCAACTCGAAGGCGCGCTGCGGTTCTTTCTCTCGCCCAAGAGCGCGTTTATCTCCGGGCAGGTCATTCGCCTGAGCGCCTGCGCCAACAAGGTTCAGGACTGGAGCCGCCCGCTGGCTGGCCGCAAGGCGCTGGTGACCGGCGCGGCACGTGGCATTGGCGCTGCCATCGCCGAAACCCTGGCCCGGGATGGGGCAGAAATTGTGTTGCTGGATGTGCCACAGGCCAAGGCTGACCTCGAAGCTCTCGCGGCGCGGCTTGGCGGTCAGGCGCTGGTGCTGGACATCTGCGCCCCGGACGCGGCCACGCAGTTGATCGAGCAGGTCCCCGGCGGGCTGGACATCGTGGTGCACAACGCTGGCATCACTCGCGACAAGACGCTGGCCAACATGACCGCCGATTTCTGGGATCAGGTGCTCAACGTCAACCTCAACGCCCCGCAGGTGCTGACCCAGGCACTGATCGACGCCGGCGCCTTGCACGATAACGGCAGTGTGATCCTCATGGCCTCCATCAGCGGCCTGGCGGGCAATCGCGGGCAGACCAACTACACCACCAGCAAGGCCGGGTTGATTGGCCTGGCCCGGGCCATGGCGCCTGTGCTCAAGGCGCGGGGCATCAGCATCAACGCGGTAGCGCCGGGCTTCATCGAAACCAGCATGACCGCGCACATGCCCTTCGCCCTGCGCGAGGCCGGGCGGCGCATGAGCTCGCTGGGCCAGGGCGGCCTGCCGCAGGACGTCGCCGAAGCCGTGGCGTGGCTGAGCCAGCCGGGCAGCGGTGCCGTCAGCGGCCAGGTGTTGCGAGTATGCGGGCAGAGCGTGATCGGCGCCTGAACCAGCCTGTGGATGAAATGCACATGAGGATTAGCGCGGGAGAAAGTCGATGAGTGCGCATTGGCGTTATCTGGATACCCCACCGGCGTTGCCGGGCCTGTTCATGCAAGCGGCGCTGCGGCGCAAGGTCAGCGGTACGCAGTTGCCCGATCAGGGGCTGCGCTGCTGGGTGTCGGTGGATCCGCAGAAGGTCGAGGCTTTCGCCAAGGTCTGTGGATATGTTCCGGGCAGCCTGCTGCCGCCGACTTATCCACATGTGCTCGCCTTCCCGTTGCAGATGAAGCTGCTGACCGACAAGGACTTCCCCTTCCCGCTGCTGGGCCTGGTGCACCTGCAGAACCGGATCAGCATCCGTCGCCCGCTGGGCAACGTGATCAAGGCGCAGGTCAGCGTGCGCGTCGCCCGTCTGCGGCCCCACGCCAAGGGCGCGACGTTCAGCCTGATTACCCAGATCGAGGACGCGCTGGGCCTGCTGTGGGAAGAAGACAGCACCATGCTCTGCCGTGGCGTGCAGATACCCGGCGACGTCGAAGGCGCCTACGAACCCGCGCCCCTGCCCATGACCGAGCTGGCGACCTGGTACGCACCGTCCGACATAGGCCGGCAATACGCCAAGGTCAGTGGTGATTACAACCCGATCCACCTGAGCGACAGCAGCGCGAAGCTGTTCGGCTTCCCCAAGGCCATCGCCCACGGCCTGTGGATAAAAAGCCGCACCCTGGCGGCGCTGGACGATCACTTGCCGGCGTCGAATGTGGATATTTCGGTGGAGTTCCAGAAGCCCGTGCGCCTGCCCAGTGAGGTGACGCTGTCGGCCAGCGCGGCGGGGTCTCATGGGCAGTTGAAGGTCCAGGGCAAGGAAGGGATCGTGCATATGATCGGGACGTGGCAGCCTGCATCTGATTGACAACCTGTAGGAGCGCGCTTGCCCGCGACGCGATCTTTCTGCCCGATATGTACCGCCTGACACACCGCCGTCGCGGGCAAGCGCGCTCCTACGGGGGGCGGGGCTTGATTCCGCCATCCATCCCCCTGAAGCTACGCACCTTCAGGAGACCTGCCCATGAACCTCGACGAACTCACCCAACGCCTGCATCGCATCCGCGATACCAACGACTGGCGGCAATTCCACAGCCCGAAGAACCTTGCCATGGCCGCCAGTGTGGAAATGGCCGAGCTGGTGGAGATCTTCCAGTGGAAAACCGAGGACCAGTCACGCCAGTTGCCCGCTGACGAACTGGCTCATGCCGGACAGGAAGTGGGTGACATCGTGCTGTATCTGCTGCTGATGTGCAGCGAACTGGGGCTGGACATGAACGAAGTGGTAAGCGCCAAGCTGGCCGACAGCGAGCGGCGGTTCGCCAAATGAGTGATCGTCATTTCGACCAGTTGGCGACCCGTTTCGCCGAGAAGATCTACGGCGGTGCCAAGGGCGCGATTCGCCTGGCAGTGTTGCAGGCGGATTTGTCCGAGTGCTTACCGGATCGCCCATTGAAAGTGCTGGATATCGGCGGCGGATTGGGCCACATGTCGTTGTGGCTGGCTGAACGGGGCCACGACGTTACGTTCACCGAGCCTGCCGAACCGATGCTCGAAGGCGCGCGCCAGCGCTTTGCCGAAGCCGGGCAGACCGCGACCTTCATCCAGGCGCCTTGGCAGGATCTGCCAAGCCTGTTAAGCGAGCCCTACGATCTGGTGATCTGCCACGCAGTGCTTGAATGGCTCGCCGAGCCGTTCACCATCCTGCCCGTGCTACGCCAGTTGACCCGCGCCGACGGCTGGTTGTCTCTGGCGTTTTACAACCGCGACGCGCTGATCTACCGCAATCTGCTCAAGGGCCATTTCCGCAAGATGCGCAAAAACACCATGGCCGGTGAAAAACAGAGCCTGACCCCGCAACAACCCCTTGATCCGCGCGAATTAGCGGCGCAACTTGAAGGTATGTGGCGAGTCGAAACCAGAAGTGGCGTTCGGGTTTTCCACGACTACATGCCCGTGGAATTCCAGGCCAAAGCCGAGCTTGCCGACCTGCTGGAGATGGAACTCGCGCACCGACGTCACCCAGGCTTTGCCGGATTGGGACGCTATCTGCACTGGATGTGCCGACCTGTTTGAGGCTACTTGCGGAGACCATCATGAAACGCCGTCTTGCTTTGCTCGCCCTGTGCGCAGGCCTTGCTGCCTGCCAGAGTCAAAACCCGTACCGTGCCGTCTCCGCCGCGATCCCGCCTGCCCCGCCGCAAGCGGCCAACGTCCTGGACATGAGCGCCTACCCTGCCGCGCCCCGGGATTTTGGCCGTTATCGCAACTGGACCTGGCTCAACAACCAGTTGCCGCCGGGCACCCAATGGGCAGATTCGGCGCAACTCGCCGAGGCGGTGAGCAACGGGCTGGATCAGCGTGGCTTGCGGCCTTCGCGCAATCCCCAGGCGGCCGACCTGAGCATCGCTGCCGACACCCGCGTGGAAACCCGGCTGCGCCAGGTGCGTGACGATTATTACGACCCGTACTATGGCGGCACGGGCGTGGGCTGCTACAACGGCTATCGCCACGGCTGCGGCGGTCACGCCAGCGTGCCCATCGTCAGAACCTATCAAGAGCAAGTGGTCGTGGTGCGCATCAGTATGTTCGATGCCCGCAGCGGCCAGCCCGTGTGGAGCGCCAGTGCCGAGACCGGCAGTGGCGGCGATCAGTCCGATCGCGCCAAAGCCCTGCGCCAGGCGGTACAGCAGGCTTTGACCGCCTACCCACCTACGTAATACTCGTTACGGTATCGGAGAGCCATCATGTTCCGCTGCATCGCTGTCTTGTGTGTTGCCCTGCTGCTCAGCGCCTGCCAGACCGATCGGGTCAATCGTGACTTCGACGCGCAGCGGGACTTCGGCGGGTATCGAACCTGGGCCTGGAAAGAGCCTGGCCTGCAATATCAACCCAATGATCCAAGGATCAAGAGCGACCTGACCGAGCAGCGCATTCGCCAGTCGGTCGGCGATCAGCTCGACCAGCGCGGCCTGCGCCCTGCCGCACCCGGCACCCGGGCCGATGTGCAGGTGCAGGCCTGGCTGATCGTCGAGGACCGCCAGCAGATGGTCACCACCAACTACGGCGGTGGCGGCTATTGGGGCAACCCGTGGGGCGGCTACTGGGGCGGCCCGATAGGCACCGAGACGCGTAATGTGAGCTACAAGGTTTCGACCTTGCAGATCGACCTGCTCGACGGCAAGGACGGCAAGCTGGTCTGGCGCGGCAGCACCGAACAGAGCGCCACCGACGGCAACGCCAACCCCGCAGCCCGCGAACTGGCGCTGCGCCAGACAGTGCAGAAAATCCTGCAGCAATATCCGCCGCGTTAGAGCAGTTGTAAGCGGCAAGCTACAAGCTGCAAGTAAAGGCAAAAGCAAAAGCGACGCGGATCGTCTTTACTTACAGCTTGTAGCTTGCAGCTTTTAGCTGCTTTCGGGAGTAGCGACGGCTTTGCCGAAGGAGTGCTGGATGTCTCCCCTGATGTACCCCTGCGCCCGCCGGGAGCGGCAGCGTGGTGCCATAGGATTGATGGCAGCGCTGACGATGGCCCTGGCCCTTTTGTGCACCCTGGTCGTGGTCGACAGCGGTCGGCTGTACATGGAAAAACGCACCTTGCAGCGGGTCGCCGACATGGCCGCGCTGGAAGCGGCGAGCCTGAACGGCAACTGCATCGGCGCAAGCTCCGCCAAGGCTTATGCCACCCAGAGCGCGACCCGCAACGGCTTCACCGTCACCGACGCCAGCCGCACCCTGACCACCCTGTGCGGCACCCTTGCGGTGGGCGCCAACAGCCGCCGGGCGTTTACCCTGGACGCCAGCAGATCCGACGCCATCCAGGTCACCGTCAGCCACGCCGTGCCGCGCAGCATCGCCGCTGGCATCGGCGCGATGTTCGGCAGCGCCACACCTGCCGATGTCGCACTCACCGCAGTGGCAGTCGCCGCCAAGCCATCGCCGCCCATGGCGCAACTGACCATCCGCAGCTCGCTGCTGAGCGTGAACGTCGACCAGAGCCGCGCCAACTCACTGAATTCGGCCCTCAGCGCCCTGCTCGGCTCCACCGTCAACCTGAGCCTGGCCAGTTGGAAAGGGCTGCTGGACACGGACGTGAACCTGCTCAAGTTTGCCGATCAACTGGCCATCGCCCTGAACGTGAAGGCAGGCGACTACACCCAGCTACTGGCCACCAACACCACGCTGACCAAGCTGATCGGCGCATCCATCAGTGCCCTGCAACAGAGCGGCGCCACGGCGACCATCACCGCCGCCATCAACGGCCTGACCAGCTTGCAAACAGCGGTGGCGGGATCGGGCGCCGGGTCTTCGCTGGTCAAGCTGGGGGACCTGCTCAATGTGCAGAGCGGCACGCCCAGCGCGGGGCTCGACGCCGGGCTTCAGGCGTTTCAACTGGTGCAGACCCTCGCGCAACTGGCCAACAGCAAGAACGCCGCGGCCATCACCCAGTCGATCAGCGTGCCGGGCCTGGCGCTGATTTCGGCCAAGGTCAAAGTGATCGAGCCGCCGCAACTGTCGGCGGTGGGCAACCCGCTGCTGGCCAAGGCAGACCCGATGGGCGCCAACCGGATCTACGTGCGTACCGCGCAGGTCCGGGCGCTGGTCACGGTCGATCTGCCGCTGCTGACGGGCGTGGTCGGCCTGGTCAACACAGTGGCGGGGCTGACCGGCCCGCTCACCTCCACCCTCAACGGCCTGCTGAACCTGAACCTGAGCGCGGTCGGTTGCCTGCTGGGCACCAAATGCACCCAGACCGATCCGCAAGTGCTGCCCAACGGGGTGAAGGTCTCGTTGGGACTGGAACTCGCGGCCGCCAATGCCCACGTCACCGACGTCAACTGCACCACCGACGCCACCAAGACCCTGACCACCCAGACCAACACCGCCCTGGCGACGGTCAGGGTCGGGACCATCGACGAGACCACCTTCTTCTCGAGCCTGACGCCGACCAATGCCGACCCGCTGGCCATCGTGGACATCGGCACCAAGGCCTGCAGCAATCTGCTGCTGATCCCGCTCACCTGCGATCCGCGCAAGCCCTTCGCGGCCGGTGGGCTGGGGCTGACGCTCAATACCTCGCTGGTCGGCAACGCCGCGCCATACACCTACGTGTTCAATCAGCCGCCTGAGTTGACCAAGCCGCCGGCCATGCAACCCGCGCCGCCCAACGACATCGTCAACAGCCTGAGCACGACGCTGTCGGGGATCAGCATCAACCAGTTCGGCCCCAACGCCAATGCAACGGGGCTGGGAGCGCTGCTCAATACGGTGGCCAGTACGTTTAGCGGTGTCACCAGTCTGGTCGGTGCGCTCATCAAGAGCACTCTGAGCCCGCTGCTCGATCCGTTGCTCAACAGCCTGCTGAGTAATTTGGGGATTGATGTGACCAACATCGATATCGGCGCCAACCTCAGTTGCCATCCAGGGCAGGCGCAGTTGGTCATCTGACACCGATCCCCTCCGGTACAACCCCATTTCCTGTAGGAGCGCGCTTGCCCGCGACGGCGGTGTGTCTGCCAAGCATGTATTGCCTGACACACCGCCATCGCGGGCAAGCGCGCTCCTACAGGTGGTGGCGCATGTTTCGGGGTAGGTGTCAGACCAACGCGATGGGCAAGGCGATGCGGAAACACGCGCCTTCACTCGCGTTGCTGACGCTCAGCCGCCCGCCCATCTGTTCGACGATGCCATAACTCACCGACAACCCCAGCCCGGTGCCCACGCCCACCGGTTTGGTGGTGAAGAACGGCTCGAAAATCCGCTCCAGCAACCGTGGGTCAATACCGCCGCCGTTGTCCTCGACCACCAGCCACAGCGTCTGGTCATCCTGTTCCACCCGCAACGCGATCCAGGGTTCGAAGTCCCGGTCCTTGTCCCGCTTGGAGAGCAATGCATCCCGGGCATTGACCATCAGGTTGATCAGCACCTGTTCAAGCTGATCCACATGCCCGCGCACCTGCACCCGCTCACCGTACTCGCCCACCCGCAGGTCGACGCCCTTGCCTTTCATGCCCTCGGTGAGCATGTTCAGGGTGCCTTCCACCGCCTCGATCGGGTCGAACAATTGCTGCTCGATTTCCGAGCGTCGGCCGAACACACGCATGTGGTTGACCACCCGCGCCGCGCGCTGGACCTGGGCGTCGATGCGGTTGAGTTTGTCGGTCAGGTAGTCGATTTCCACCTCGCCGTTGCTCAGGCGCTTGAGCACGTTGACCACCGCCATGCGCATGACGTTGAGCGGCTGGTTGATCTCGTGGGCAAGCCCGGTCGCCATCTCACCCAGTGTCGCCATTTTCGCGCTCTGGTTGAGCTGCATGCGGGTGCGGCGGATTTCCGTGTTGTCGCGGCCCACGGCCTGGATTTCGATCAGTTCGCCGGCATCGTTGAACACCCCACGGTCGGCCCAGATCCACCAGGCGTGCTCGCGGCCCGGCAGTTCGAGGCAGATCTCCGCCGTGCTCATGGGCGATTCAGGCGTCAGGTCGTCGATACGCCGCAGGAAGGCCTCCTTCTGCTCGGCGGAAAACCATTCGCCCAGATTGACCCCTGGCAGTTGCGCGGGGGTGCATTCCAGGTAATCGGCCAGAGGCCGGTTGCCGAAGTTCAGGATCAGGTCCGGGGTGTAGCGGCAGATCATGGCCGGGGAATCTTCCACCAGAATCCGGTAGCGCTCTTCGCTCTCACGCACGCGCTCGGTGGCTTGAGTGGCGTCCGTCACATCCAGCCACAATCCCACCGCCTCCACCGGCATGCCGAGGTCATCACGCAGCAGCCGCGCCTCGTCCAGCAGCCAGTGGTAGCTGCCCTTTTTATCGCGCAGACGATAACGGCAACTGACCACGCCCTCGCGAAGCAACTGACGGGTGCGCTGGAACCAGATGTCGCGGTCATCGGGGTGAATGTACTGGGTGAGCTGGCCATCGCTGCACTCGGCCTGGGTCCAGCCCAGCAGCGGCGTGAGGCTGGCGCTGAAGAACGTCGGCTCGAGGCTGCCGTGGTCGTAGCCCAGCACATAGATCACCGCAGGGGAGCTGGCGATCAGGTTATCGAGACGGGCGTGGGCGGCGGCGGCCTGGATTTCCTGGTTCTTGATATCGCTGACATCGAGCATGAAGCCCAGCACCCGACGCACCTGCCCGCTGACCAGCACCTGCCCCTGGATCCGCAGCCAGACCGGCGCCTGACCCGGATCGTCCTGACGCAACCTCACGCAGGACAGCATGGCGGTGCCGTGGTCACGCAAAAGGCTGAGGCGGCTTTCCAGTTCGTGGCGGTCAGCCGGGTGAATCAGTTGCAGCCAGGCGTCCAGCGCCAGCACATCGCGAGTCTCGGGCAAGCCCAGGGTGCGCGCCAGTTGCGGGGCCAACTGGATGTCTTCGCCACCGGGAAGCAGCTCCCACCAGCCGGTGCCCAGCAGATCCTGCAACACCGCCAGGCGCTCCAACTGGTGGCGGTGCACCTGATCGGCCTGGCGATAGAGAATGGGGCCGGCCAGCGCCGCACACAGGTTCATCCACTCGCGATCACCCAGCTCGGGGGCCTGATGCGCGGCGTTGTAGAAACCGAACAGCAGCCAGGCCTTGATCGAGCCTTCCTTGTGATGGGGCAACAGGAAACCCTCGGCGTTGCCGAAGGCACTTTGCAGGTGAACCTGGGCGACAGGTGCGCCGAAGTCGATCTGATGAGTGACGGTGCTGTTCAGTGAGTCGAGATCGGTGCCCAGGCGCTGGCCGTCCTGCCACAGCTGCGGCGCGGTCTGGGCGTTGTAGTGGGCATAGATGCGCCAGCCCACGCCGCCGGGCTCGGCCAGGGCCAAGGCCAGGCAAGGCACGCGGTAATTCTGCGCCAGTTCTTCGAGCTGCTCGGCGGTCACCGCCTGCAACCGCTCCAGATGACACCCCCGGACCTTCTCGGCCAACTGCCCGGCCAGGCGCAGGCACTGCTGACGGCTCTGGGCCGCGCTGGCCTGCTCCATGAGGTCGCCGATATCCAGCAGTTGCAGCAGCCAGTCACTGCCCTGCGCCTGCACCCAGCCACGTGTGTGCAGTACCTGACCGTTGGGGCGCCTGAAATCCAGGTCGAGCATGTGGCCCAGCCAGTCCTGCGGGGTGCCCTCCACCACCAGTGCGCTGCTGGGCATCAGGTAGCCGAGCAGGCGCTGCGCCGGCGTCACGGCCCCGCTCACCCCCAGCGCCGTACGCAGCGCCTTGCTGATGCCCGTGACCCGCCCCTCTTCGTCCAGCTGCATGTTCCAGTCGGCACTGACCGGCGCAGGCTCGCTCACCTGAGGCAGGCGTTGCGGCGCGGGCTCGGCGGGCGCATCGGTTCGCCCCAGCCAACGATTGAGGATTTCGTTCTTAAGGGGCAAGTTGCAGGCTCGCTTCGGCTGAAAGGTAGGTCGGCAGATTCGGCACGTTACCGATTCCGGGCAGGGTCATGACCGGCATGACCTGGGTCAGCTTGCTTCGCGGGTAATTGATGCGGACACTGAGCAGTTTGCCGTCGAAGGTCACCACGGCATCGGTGGCCACATTGAAGGCGAAGGCCGCGGGTATCCACGCCAGTTGGCCGCTCAGCACCGAACTGGCCTGGGTGGTGACCACGCTGCTGTAGTTGTTGACACTGGGGCTGATGGCGACGCTCTGGCGCACGGCTTCGGCGGTGGCGTTGTTGAATGACTGCATCATCAACAGCGGCAGGCTGTAGGTCACCAGGCCATAGAAAATGCCGAAGAAAATCACGAACGCCAACGCAAACTCGATGGCAGCGGCGCCGTTTTGTCCTGCGGGGGAAAAGTTGCGTGAGGTCCTTCGCATGCCGACGTCTACCCTGACAGTGCTACCTTGCATGGAGCATAGATTCTTTCCGGAAAACAGGACGTTTTTTACCCGATGAATTTACTTTTCCTACTCATCTGGTTTGCCGTTTGCGCGGACCAGGATGCGCGCAGCAGAAGGGTTTCCAACTGGCTGACGTTCGGCGGTGCGCTGTTCGCCCTGATCTACCTGCTGAGCACCGGCACCAGTTGGCTGGGTGTGCCCATGGCGCAAACGGGCTGGGGCGTAACCGTGGCGCTGCTGCTGACATTGCCGGGTTATGCACTGAACCGCTTGGGGGCCGGTGATGTGAAACTTCTTGTCGCACTGGCCCTGGCCAGCGGGCATCTGTACATACTCGGCACCTTCATCGGCGCCGGAGTGGCCAGCCTGGCCTGGCTGCTGGCGCGTCAAAAAGCCTGGCCCCTGCTCGCTCAAGGGCTTAGCAATCGCTACTCCAGGATGGCGCCGCAGGCGTCAAGCAAACAGCCCTTCGTGCCCTTTCTGTTCGCCGGTTTTCTGGTGATGGCGCTATGGCTCCATTAGTCGCATTGCCCGCTCTATCTATGTACATAGTCAGAAAGTGAGACTAGGTTTAGCCCTACGTCCGGACAGTGATAGTCCTACGAGGATTGCCGTGAAGGATTACATGGCGCCGGACCCGGTTCAGTTGTATTCGCAGCAGGGAGTAGCGGGTGAACAAGCATTCGGCAGTAAAGGTCCTGGTGGTCGACGATCAACCCCTGATCGTCGATGAGATCACTGAATTTCTGGAAGGCTGCGGCTATCGCTGCGCGCCTTGTTATTCGAGCCGCGAGGCGCTGGAGCGGTTCCGCGAGGACCACAGCATCGCCATTGTCCTGTGCGATCTGGACATGCCGGGCATGAACGGCATCGAGCTGGTGCAGGCGCTGAAAGTGCTGGCCGGCAAGACGCGCATCTTCGAATCCATCATGCTCACCGGGCGCGCCGAGAAGCAGGATGTGATCAAGGCCCTGCGTGCGGGCATCGCCGATTATTATCAGAAACCGGTCGATCTGAACGAGTTGTTCCAGGGCGTGCAGCGTCAGGAAGAGTCGCTGGAAGAGCGGGTCAAGAACGTCCAGCACCTGGGGCATCTGAACGACAAATTGCAGTTTCTGGCGGCGTCGATCGATGACCTCTGCCAGGATCTGGACAAGTCGCGCCAGGCCGCCCAGCCCGGTTTCGCCGAGGGCGATGGCGAGTTCGTGATTCCGGCCATCTTCGAGCAACTGTCGCCGCGTCAGCTGGACGTGGCCAAGCTGGTCAGCCAGGGCAAGACCAACTATCAGATCGCCTGTGAACTGGGGATTACCGAGAACACGGTGAAGCTCTATGTGTCTCAGGTGCTGCGCCTGACCCACATGCACAACCGCACGCAACTGGCGCTGGCGTTATCGCCGACCAACGCGGCGGCCCGGGGGCGGGTGACCGCGCATTGACGGCGCTCTCCTGCACAACATCGATCCCGGGTGGTGTGGTGCGTCGATCATTGTTGGGGTGGCCGCACGACCTGTAGGAGCGCGCTTGCCCGCGACGGCGTCGGCGCACATGACATCAACGGCGCCTGACACAACCCTGTCGCGGGCAAGCGCGCTCCTACAAGTTAGTTGCCGCCCGAGCCGCCACTGCCTGACACGCTGCCGCCCTTCTTCTGCTCGAAGAACTCCGGAATCTGATGCTGATAACTGTCCAGCCAGCGCTGCATGCTCAGGTCGCGTTCAATGGGAGCGGCCGCTTGCGGGATGGGGGATGCGGCGTGGCCGCTGGCTTGCAGGTTGAGCCAGGTTTCGGTCTGCTTTTGCGAGGGCGAGGACGGCCCCGGCTCTATCCCCAGCGCCGTGCCGCAGATCACTGAAAGGCCCAGTGCACTGATGATGAACCGGTTCATGGCTGTCTCCCTGTGTCAGGCAGGTCGCTCACCGCCGCCACCTTGACGGCCTTGATGGTCAGCCCTGCGGGGCTGGCCCTGAGTTTTTCCGCGCGGGCCTGGGCATCGTTGACCTGATCGGGCGTCAGGCCGCTGCGGGACACAAGCTCGGCGGCCTGGGTCCATTCATCCTGATAGATCAGCAAGGTCACCAGGTTCAACGCCGCCAGCGTGTCGGACTGCTTGAGTTCCATGGCCGTCAGAAACTGGAACCGCGCCTGATCGAGCTTGAGCTGGTTGAGATAGACCACCCCCAGATCGTTGCGAATCTTCTCGTCGGTGGGCGACAGCTTCACGGCAGCCTGCAAATGCATCAGCGCCTGATTGTTATCGCCCCGCGCCGCCGCCAACTGGCCCAGACCATGTTCGCCCTCGGCGGCCCGGCAGGTGCCCAGCAGGCTCTTGTACAGCGGCTCGGCCTCGCGACTGCCCAGCAGGCGCAGCACCCGCGCCTTGCGCAGGCGGACCTCGGGGAGCGTCGGCGGCAGGCTCTCCAGATGCGCCAGGCTCGCGTGCAGGCGGCCTTCGTCGGCCATGTCCTGGGCCATGTTCAACGCCAGCTCCTGATCGGAGCTGGGCTTGGCGCAACTGCCGCCACCAGCCTGGGCCAGCCACGGCGCCGAGCCATCACTGGCGCAGCCGCTCAGCAGGATGAGGCTCAACGCTGCAATCATTGCTTTCATTCAAACTCCCTAATGCGAAGTCAACGCCTTGCTGATCGCCATGAACCCGGGCCCCGCCAACACAATCAGCAAGGCCGGAAACAGAAACACCATCATCACCACCGACATCTTCGCCGAGAGCTTGGAGATGTACTCCTGCAAACGGGTGAGCCTGCGGTCATCGATCAATTGCTTGAGCGACAGCAGCGACTTCATCGCGCCACCGCCCTGATGAATCAACTGGTTGAGAATCACGCAGGTGTCGCTGAACTCATCCACCGCCAGCAGCGTGGCGACCTTGTTCAGCTCGTTGCCCAGTTCCAGCCCCGAATCCACACGCACCAGCATCGCCCGCAGCTCCGATGCCAGCACCGGCAACAGCCGCCCGCCTTCATTGCTGAGCACCCGCAGCGCCTGCTCGACCGCCATGCCGGACTCGAACAGGATGCGCAGCAGCGGGATAAAAGTGGACACCTCCACCACCACGCGTTTCTGCCGTGCAGAGGCCGCCGCGGCCAGAATCCGCTTGGGCGCCAGATAGCCCAAGCCCAAGGCAAAGGCCGGTGCCATGATCGGGTAGGCGGTGTCACTGAAGAACAGCGTCTGAATCAACACCACCACACTGAACGCCAGCACCGGAACACCCACCTGGCAAGCCGCGAACATTGAACGCTGGCTCGCCCGGCGCCAGCCGATGCGGTTGAGCAGTAGCTGGGTTTCGCTGTCCAGGCTCACCGAGCGCTGCCCGAAACGGCTGTCGCCCAACAGCCGCAACAGGCTGCCGACGCGGCTGTCGCGCCCCACCCGCCCCTGCAGACGCGACAACGCCAGGCGCTCGGCACGACGCTGGCGGGCCAGGGTCAGCAGCAGGAAAAACCCGGCCAGGGCGAACAGCAGCGCACTCAGCATCAAGGCCATCTCAGACGCTCCGCAACATGCGCCACAGCGCAAGGCAACCCAGGGTTTGCATCACGAACGCAACCGCGAGCATTTTCCATCCTGACTCGTCGTTCCACATGTGCAGCAAATACGTCGGGTTGACCACCATGAAGTACCCCACCATGCCCACCGGCAGCAGCCCCAGGACCACCGCCGTCATGCGCGTTTCCCCGGTCATGGCCCGCAACTGGCGCGCACCCTGTTCACGCTCGCGGATCAACCGGATCAGGTTCTCCAGCAGCTCGCTGGCATTGCCGCCGTAACGGTGGTTGACCCGCAGCCCCAGGGCGAACAGCTGGAATTCGTCGCGCTCGTACAACTCGGCGAAGTCCTGCACCGCATCGGGCAAGGTGATGCCCAACTGCACGTTGCGCTTGATCCGCGACATGGCCTCGCTCAGCGGACGGTCCGCGGCGTCGATGCTATTGAGCACCGCATCGCCCAGCGTGCGTCCGGATTTGAGGCTGCGCACCGTGTGATCGAGCAACTGCGGCAACTGGGCAATCATGCGCTGCATGCGCCGCCGGTAACGGAAGCTGACGTAAAAGCGCAGCACGATAACCGGCAGCAGAATGCCCAGCGCCAGACCAAAGCCGTCGTACATCGCATAGCCCAGCAGCATGGTCATCAGCCAGATCGTCAGGGCCAGCGGCAAGCGCTCGGTGGGACGACCCAGACCGGCTCGCAGGAACGCCCGCTCGATGGCCGCCAGAGCGGGTCTGGCAGCGACTTTCTCGGGCTGCCCCAATGCCAGCCGGGCCATGATCCGTTCGTTGGCGCCCTTGTTCAGGCCGCGATAGAACAGATACAGCGACAGCCCTGTCAGCAGCATGAATATCAGCCCGAGGACGATGGCTCCCTTCACTGTCGGATCTCCCTGAGCTGCGCCTGTGAGCAGTGCCTAGTAATCGAGCTGGCGCAGCTTGTCGCCAGCCGGGTTGATCGCCTCGCGCAGGAAGCCGAACCCGGTGCGCCGGTCCAGGCGGAACAGGGTGTTGGTCACGTACACGTCTTCACGGGTGCCGACCACCTCTACCACCTCGCTGACACAGCGGCGCCCGTCGGGCATGCGGGTCAGCTGGATGATCACGTCCAGCGCCGCGCAGATCATCTGGCGCAGGGTCTTTTCGGCGATCTGCCGCCCGGTCAGGCCCACCAGGGTTTCCAGGCGCAGCAGCGCGTCCTGGGCATTGTTGGCGTGCACCGTACTCATCGAGCCATCGTGGCCGGTGTTCATGGCGGTCATCACATCGAGCACTTCGACGCCGCGAATTTCCCCCAGGATGATGCGGTCCGGGCGCATCCGCAGGGCGTTGCGAATCAGGTCGCTGGCGCGCACCTCGCCATGACCTTCGGCATTCGGCGGACGGGTTTCCAAGCGCACCACGTGGGGGTGGCCCAGCTGCAATTCGGCGACGTCTTCGATGGTCACCAGCCGCTGATGAGTGTCGATCATCTGGCTCAAGACGTTGAGCATGGTGGTCTTGCCGGTGCCGGTACCGCCGCTGATGAGGATGTTGCAGCGCTTGTTCACGGCGCTGGCGAGGAAGTCATAGATGGGCTGGTCGATGGTCTGCATGGCCACCAGATCGGAGCTTCTGAGCATGTCCTTGCGAAACTTCCGGATCGACACGCAGGGCCCGTCCAGCGCAATCGGCGGGATGATCGCGTTGACCCGGCTGCCATCAGGCAGGCGCGCATCGACCATCGGCGAGGACTCGTCCAGCCGCCGGCCCAGCGGAGCAAGAATGCGCTGGATGACGCGCTCGACGTGATGCGAGTCGATGAAACGCAGGTCCGAATGGTGCAGCACGCCCTCGCGCTCGATGAACACCTTGTTGGGGCCGTTGACCAGAATCTCGGTCACCGACTTGTCGCGCAGCAGCACTTCCAGCGGGCCGAAACCGGTGAGCTCGTCCACCAGTTCCTCGGCCAGGCGCTCCATCTCGTAGCGCGAAATCGCCAGCTTCAGGCGGGCGACATACTCGGCCACCTTGTCGGTGACGAACTGCGCCAGCGCCGGGCGCGTGCCTTCGAGCAGGTTGCGCCCGCTCTCTTCGATGGCGTCGATGATGTAGCGATGCAGCACCAGTTTCAGGCCCTGCCCATCGCCGCCGCTTTCCGTTGGCCGGGACGACACGCCAAAGAGTTTTTCATTCTTCATTTGTTGGCCCTCAAGAGCCGGCCCAGCCAGCCATCACGCGGCTTGCTGGCGGTATCGGACTGACTGGCCAGGCGCTCGCCCAGATTGCGCAGGCCCGCGCTCAACGACTCCCGTGGCGACAGCTCGAACAGCGACAGGCCCTGATTCTTGGCGTTCAGGCGCACCTCGGGGCTGAGTGGCAGCACCACCATGGCGGGCAGGCCGAAGGTCTTCTCCAGCGCCTCGGAATTGGGTGTGACCTGGCGCAGGTATTTGTCCACCAACAGCCCGGCCTGCTGCAGCTTCAGGCCCTTTTCCCGCCACAGATTGAGGATCGCCAGATTGCGCCGGCACTCGATGACGTTCTGGTCCACGTACCACAGCAACTGGTCGCAATGGGCGACGAAGGTGCGCAGCGATTCGCTGTCCGGCTGGCCCACGAGATTGACCACCACATGCTGGAAATGCTGGCGCAAGGCGCTGAGCAGCATGTACAGCTCGGCGGCGCTGGTGTGCTCCAGCGGCATGTCGTCCTCGCCGTAGGCCAGGATGCGCAACTGGCTGGGATGGACGGTGAAGGCGCTGTCGATCAGGGTCGAGTCGAGCCTGCGCAAATGACGCACCGAGTCGCCGAAGGTGAACGACGACTCCAGGCTGAGCATCGCCAGGCTGTCGCCGCGCGGGGTGCCCAGGTCGAGCAGCAGCGTGCGCTGGCCTTTCTGTTGCGCCACCAATGCCAGGTGCGCCGACACCAGCGCGCCATCGCCGTCGCACTGGGCGCCGTAGATCACGGTCAGGCCACCCATGTTCGGGTTGGGCGCCACGGCCGGCAGGCGCTTGCCAAGGCGCCGCACCAGCCCGGCCACTTCGCTGGAGCGTGAACCGTAGGCCACGAAATCCCGAGCCCCGGCGCGCATGGCGTTGAGCACCAACTGGTTGTCCATACCGTCACCCAGGGCGACGATGGCCAGCATCGGCTTGGCTTCCAGGGCACCTTCGATCAACGCGCTCTGGTTCATCAGGTGCTCGCGGTCGAGCCCCACGAACACCACACTGGCAAAGGTCACGTCCACCAGCGCCAGCAGTTCGTCGAGGCTGCCGGTGCCGGCGCTGACCACCTGGCCCAGCGGCGCCAGCGCCCCCTGCAGCCATTCAAGGTCGGTGGTGTTGCGCGTGATCGCCAGAAACGTCTGGCTGAGGTTCGGTCCCTGGCTCATTGCGATAACCCGCTGCGGCGATCGAAGCTGCCGTTTTCGAGGAAATACATCTTGTAGAAATTCGGGTCGTAGTTGCGCAGCGCCTCGCCCGGCAGCGACGGCAACTGCGCGTTGGCGGCCAGTGGCTGCACCAGGTGCGGGGTGACGATCATCAGCAGTTCACGTTCGTCGCGGTTGATCTGCGAACTGCGAAACAGCGCGCCCAGCACCGGGATATCGCCCAGGCCCGGAAACTTGTCCACAGACGCAATGTTGCTGGTGTTGATCAGGCCGCTGATGACGAAGCTCTCGCCATCGGCCAGTGACACGCTGGTGTCGGTGCGCCGCACATTCAGTGCCGGCACGGTGGTTCCGGCGATGGTCACGCCGGCGGTGAAATCCAGCTCGCTGACCTCCGGCGCCACTTTCAGGGAGATGCGGTTGCGCCCGACGACGGTGGGCGTCAGGGTCAGGCGCACGCCGTATTCCTTGTACTCGATGGAAATACCGTTGCTTTCGCCATTGGGCACCGGCACCGGGAACTCGCCACCGGCCAGGAAACTTGCGCTCTGTCCGCTCAAGGCCACAAGACTGGGTCGCGCCAGGGTGTAGGCGAAGCCGCTGCTTTCCATCGCGTTGAGCATACCCAGCACCTTGCTGCTACCGCCGCCCCAGACGATGTTGAAGTTGTTGTTGTTCAGCGGAATATTGGGCCGCGTACCGCCAACCGTGCCGGGGGTCACGGTCACGCCCGGCACTGTGCCGGGGGACCCGAACAGGAAGTTGTTCGAGCCTCTGCCGAAGATCGAGGTGCTGGCTTCCTTGAGCTTGGTGCGGCTGACTTCGACGAAGCGGATGTCGGTCTGCACCTGGCTGGGCAGCAGCGGGTCTTCCGAGGGTGGCAGCAAGGTGTCGGTCATGGCCGCCTTGGCCGCACCGCGCACGAAGACCATGCTCTGCCGAGGGGCGGTGGAACAATTGGTCCAGATCATCAGGCTGGTGGTGCCCGGCCCCACGCCGGTCAGCAGGAAGGCGCCGTTGTCATTGCCGTTGACCTGCACGTCAGCGATCTTCGGATCGCCTACCGCCAGGCGCGTGATCGCCACCGGCGAGCGCATTTCCTGCTGCACGCCCTGCCCGATCTCCAGCGCCGCCGGCATCGCCGACAACGCGGAACAGTTGCCCGCAGCGGCTTCGACAGTCCCCTGATACAACCCCGCAGCCAAAAAGGCCGACACGATACGGTTCAAAACCGGCTTGAAACGGTTACTCATGAATGTGCGGTCCTTGCTCGGTCAGGGGGTTTGCGCGGTGGCCTGGCTGCCACGAATGACTTCGATGGGCTTCGGTCCGCGCGGTGTGCTGCTGCCTGCCGGCTGGACGCGGGCGGCTGTGCTTTGCATGCTCAGCTGATTGAAATGCACGAGGTTGCGATTGACCGTGTCCAGTTGCGTGGCGATGTCGCTGTCCCCGGCCCAGTAGCGTTCCAGGTTCTTCTCCTGGGCACTGCGTACGGCCAGCCGCAAGGGACCTACCTGGGACGCCAGCATCAGGCGGCTCAACAGTTGCTCCGGTACCGCGAGCACGACGCTGCGCGCATTGACCTTGAGTTTCTGCTGCTGCACCCGCTCATCCCGGCTGACACTTTGATCGTCCTGCCCCTGGTTCACCGGGCCCAGCAGTGCGCCAACGCTGAGCACCCGCAGGGCAGGCACGACGGTCTGGGCGCTGCGGTCCGTGGAGGTCTGATCAGACGGGAGGTAAAGCAGGACGTCTACGTAATCGCCGGGGCTGATCTGGCCGCCGGCGCCAATGATTTCGTCGGTGGACAACGCCAGCGCCCGTTCGCCGGGACGAATCATCCGCGCCAGGCTGCCACCGGCTTCGAAGCTGTTCTCGGTAAGCCAGGTGCCCGCCGCAAGCGGACGCCAGGACATGCGCCCCACGGCCTCTTCAGTGTGGGAAAAACTGCCGGGTGGCGCGACCTTGAGGCGCTCGACGATCAGGTCGTCGGCCTTGATGGGCTCGTAGGCGGGAATGTCCCGGGCCAGCACCACGACGGGCTGACGGGTGGGGTCCTGGGAAGGCTGTTCAGCGGCCACGGGGACGGCTGCAGGCGCCTGGGCCTGGCTGACGGGCGCCACCGCTGCTGGCGCAGGCTGACGACTCAACACCAGCCCCCAATACCCGGCAAACAATGCCCCCAACAGAAAAAACACGGCCAGCCCCATTGTGACGCGACTGCTCATGACGGCCCTCCCGTGCCTGACTACAACCTCGAAAACGTTACGAGACAACCTGTCATTCAGTTGGCTATGAACATTCATCCTTTTCGCTATTAGAAGGTAGTCGAGGTCATCCAAAACGCCATCAGTTGTCGGAAATTTCCGCGCATTCACTCCGTTCGGGTGTCAGGGTGCAGAGCGGCCCATGCGTCTGCCACTACTACTTTCCGACTAATGCTTTCTTGTGATTGTGGAGTACGGGTTTGGGGTCAATGCTGTGGGTACGAAGGATTGTTCAACGCTGCAAACGCGTAGTAGCGCTCTAGGGCGCTGAGGAGAAGTCAGATGTACCTAACCTACCTGTCGGCCCTGTTACGTCGCTTCGTCAAGAACGAGGAAGCCGCATCGGCCATCGAATATGCCGTGATCGTGGCGATGGTCGCCCTGGTGCTGTTTGCGATGATCACGCCTATGGGCACTGCCATCAGAGCCCGGTTCAACGAAATCATTGTGGCCCTTGGAGGCACGGCAGCAACGTGACTCAGCGCGAGTTGGCAATTCTTTTGTTCAATCAGCCAAGGCCGTGAAAATGCCCGCTCCTACACGCCAACAACTGCTGCTCGTTGACGACGAAGAGGACGCCAACGAAGAACTCGCCGAATTGCTCGAAGGCGAGGGTTTCTGCTGCTTTACCGCGCCGTCGGTCAAGGTGGCGCTGAAGATTCTGACCGAGCACCCGGATATCGCACTGGTGATCACGGATCTGCGCATGCCCGAAGAAAGCGGCATCTCGCTGATCAAGCGCCTGCGCGAGCACACGTCACGCCAGCACCTGCCGGTGATCGTCACCTCAGGCCACGCCGACATGGAGGATGTCAGCGATTTGCTTCGCCTGCAGGTGCTGGATCTATTCCGCAAACCCATCTACCACGTACGGCTGCTGGAAACGCTCAACAATCTGTTTCCAGAGCCGAAGGTGTACAAGGTCGGGCAGTAGTCCCGACCTTCCCTCGTTTGCCTTCAGCACACCCCCGCCGGCAAGCCGTGCTGCTACGGGAGATCGGGCGTGCGCACCTTCTTCGCTTATCCCCGATCCGTAGCAGTCCGGCTTGCCGGCGTCCTGGCGCAGCGGCATCGCCTAGGCAAAAAAAAGACAGGGGATCATCCGATTCCCCTGTCTGAACAGGCGCAGGCGTTGAATGAAAAGCCGCGACCAAGGCACGCCGGAGAAAGAACACTGCATCGCAGACCACTTGCTTGCGATAGTTCTCACACTGCCCGGCACTGCATGCCTGCGGTTCGCTGCCGCTCCATTCAAACCACCGCCCAACACGCCTGTTACCCCGTTGAGCAACCCACCGATACTGCCGGTGGGTGTGCCTCATGGCTGCATGACACGCCCTTGGAAGGAATGGGGCAATCCGTAACTTGGTATTAACCCCTTGGATAACTGGGCGATCCAGCGCCAACCCCACGAATAAATCCCATATATATCAACGACTAAACTTCACCAAGCCGACAAGCCAGACGAAAGTTGTATAGTCGCAATTGACTAGCGCACACGGAATTGGCGTTTTTACGGCGACCTCAATCCACCACACTGAACTCCACGCGCGCGGTCTGGCCGCTTTCGTCGAGTACGCTCAACTGATAGCGCCCAAGGCGGCTGAAGGTGTGGCTCCAGATTTCCTGATTGCCCGTGTCCCCCAGCGGCGCGCCGTCGATGAACCACCAGCGGCGCCCGTTACCGCCCAGTGCCGACAATTGCAGCCGCAACTGCTGCTGGCTGCCCGCAGGCAAACGCAACTGATCGCCGTCGCGCACGCCGACGATGGAAATCGGCGCCGCGAGGCTCAAGCCCTGAGGGGCACAACCGGGGTCGATGGCGGGCAGGCGCGCTTCTCGTCGTTCGGCCTTCGGCAGCCAGGGTTCGAGCGGTGCCGGCCAAAGTGCGACGTCCTTTGGTTGAGCCCCGGGACACGTGGCATCGACGCGCAATCCCTTGTCATTCACCCAGATTTTTTCCAGCAGCCCCAATCCCAGCGGCTGGTCGGGGGCCTGCAAGGTCGGCGGCGTCGTGCCGTCCAGCGTCCAGGCAAAGCGCTGCCGCCGACAGTTAGGGTCGCTCTTGCTCATGGGCTGGCCCAGCGGCCAGCAGATCGCCGCGACGCCCACATTCAGCGGCACCGGCAATACCGGCGGCAGGATGTTGCGCTGGGCGTCGCGGTTCACCAGCAGGTCATGCACCTGAATCATCAGCGGTGCGGCAGAGGCCAGGCCGAACTGCCCCGGCACCGGCGTGCCATCGGGACGGCCAATCCACACCCCGATCAGGAAACGCGGCCCCACGCCAATCGACCAGGCATCGCGAAAGCCATAACTGGTGCCAGTCTTCCAGGCCAGTTGCGGGCGCTGCACCAGTTCGGCGTGAGGATCCAGATCAGGCCGCGACTGGCCGCTCAGGATGCGCCGGATGATCCACGCCGCCCCCGGCGACATCATGGGCCGGTCGCGCAGGCGGTCATCGGGTTGCAGGCGAATATCGGCGCTGCGTCCGCCTCGGGCAAACGCGGCGTAACCACCCACCAGATCCTCCAGCCGGCTGCCCGCCCCGCCCAGAATCAACGCCAGGTTCGGCTGGGCCAGTGGCGGCAAGGTCAGCGGCACCCCGCCGTTGCGCAGTTCGGCGGCGAAGCGTTTCGGGCCGTAGGCTTCGAGCAGTTGCACCGCCGGCAGGTTGAGCGACATCGACAGCGCCGAGCTGGCCGCCACCGCGCCATTGAAACCCGATGAAAAATTCCCCGGACGGTAATCGCCATAACGACGCGGCACGTCCTGTAGCAGCGATTCGGAGTGAATCAGCCCGGCATCCAGCGCCTTGCCGTACAAAAACGGCTTGAGGGTCGAACCCGGGGAGCGCATCGCGCTGACCATGTCCACGTGCCCGAAGCGTCTTGCATCGCCGATGTCCACGGAGCCGACGTACGCCCGCACCGCCATGTTCTGCGCCTCGACCACCAGAATCGCCGCCGAGGTGCGCTCCGGCAGACGCGCTCTCCAGCCCAGCAGCAGGTCTTCAAGACGACGTTGAAGGCTGGCGTCCAGCGTGGTGCGGATCAATGGCGGGCTGTCGGGCCGGTTCAGGCGACGGGCCAGCAGCGGGGCCAGGCTGGGCTCCTGTCGCGGCGCCAGCAACAACGGTTCTTCCAGCGCTTCGGTCACGGCCTGCTGCGGCCAGACGTCAAACTCGGCCAGGCGCTTGAGCACCTTGTCCCGCGCGGCCTGGGCTCGCTGTGGGTGACGGTCGGGGCGCAAGCGGCTCGGTGCCTGGGGCAACACCGCCAGGAGCGCTGCGTCGGCGCGGGTCAGTTGCTGTGGAGACTTGCCCAGATACGCCCAACTGGCGGCCGCAACGCCTTGCAGGGTGCCGCCAAACGGTGCGCGGTTCAGATAAAGTCCGAGGATCTCGGGCTTGGACAGATGCCACTCCAGTTGCGCCGTGCGCCAGAGCTGGCGCAGTTTGCCCGGCAGCGTGCGCGAATGGGGATCGAGCAGCCGCGCCACCTGCATCGACAGCGTGCTGCCGCCGGATACCACATGGCCGCCGCTCAGGTTCTGCCAGGTCGCGCGCACCAGCGCCATGGGGTTCACCCCCGGATGCTGATAGAACCAGCGGTCCTCGTAGGTCAGCACCGCTTCGAGGTAATAAGGCGACACCTGATCCACCGTCACCGGATAGCGCCACACACCGTTGGCATCGGCAAAACGCCACAACGGCGTGCCATCTTCGGCCAGCACCACCCGGGCCAGATCATCTTTGGGCAGCGGCAGCGGCCAGATGCGGTCAGCCAGCCAGAGCGCCAGGCACAGGAGCAAAATGCTGGCGGCGATCCAGCGAACGAGTCGTTTCATGCCAGACTGCCTCTACCGGTCAGGGAACTCGCTCTGGCCTGTGATAGCCCAAGTGAACAATCCCCTCTCCATTCAATGCCCGTCATCAGGAAAAACATATGCAGGTAGAAAGCGTTTTCGAATGGCTCGGCCAGGTCATCGGCGCAGTGATTCGTTTCGTCGTCGACGGTTTGAGCTGGTTGTTCAACATGTTCACTCATGCGGGTGGCAATTTTGTCGACGGCCTGGCGCGCACGCTGGGCATGAACACTTCGATCGTCAGCATCGCCGGGCTGATCGTAGGGCTGATGCTGCTGTACTCGGCGATCCGCGCGTTCATGCGCGGCTCGATCATCATCGGCATTATCTGGTTGTTTCTGGGGTTGTGGTTGTTGAGCTGGATTATTCATTGATCCGGGGTGAATCCGCCTTAACGGGCGCCCTCAAGATCGCTCCCGCCGGCAAGCCGTGCTGCTACGGGGGCGCGGCGCACGCTGAACCTTCATACATTCCGTAGGAGCGCGCTTGGTCTGGGCCGCATCCGGACGATGGCGGTGTGTCTGTACCCATGAGGGTGTCTGACCCACCGCCATCGCGGGCAAGCGCGCTCCTACAAGCTGCCTATTTCTTCGCTTTCACGACCAACTGCGCAGGCGCGTCGCCCAGGGCTTGCCAGTTCGGGCGGTACATCGACTCGACCTGCGGCGGCGGTACGCGGTAGGTGCCTGGGGTCACGGCGCGGGCCAGGTACAGCAGGTGCACGGTGTTGAACCCTTGCAGGTCCACCGCCGCCACGTAGCGGTCGCCACGGAATTCCTGATGCTTGAGCCCGGCGTTCTCCATCGATTCGCGCCACTGTTTCACCGACTCGCTGGCGTCTTCCAGGCTGGCCGCGCTCTGGGCCAGGTTCTGGTTCTCGATCTCGAGCCCGGCAGGCAACAGGTCCACCACCAGCGCATCCGGCACGCGCTCCTTGGCCTTCAACTCAAGATGCACCAGCACCAGCTCGCCGCTCTTCAAGGCATTGAGGTTCAGCGCCTCGCCGTCCATACCCAGGTACTCGCGACGAATGCTCAGGTTCTCGCCACCGGCCACCGGCGGCTGCGACGGATAACCCGAAATGGTCATCTGCTGATACAGGGTTTCGCCACCGCTGCTCTGCACCGTCAGAGGTGAAGCCAGCACCGAACTGTCGAGCTTCACGCCTGGCTGGTCGTTGCTCAGTTCGCGATTGTTGCTACCGCTGGACAGCGTCGCCGCCCACTTGGCCTCGGGTTTGCCCAGCAGATCACGCCCGGCGAGGAACAGCGAGTTGCGCTCCTGAGTCGACAGATAGCGGCTGGCCGCCACCTGATCGGACAGCGCAAACAGCCGCTCCTCGACCTTGTCCTGGGCCAGTTTGTTTTCTTCAAGCAGCGACAGGATCAACGCCTGATCGCGCAGCGGGCTGCCATAGTCGGCCAGCCAGTCATTGGCCTTGCGACCTGCAGCAAGCCCGGCCAGCAACGCCTGATCGGCACGCGGCTTGTCGCCCATTTTCTCCAGCGCGATGGACAACTGCACCAGCGGCAAACCGGAGCGCGCATCGCTGCGACGGTCGAACAGGCTGCGCAGCGCACCCAGCGGCGCCTGCTGGCTGCGGGACAACACCAGCCCCGCGTAGGCCTGCACGGCGAAGCGGGTGTGGTCGGCGTTTTCGCTGTAGTTGACCTCGATCTGGTTGCGCTCCTGCAAGTAGCGCAACAGGCGTTCGCTGGCCCTCTTCAGCGCGTCCGGCGGCACAGCGTAGCCCTGGTCGCGGGCACGCAGCAGGAAGTCGGTGACGTAGGCGGTCAGCCAGTACTCCTCATCGCCGTCCGCGCCCCACAGGCCGAAGCTGCCGTTGTAGCGCTGCATGCCGAGCAGTCGCTCGATCCCCACCTCGATCTTGCGCTTGCGCACCGCGTCGGCCTCGCCTTCCAGTCCCAGGCGCTTGAGGGTTGCGGCGTCAGCGTAGAGCGACGGATACAGGCCGCTGGTGGTCTGCTCCAGGCAGCCGTAGGGGTATGCCTTGAGCGCGCGAATCTGCTCGCCCAGGTTCAACGGAGGCCGGCTCGACACCGACAGCATCGCTTCGCGTCCCGCAGGTTCGAAGGCGTCCAGCGCTCCGTCCGGCAGGCTCCAGGCCTGATCCTTGAGCACCGCCCGGTACTGCCTGAGCATGGCCGGATAGGCCGGGCGCACGCCGATGGTCCACTCGCGGCTGAACGCAGGCAGATTCTCGCCCGGCAGCTCCAGACCATTGACCGTGACCTTGATCGTGCCCTGACCGAAACCGCCCTGGGCCTTGACCGGAATCTGCAAGGTGGTGCGCTGGCCCTGGGTCAGACTGATCGCCTTGCCAGCATCCGGCTGCGCCAGGCTCAACTGGCCCTCGGCACTGACCTGCACGTTGAGTTTCTGCGCCTGCCCCGACAGGTTCGACACATCCAGCGCCACGCTGGTCTGGTCACCGCCGGCCAAAAAGCGTGGCGCCGACAGTTCAGCGATCAGCGGCGCGGCCACCACGGTCTTGGCCTCGGCCATGCCGTAGCGCTCGTCGGTCCAGGCCTGGGCCATGATCCGCAGTTCGCCGTTGAAGTCGGGGATATCGACGCTGACTTCTGCATCGCCCTGCTCGTTCAGTGTCACCGGCGCGCTTTGCAGGGCAACGATGGTGACACTGGTTTCCGGACGCTTGCCGCCCTTCGCCAGGGCTGCGTCACCACCGAATGCCAGGCTGGCCAGACGATTGCGCCCGGCCTCGATCAACTGGCCATAGATGTCGAGCTGGTCGGCACCGTATTCCTTGCGCCCGAACAGGCTGGCGAACGGATCGGGGGTGGCGTATTCGGTGATATTGAGGATCCCAACGTCCACCGCCGCAACCAGCACGTGCACGTCTTTGGGGATCGAACCGTCAGCGTTCTTCGCGTTGACCTTGAGCCTGAGCGGCTGCTTGGGCCGCATCTTCTCAGGGGCGGTCACGGTCAGTGCCAGTTTGCGTTCCGAGCGATCCAGCGGCAGGTGCAGCACGCCGACAGCACGCTTGGGCGTGACGTTGGCCTTGCGCTCGCCGGGGCGGATCACCAGCGCGCTGACGTACAGGTCATGCCGCGCCCACTTTTTATCCACAGGCACGTCGAAGGTCTTGCCCTCGGCCGGCACCTCGATTTCCTGCCACCACAGCGGCCCTTCGCTGGATTCCACCAGCAGATAGCCTTTGCCGGCGCTCGGCGGGGTGACGGTGACCTTGGCTGTGTCGCCATCGGCGTAGGCCGGTTTATCCAGCGCCAGCTTGACCTGATCCGGACGCACCGCGCCGCCTTCGGCGTTGTCCTGCCAGCGGTACCCGGCCCAGAAGCGCACGCTGCTGATCAGGCCCGTTTCCGGATCCTCGACCTCGACGCGGTACGGGCCCCACTCCACCGGGAAGCTGACCTTGGCCGTGGAGTCCTTCTTCACGCTGAGGGTTTCTTCGGACAGGTTCAGAAACTTCTCGTTGTAGTGATAGCTCCAGCCGTCGCTGTCCGAGTAGTTCCAGTAGTAGTCGCGGCGCTCGCGAATCAGCCGGACCTTGAGATTCTCGGCCGCCAGTTTGTGGCCCTCGGCATCGGCCATCAGCACTTCGAATTCCACCGGGCCATCGCCATCGGTGGCTTCACCGTCGAACAGGCCACGCAGGCCCGGCAGTTTTTCCGCCGGCCACACCGGCTGGGTCAGGCGGCGGGTGATCGGCCGCCCGCCCGACTCCTGCAAGCTGGCCTGCAACACCAGTTGCAGCGGCGACCTGGCCTTGGCCCACTGGCTGTCGATGCTCAGGTCCAGTTCACCGTTGGCGTCCAACACGCTGTCTTCGACTTCCAGATCCTGCTTGAGGTCTTCTTCGGTAATCGAACCGAACTGATAACCCGGCAGCCCCGGCACCGCTTCACGCAGCGGACGCACGTACAACTGGCCGGTCAGGCGGTTGCCGGAAGCGGGGGCGCCATAGAGGTAACGACCGTTGATGGACACATCCAGCGCTGCATCGGGGGTGATGGGCGTGTCGCTGCCCTTGAGTTCCAGCGCCATGCGCTCGGGCAGGAAATCCTCGACCTGAAATTCATACAGTTGCGGTTTGCCATCGCCCAGGTCGAACACCAGTTGCCAGCGCCCGGTTGGGGCTTCGTCTGACAGTTGCAGTTGGTATTGATACAGGCCGCTGGCGTCGGCATCCCACACAAACTTGCGACTGACCTGATCGTCTGGACGACGCACTTCCACGGTGATGGGTTGAGCTTTCACACGCTTGCCGTCGTTGTCGCGCAGCAGGCCGTTGAGCAGCACCACTTCACCGGGGCGATACAGGTCGCGAGGGCCGAAGATGAAGAACTGCAACGGGTGGGCCTGGGGCCCGGTGATGTCAAATTCGGCCAGGTCCAGGGCGGCGCTGTTCAGGCGCAGCAGGCTGGTCTGTTCGGCCTGTTTGGCCAGCAGCACTTCGGCCTTCGCTGGCAGCGGCAGTTCGGCGTGACCGGCGTTGTCGGTCTTGCCCTGACCGACCATGCGGCCCTTGTCGTCGTAGAGTTCCAGATCGATGCCGTTGAGCGCCTTGCCGCCCTCCAGCGCCTGGGTGAACACGTCGAGGCGATTGGCGTAGCGGTGCACCGACAGGCCGATGTCGCTCAAGGTGAACAGCGTTGCAGGCTGGGAATAGTTGTAGGTGCCCGAGGCGCGCATTACCGCCAGGTACACGCCCGGCTGCTGCAACTGCTTGAGCCCGGCGATGGGCAGCAGCACGGTTTCCCGGGTGTTACGCGCAGGGTTCAGGTCGAACCGGCCGCCGTAGACCAGGTCGGCCATGGGCAGCAGCTCTTTGGATTCATAGCTTTGCAGGCTGGACGAACCTTCCCAGGAACTGAGAAATGCAGGGAGCGAGTCGGGCTTGATGCGGAAGAATTCGACATCGACCTTATCGACGTTCAGCGCAATCACCGGCAAGCCTTCCGCCAAGCGGGTCGGCAGCAGGCTGCCACGGCTGGCGAAGCCTACCGTGGCTTGCAGGTCAGAGGTTTCGAGGCGCGCGGAATACTCGGCCGCCAGGGTGTTGTTGTTCACGGCCGCCAGGCCCGGATCGATGGTCAGCACCAGTTTGCGCTTGGGCTCCAGATGACGCAGGCGCAACTCCATGAGGTTGTCCGACAGCTCCCACGCGCCATCGACCTTGCCGTTGACGCTGTCCACCAGATGCACTTTCTCGGCGAATTTCTGATCGGGATTGAGCGGCACCGAGAAACTCAGCGACAGCGTGCTGGCGCCGTCGAGCTGGATTTCCGAGACATCCACCACCGTCAACTCGCGCCCTGCATAGCGCTTGCTCAGCGCGGGAATGTCCACCGCAGGCTTGGGCTTGGCCGTCTCCACGGCAGCGGCCTGCGGCGCTGCAGGCTGCGCGGGGGCAGGCGCTGGTTTGTCGGAGGTTGAGGAATCGCAGGCACTGAGCAGTACCAGCGCACAGGCCAGGAACAATCCTTTGTTAAGCATGAGGCACTCATTGGCGGCAGTTGTGATGAGAAGCAGCAGTTATAGCATCGCAACGCTGAACGTACAGCGCAGCGCGGGAATAGACCTTGGGTTTGTGGGTTTGTTCGCAGCGGCGTGGCGTTGCACACGGTCCACGAATGCACACAAAACCTGTAGGAGTGAGCTTGCTCGCGATAGCGGACTGCCAGACAACTCTGCTGCGACAGACCAAACGCCATCGCGAGCAAGCTCACTCCTACAGGTGCCCGGTACCCGCTACAATGCCGCCCTTCCCCGGGAGCCTTATGTCCAACTTTTTCGCAGACTGGCGTCAGCGTGCCACCCACCGGCAGGTGTGGGCGCTGGCTGCGCCGATGATTCTTTCCAACATCTCCGTGCCGCTGGTCACGCTGGTCGACAGCAGCGTGATCGGCCATCTGCCCCACGCCCACCAATTGGGCGCGGTGGCAGTGGGCGGCACCTTGTACAGTTTCCTGGCCTGGGCGATGAGTTTCCTGCGCATGGGCACCACCGGCTTTGCCGCTCAGGCGGCGGGGCGCAAGGACGGTGCCGCGCTGCGTCAGGTGCTGCTGCAAGGCCTGATGCTGGCCATGGGTTTCGCGGTGCTGCTGGGGCTGATCGGGCTGCCGTTCCAGCATCTGGCGTTGCAACTGATGCAGCCCTCGCCGGACCTCAACGAACTCACCCAGGATTTCTTTCATACCCGGCTGTTTGGCTTGCCCGCGGCGCTCGCCAGTTATGCATTGGTCGGCTGGTTCCTGGGCCTGCAAAACGCGAGGGCGCCGCTGGCGATTCTGCTGACCACCAACCTGGTCAATATCGCCCTGAACCTGTGGTTCGTGCTCGGCCTGGACTGGGGTGTGGTCGGCAGTGCCCGGGCGTCGGTGGTGGCCGAGTGGATTGGCGCGCTGCTGGGCCTGGCGCTGACCCACAAAGGCCTGCGCGATTACCCCGGACACCTGGCTTTGGCCGCTCTCAAGCGCTGGCAAAGCTGGCGACCGCTGTTGATGGTCAACCGCGATATCTTCATACGCAGCCTGGTGCTGCAATCGGTGTTCTTTCTTATCACCACCCAGGGCGCACGGCTGGGCGATGCCACGGTGGCGGCCAACGCGCTGCTGCTCAATGGCCTGCTGCTGACCGCCAATGCGCTGGATGGCCTGGCCCATGCGGTGGAAGCCCTCTGCGGCCACGCCATCGGCGCGCGGGACCGCAACGCCCTGCGCCGTTCGTTGAACGTGGCCGGGGGCTGGTCGCTGATCTGCAGTCTGGGGTTCGCCGTGCTGTTCCTGCTGTGCGGGCACCTGTTCATCGCCATGCAGACCGACATCGTTCAGGTGCGGGAAATCGCCTTCATCTATCTGCCTTACCTTGCAGTGCTACCGCTGGTGGCCGTCTGGAGCTACCTGCTCGACGGCCTGTTCATCGGCGCCACCCGGGCCCGAGAGATGCGCAATGCGATGGTCGTCACCGCATTGCTGACAGCCCCCTTTGCCTGGCTGGCGGGCGGCTTGGGCAACCACGCCCTGTGGTGGGTGTTCTTGCTGTTCATGGCGCTGCGGGCCGTGACGCTGGGCGTGATCGCCAGGCGCCTGAACCGCAGCGATGGCTGGTTTCACGGCTGATCGGGCTCGCCTGGCTGCGCTTGCGCCTCGGCCCTGGCAATGGACGAGAGCATGACCTTCAGGCCGCTCAGTGACAGGGTCCGTGAATCGATGGTCACCAGGCTCGCGCCCACCCTGAAATGCAGCTCGTTGTTGCGGGCCAGGCGCACGATCAGCTTGTCGTCAACGGAGAACTGCCGGGACTCGTCCAGAAACAGTTCCTTGTCGATGCGAGTGGTGATCACCCTGCGCGGAACCACGGCCGGGTCGGGCTTGGCGCGCGGGTTGATGTCCGGATCCCACAACCGGTGGCTGACGTAGGGATAGCTGGGGTTACCGTCACGGAAGTTCACCACCACCTCCATACCGCCCCACCATGGGTTCTTGCCGTTGATGAGCGCAGGATCGATGGGCACCCAGCAGTCATTGAACCGTGCGCCGTCACCTTGGTGCCCCCATTCGAAGCGCACCTTCAGCCGGCCCCTTGCATCCAGCTTCACCGGCTCGAACAGCCCGCCCACCACACAGGCGCGCTGCATGTTCATGGGCGCGTCCTTTGCCGGATCGATCTTGCGCGGCTCGCTGGGGAGTTGCGTCGCTTGGGCGACAGAGGCTTCACGCGCCTGTGGCGACTGGTCGGTGAACACCACGACATGCCGCTTGCGGGTGTGCAGGAAGTAATAGTGCATGCCTTCCTCGTCACACAGGCGTTGCAGCAGGGACAGATCGCTCTCGCGGTACTGGGCGCAGAAGTCACGCTCCACGCACGGCTGGCTGCGTTGCCAGACGTAGCCCGCGTCGTCGATGCCGTGCTCGCTCAGCACCTGGTTGATGATCTGGTCGGCGCTCATCCCCTGGAAGATGCGCTGGTTGTGCCGGAAGGCCATCAACCCCAGCCGGGGGCCCAGGGTGATGATGAAACGCGTGGGCCGCATCTGCGCCAGGTTGCTGGGCGCAGGCTCCGTGGTGCTGCGCACGATACTCTGGATATGCCCGTGGATGCCCCAGGCCAGGTCATGGGTATGTAAGTAAGCGCCGCTGAACAGTAATTCATGGGCGTCCAGATCGCCGCCGGGATGGACGATTTCCAGTTCATAGGAATAGGGCTGATTGAAGACCTCACCCCCCGTGCATGTCAGCACTTCGAACGAGCGCTTGGGGCGACCGGTTTCCAGACGCAGGGGCTTTGAGTCGGCGAACTGAAGCATAAAGCGGATGACCTCTACGGGTAGTTGCGAGAGGCCAGCGATTCTGGGGCAGAAGATCCGCCAAGTAGAGGGGGTAAAAGCAGAACAGGAAATAGCCTACAACCGTGGGCGGCAGGTTGTGGCGAATTGTAGGAGAGGCGCGTGCCAGCAGGGCCGCACGGTGCCCGCAAGATCGCTCCCGCGGGCAAGCCCGGCTGCTACGAAGAGCGGGCGCGCCCTCATCCCGTAGCAGCACGGCTTGCCGGCGGGGGCGTCGTCGGGGGCGCCATCGCCGGCAAGTCAGGCCGTCATCACGAAGACAGGTACGAAGACCGCGTCAGCCCCAAGCGCAACGCATCCAGGTACTGGGTACGCTCACGTGGGGAAATCCGCGCGCTGGCCACCTTGTCGCGGTAGTGCGTCATCAACTCCTCCGGCGACAGGTGCACGTAGCGCAGCATGTCTTCGATGGTGTCGTGGGTTTCGATACCTGCGTGGTACACGCTGCCGTCGGCGTTCTGGTAGATGTTCACCGAATCGGTGTCGCCGAACAGGTTGTGCATGTCGCCCAGGATTTCCTGATAGGCACCGACCAGGAACACGCCCAGCAGGTAGTCTTCGCCTTCATTGAGGGCATGAACCGGCAGGCTGGTCTCGATGCTCTGCTCGTCGACGTACTGGTTGATCTTGCCATCCGAGTCACAGGTCAGGTCCTGCAGCACGGCGCGACGGTTCGGCTCTTCGTTCAGGCGGTGCAGCGGGATGATCGGCAATACCTGATCGATCGCCCAGGTGTCCGGCAGGCTCTGGAACACCGAGAAGTTGCAGATGTACTTGTCGGCCAGCTTGTCGTTGAGTTCGTCCAGCACCTGACGGTGCGAGCGCTGACGGGCCTTCAACGAGTTGTGCAGGCGACGGCACACGGCGAAGTAGCACTGCTCGCCCAGCGCTTTTTGCGCCAGGGTCAGCTTGCCGTCCGAATACTGCGCGGCCAGGTCGCTCATGTAGTGGGTGGCGCGCCAGTAGGTCTCGGTGACCATCTCGATGTCGGTCGGGCCGAGAAGATCGACCAGCCATTGCAGGGTTTCGGGCAGGCTTTCCTTGTCCTCGATTTCCGGCACTTCGTCGTTGTGACGCTCCACGTCGGTGACCTGGATCACCAGCATCGCGTGGTGCGCGGTCAGCGAGCGGCCGCTCTCGGAGAAAATGTGCGGATGCGGCAGGCCCTGGGCGTCGCAGAACTCCTTGAGCATGCCGACCACGACACCGGCGTAATCGTCCATGTCGTAGTTGATCGAACTGGCATTACGCGAATGGGTGCCGTCGTAGTCCACCCCCAGACCACCGCCGACGTCGATGTGATCGACCGGCAGGCCCAGGTTGCGCAGCTCGCCGTAGTAACGGATGGCTTCCTTGAAACCGTGCTGGTAGTCGGCCAGGTTGGCGATCTGCGAGCCCATGTGGAAGTGCAGCAGGCGAATGCCCTGGTCAAGCCCCGCCTTGGTGAAGCGCTCGACCACCGACAGCAGTTGCGCGGCAGACAGACCGAACTTGGACTTCTCGCCACCGGTGTCCGCCCACTTGCTCGACGCCAGCGAAGACAGACGAACCCGCAGGCCCACCTGTGGCGCGACTTTCAGCTCGGCGGCCTCTTCGATCACCAGTTCGACTTCGGATTCTTTCTCGATGACGATAAAGACGTTGTGGCCCAGCTTCTGGCCCATCAGCGCCAGACGGATGAACTCACGGTCCTTGTAACCGTTGCAGACGATGGTGCCGCCCTTCGGCGCCAGTGCCAGCACGGCCATCAGCTCGGGCTTGGAACCAGCCTCAAGGCCGATGGAAACGTTCTGCGTGGCGATGATGTTTTCCACCACCGCTTCCTGCTGGTTGACCTTGATCGGGTACAGCGCGGTGTACTTGCTCTGGTATTCCAGACGCGCGATGTTGGCGTCGAACGCACCGGTCAGCTGACGCACACGGTCTTGCAGGATATCGGGGAAACGCACCAGCAATGGCAGGGAAAGGCCGCTCTTGCGCAGCTCTTCTACCTGCTCGTAGAGATCGATGGGCGAACTGCCTGGCCCGTTGGGGCGAACTTCAACACGGCCGGCTTCGTTGATTGCAAAATAACCAGCCCCCCAATGGCGAATCCCGTAGACACTGCGGCTGTCCGCCACGGTCCATTGGCTGCCATCGTCTTTGCGTGTGCGTCGTACGGACATCGAAGTCCCCTGTATAAAAGTCAATAAAGCCCCGGCCTGACCGGCTGGGCGCAGTGTATAGAGTGCAAATGACGGTTTGGCACCCGCCTGCTGTGGGTAATAGACCCAACGTGCAGACCGGAGTTTGTTTTGAACGTGAATGCCAGACCGAAGGGGCAATGCCAGGCATGAGCCCAAGAGCGAAAAGTGGCGACTCAGCCGCCGGACTTTTTTGCCTTGAAGCCCTGCTTGACCAGTTCTGCCAGCAGCGTCTCGACGTGATCGCCCTGAATCTCGATCACGCCATCCTTGAGCGCACCACCGGTTCCGCAACGACGTTTGAGCGTAGTCGCCAGTTCCTTGAGTGCATCTTCAGGCAGCGGCACGCCGGTGATGGTGGTGACGGTCTTGCCGCCACGGCCCTTGCTCTCGCGACGAACGCGGGCAATGCCATCACCTTCGGGGATAACCGATTTCTTGCAGATGCAGGCATCGACAGGCTGACGGCATTCGGGACAGTGCCGTCCTGCGTCGGTGGAAAATACCAGGCCGCCGAGGGCAGCGAAGGATGCGGCTTTTTTGGCCACGGGCAATCCTCTTCTTGAGGACCAAAGTCTAGCCGACGGGAGCCGACCGCGAAGCCCCACTCAGGCAGGGGCAGCGCTACCGGACCGTGAAGACAGTCCGGCTTGAAAAGTCGCGCAGTGTAACGGCAAAAAGCGCTGCTGCTAAGTGCAAATATGCGCCAATTTACGGGCGTTTTGCGACGTCGCCCAGATAGCGCTTCAACGCAGCCAGAGAGTCCGGGCAATAAGGCTTCTCGGCGGTTTCGCGCAGGACCTGATCGATGCTGATGAAACGCGCTTCGAGCACCTCTTCAGGTTGCAGTTTCAAGGGCCCGTCCCAGACGGCGGAGAAGACTGCGCACCACAGACGGTTGTCCGGCTGATCGAAGAAAAACTGCTCATGGGCGGTCAGCTCGACGCCAGCCACCCCCAGCTCCTCTTCCAACTCCCGCGTCGCCGACAGCTCATAGCTTTCATCGGCCTGGACCATGCCACCCGCCGCCACGTCCCAGTAGCCCGGGTAGATGGCCTTGCTCAGGGTGCGCCGATGCACGCACAGCTCACCGGCGGAATTGAACAGCAGGATATAGGTGCCCCGCCCGATCAGGCCGCGCTCGCGCAATTCGGCCCGCGGCATCGAACCCAGCAGTTGATCCTGACGATCGACCCAGGCGATCTGCTCGGCATCGGAAGCCGCGCGATGCGCGACTTCGTTTTCAGAGACGGCCACCGATCAACCCTGCGACAACAACTGGCGCAGGTCGATGACTGCGGCGTTGGCGCGGGACAGGTAGTTGGCCATGACCAGCGAGTGGTTGGCGAACACGCCGTATGGGCTGCCGTTGAGGATCAACGGGCTCCACATCGGTTCCTGCGAGGCCTCCAGCTCACGGATGATCTGACGCACGCTGACGGTGGCGTTCTTCTTGGCCAGTACATCGGCGAAATCGACTTCGATGGCCCGCAGCAGCAGGGACAGCGCCCAGGCCTGACCGCGCGCTTCATAGAACACGTTGTCGATCTGCATCCACGGGGTTTCGACGATTTCTTCGTCTACCTGCGGCACTTCACCCGGCTTCACGGTCACCGTGGACTGGGCTTCGGTCTTCAGGGTGCTGTTGAGCTTGACCCGACCGACGCTGGCCGACAGGCGCTGCGACAGCGAGCCCAGGCGGGTCCCGACATCACCCAGCCAGTTGTTCAGGTTGTCGGCACGGGTATAGAACAGCGCGCCGCGCTGGTTCGGATCGGACAGACGCGCCTGATAACGGGTCAGGGCAGCGATACCGTCGCGGTACTGGGATTCGCTCGACGGCAGGATCCAGCTCTTGTTGTCGAAGTTGAACAGCGGCTCGGCGCGGCCCAGATCGCCGTCTTCGGCCGACTGCGACTGGGAGCGGGCGAAGTCCTTGCGCAGGGCGCGGGTCAGGTCACGCACCTGGACCAGCACGCCGTATTCCCAGCTCGGCATGTTGTCCATCCACAGGCCTGGCGGGAAGCGGTCGTTGGAAATGTAGCCGCCCGGCTTGTCGAGCAGGGTCGAGACGACAGTCTTGAGGGTCTCGACGGTGGTGTAGCCAATCACCATCGGCTTGCCGTCACGCTCGGCGGCCGCCTGGGCCTGCTGCTGGACCGGAAACAAGGCCGGCTCGCTGCTCCACCAGATGCCCAGGACGACGGTCACCAGCAGGTAGATCGCCACCACCGCGCCCACCGCCCGGCTGAACAGCAGCCCGCTCCAATACCCGCGCGCGGCACGAGGTGCCTTGCCCACAGGTTTCCCGTCTACGCGCTCGCCCCCGCCCGCAGTGTCCGAGCGCTTCTTCCAATCCAGCATGGCCTTGTCCTTTCAATCACGGAATTCAGTGCTTAGGACCGCAACCTTACAGCAAGGTGCGTTTGGCAGGAACGCGAGGGATGGTCCATTTGCGTAATCCAGTGGTCCGTCTGCGCCATCCTTCGGCACCATGCCCTGTGCATGCATCGGGAAAACCCTGACTGGCCGGTCGCGACGTGAATCTTTGGCCACTGAAAATCCATCGCCTCAACACGCTTGAGCGGTGAAAATTTGACGCAAAAAAACCCTGAAAAAATGACAACTAAATGACTTGCGGCGCACTTGCGTCATAAAAGTAGTGCTAGCATAGCGCCAGCATTTGTATCAGGGTTTCCCCGATAAGTAGTCAGGACATGACCGAGCCAGAAGATTCGAGCCCAGACCGTCTCAAACACCACTTCGCCCAACGCGTCATCCACCAGGCCAGGCAGATCCTGGAGGTGTGGCAGCGCTTGCAGCAAAGCGAATGGTCGGTTGCTGACATGGAAGAACTCAGCGACGCCAACCAGCGCCTGCTGCGTTTTGCCGAACGCTTCGAACAGGCCGAGCATGCGCAACTGGCGCGCGGCATCAACCGCTCGCTGGAAGAGGTCCACGCCAACCGTGGCCGACTGAGCAGCGCCCTGATTACCGACCTCAACCGCTTGATGCAACGCCTGTCACGTACCGGCCTGCGCCACGGCGACCGTCTGGAACACACCTCCCTGCCGCCCCTGCGCAAGCCCATCTACGTGATGCTGCAGGATCACGATCGCGGCGAGCGGCTGGCCAAGCAGCTTGAGTTCTTTGGATTGAGCGCCCAGGCGCTGAACACGGTCCAGGCCTTCCACGCGACCCTGGCCGAGCGCCTGCCGGCGGCGGTGGTGATGGACGTGGACTTCGGCGGGATCGGCGAAGGGCTGAAACTGGCGGCCAAGATGCAGGAAGGCCTGGAGCAGAAGCTGCCGCTGCTGTTCTTCAGCCATCACGAAACCGATACGCCCACCCGCCTGGCGGCGGTGCGTGCCGGTGGCGAGGAATTCCTCACGGGCACCCTGGAAGCGTCGAGCCTGCTGGAAAAGATCGAGATCCTGACCCGGGTGGCGCAGTACGAACCCTACAAGGTGCTCATCATCGATGACTCCCGCGCCCAGGCCACCCACACCGAGCGGCTGCTCAATAGCGCCGGGATCGTCACACGCACGTTGTTCGACCCCATCAAGACCATGTCGGAGCTGGCCGAATTCCAGCCCGACCTGATCATCCTCGACATGTACATGCCTGGCTGCACCGGTACGGAGCTGGCGAAGGTAATCCGCCACAACGACCGATACGTCAGCGTGCCGATCATTTACCTGTCTGCCGAGGACGATCTGGATAAACAGCTGGATGCGATGAGCGAAGGCGGCGATGACTTCCTGACCAAACCGATCAAGCCTCGGCACCTGATCACTACCGTGCGCAACCGCGCGGCCCGGGCGCGCAACCTCAAGGCGCGGATGGTGCGCGACAGCCTGACCGGGCTGTACAACCACACCCACATCCTGCAACTGCTCGAAGACTGCAGCTTCCGCGCACGCCGCGAGAACAAGCCGCTGAGTTTCGTCATGCTCGACATCGACCACTTCAAGAAGGTCAACGACACCCACGGCCACCCCATGGGCGACCGCGTCATCAAGAGCCTGGCGCTGTTTCTCAAGCAACGCCTGCGCAAGACCGACTACATCGGCCGTTACGGCGGCGAAGAGTTTGCGGTGGTCATGCCCGATACCGATCTGGCGGCAGCCCACAGCGTACTCGACGAAATCCGTCGCCGCTTCGCCGAAATCCACTACCCCGCCCAGCCAGCAGACCTGTTCTGTACCTTCAGCGCAGGCGTGGTCGAACTGGGTGAACACGACGACGCACTGCTCATGGCCTCCCACGCGGACGACGCGCTGTACCGCGCGAAGAAGGCCGGGCGCAATCAGGTGCATTCAGCGCGCGATGAGATCGCGAAAGCGAAGATGGAGACGATGGCAACCATCCCGTAGCAGCACGGCTTGCCGGCGGGGGCGTACTGATGATCGATCCCGCCGGCAAGCCGTGCTGCTACGGATCGCGTCATGTCCGTTATGATGCGCGCATGTTCGAGATGCGAGATCGCCATGCGCCGCCTGCTTTTTCTGATACTGCTGACCTTTGCCCTGCCCGCCTTCAGCGCCAGTCTGCTGGACAATCGCCCCGCCGGCGGGCTGGGCAGTGCCGCAGTCGATAACAGCAAGGATTTCCTGCCGGTTCGCCAGGCCTTCCAGCTCAACCTGATCGACTCGACGCCCGAGGCGATCAAGCTGCAATTCGTCGCGACCGAAGGCTATTACCTCTATCGCCACCGCTTTCAATTTCGCACCGAGCCTGCCGACATCGGCCTCGGTGCCGCGCAATTGCCTGATGGGGAAAAGAAGCACGACGAGTACTTCGGCGACGTCGAGGTGTACCACGGCATTCTCGACGTCACCCTGCCGCGCAAGATAGGCGATAATCGCGCCTTCACCCTGGTCGTGACCTACCAGGGCTGCGCCGACAAGGGCCTGTGCTACCCGCCCGAAACCGAGCGCTTGAAGATCGATGGCGGCGCCCCCGGCGCCACGGCCACAGGCGAACCCGGCGTCACCAAAGCCGCTTTCAGCTGGAAACAACTGGCGCTGTTCTTCCTCGCAGGCGTCGGCCTGACCTTCACGCCTTGCGTGCTGCCGATGCTGCCAATCCTCTCCGGCGTGGTTCTGCGCGGGCAAGTGGGCGGCATGCGCGGCTTCTCGCTGTCACTGGCCTACGTGCTGCCCATGGCGATCTGTTTCGCCCTGCTCGGCGCCCTGATGGGCATGTTCGGCGCCAGCCTCAATTTGCAGGCACGGTTGCAATCGGCCTGGGTGCTGGTGCCGTTTTCGCTGTTCTTCGTGGTGTTCGCCATCGCCATGTTCGGCGTCTTCGAGCTGCGCCTGCCTCGGGCGCTCAACGACCGGCTCGAACGCATTGCCGGCAACACCCAGGGCGGCTCGTTATGGGGCGCTGCGGTGCTGGGCGCCGTTTCCAGCCTGGTGGTGTCGCCCTGCGTGTCTGCGCCGCTGGCCGGTGCCTTGCTTTATATAAGTGCCAGCGGCGATGCATTGGGCGGCGCCTTGAAGCTGTTCGTGCTCGGACTGGGCATGGGTGCGCCCCTGGTGCTGGTGGCAACAGGCGGCGCGGCCTGGCTGCCGAAAAGCGGCCCTTGGCTGGTGACGGTGAAGAACATCATCGGCGTGTTGCTGCTGGCGCTGGCCATCGGCCTGTTGAGCCGGGTGATTCCCGGGCAACTGACCCTGATGCTGATCGGCGCGCTCTGGGCCGGCGTTGCGCTGTTTCTCGGCGCGCTGGAGTTCGTCGAGAAATCCACCCGCGGGCGGCTCAATCAACTGCTCGGCATTCTGTTGTTGGTCTACGCTCTGTGCTGCTGGTTCGGCGGCCTCGGCGGGCAGACCGATCCGCTACGGCCACTGGGCGGCTCGCAAAACGCGCAACTGGCCCGGCAAGGCGGTAGCGAGGCATCTGCCTGGCAAACCGTGACCGATGCCAGCGAGCTGGACCGGATTCTGGAAACATCGGGCAACACAGGCCAACCGGTGCTCGTCGACTGGTATGCCGACTGGTGCATCAGCTGCAAGGTGATCGAGCACCAGGTTCTGCCAGATCCGAAAATTGTCAGCCAACTCAAGGGGTTCCGGTTGATTCGTTTCGACATGACGGCCAGCGGCGCCGAACAGCGCGCCTTGCTCGATCGCTACAAATTGTTCGGTCCCCCGGCGCTGCTGTTCTTCGGAAAAGACGGGAACGAGCTGACAAATGCGCGTGTCGTCGGCGAAATCGACGTTGAGGGCTTCTCTGAGCACATAACTAGAGCAAATGACCAAATTTAGCTGCATAGTCACAAACTTTGCGCGAACATCGGTCATCGTGCTAGGTATTGTCGGTAACTGGACAGTCCATTGCGCTTTCCGGCATAGTCGCTGCGCATCAACGGCTCATACCTGTGTATGAGCGTCGACAACGCACCTAACCAAGGACACACGATGGCGACTTTTCTGGTTCTCCACGGACCTAACCTGAACCTGCTGGGCACCCGCGAGCCGGGCATCTACGGCGCGGTCACGTTGGCCGATATCAACCAGGACCTGGAAAAGCGTGCGCGCGAAGCCGGTCACCATCTGATGTATCTGCAGAGCAATGCCGAGTACGAGTTGATCGACCGCATTCACGCAGCACGCGACGAAGGCGTGGACTTCATCCTGATCAATCCGGCTGCTTTCACTCACACAAGTGTCGCAATACGTGACGCGCTGCTTGGAGTGAGCATCCCATTCATCGAAGTGCACCTGTCGAACGTGCACAAGCGCGAACCTTTCCGCCATCACTCCTACTTTTCAGATGTCGCTGTAGGAGTGATCTGCGGCCTTGGCGCCAGCGGATACCGACTGGCCCTGGAGGCTGCCCTGGAACAACTGGCCACCCGTTCGAAGGCATGAACGGCGCAGTTTCGCACTGAGCCACATAGCCCGAACCGGCTACCCAATACCCCTGACCGTCCCCTGGGAGTTGATGATTAATGGATATCCGTAAAGTCAAGAAACTGATCGAACTGCTGGAAGAGTCCGGCATTGACGAACTGGAAATCAAAGAAGGCGAAGAATCCGTACGGATCAGCCGCCACAGCAAGACCCCGGCACAGCAGTACTACGCGCCAGCTCCAATGGCCGCTCCGGCCGCAGCCCCTGCTCCAGCCGCCGCGCCTGCAGCAGCTGCCCCGGCAGAAGCTTCCGCGCCAAAACTGAACGGCACCGTTGCCCGCTCGCCAATGGTCGGTACCTTCTACCGCAAGGCTTCGCCTACCTCGCCAGCCTTCGTTGAAGTTGGCCAGACCGTGAAGAAAGGCGACACCCTGTGCATCGTCGAAGCGATGAAAATGATGAACCACATCGAAGCTGAAACCAGCGGTGTGATCGAGTCCATCCTCGTTGAAGATGGCCAGCCGGTTGAATTCGACCAGCCGCTGTTCACCATCGTTTGAACCGCGAGGAGCCAATGATGTTGAAACCTGCGAAGCTGGAAAAAGTCCTGATCGCCAACCGCGGTGAAATCGCTCTGCGAATCCTGCGCGCTTGCAAGGAACTGGACATCAAGACTGTCGCCGTCTACTCCAAGGCCGACAAAGAACTGATGCACCTGGGCCTGGCTGACGAATCCGTTTGCATCGGTCCGGCATCGGCTGCGCAGTCCTACCTGCACATCCCGGCGATCATCGCGGCAGCGGAAGTCACCGGCGCCACGGCGATCCACCCTGGCTACGGCTTCCTGGCCGAAAACGCCGACTTCGCCGAACAGGTCGAGAAATCCGGCTTTGCCTTCATCGGCCCGAACGCCGAGACCATTCGCCTGATGGGCGACAAGGTGTCGGCCAAGGACGCCATGATCAAGGCAGGCGTGCCAACCGTTCCAGGTTCTGACGGCCCGCTGCCTGAAGACGAAGAAGAAGCCCTGCGCATTGGCCGCGAAGTCGGTTACCCGGTGATCATCAAGGCCGCTGGCGGCGGCGGTGGTCGCGGCATGCGCGTGGTGCACAAGGAAGAAGACCTGATCTCGTCGGCCAAGCTGACCCGTTCGGAAGCCGGTGCAGCCTTCGGCAACCCGATGGTCTACCTGGAGAAGTTCCTGACCAACCCGCGTCACGTGGAAGTTCAGGTGCTGTCCGACGGCCAGGGCCAGGCGATCCATCTGGGCGACCGTGACTGCTCGCTGCAACGCCGTCACCAGAAGGTGCTTGAAGAAGCGCCGGCGCCTGGCATCGACGAAAAAGCGCGCCAGGAAGTGCTGGCTCGCTGCGTCAAGGCGTGCATCGACATCGGTTACCGCGGTGCCGGTACGTTCGAATTCCTGTACGAAAACGGCGCGTTCTATTTCATCGAAATGAACACCCGCGTTCAGGTCGAGCACCCGGTTTCGGAAATGGTCACCGGTATCGACATCGTCAAGGAGATGCTGAGCATCGCCGCTGGCAACAAATTGTCGTTCACCCAGGACGACGTGAAGATCCACGGTCACGCGCTGGAATGCCGTATCAACGCCGAAGACCCGAAGACCTTCATGCCAAGCCCTGGCACGGTCAAGCATTTCCACGCACCAGGCGGCAACGGCGTTCGCGTCGATTCGCACCTGTACAGCGGTTATGCGGTTCCACCGAACTACGACTCGCTGATCGGCAAGCTGATCACCTGGGGCGCAACCCGCGATGAAGCCATGGCTCGCATGCGCAATGCCCTGGACGAAATCGTGGTCGATGGCATCAAGACCAACATCCCGCTGCACCGTGAACTGACCCGCGACGAAAGCTTCTGCAAAGGCGGCGTCAACATTCACTACCTGGAACACAAGCTGGCCGGTGAGAAACACTGATCCGTCAGTAAATGTTGCAGACCAACAAGGCCGCTTTCGAGCGGCTTTGTTGTTTCTGGCGTCCAGGTGACTCCTGTAGGAGCGCGCTTGCCCGCGACAACGCCGGCACACGCACCATCATTGGCGTCAGACACCCCACGGTCGCGGGCAAGCGCGCTCCTACAACGGGACACTGCGCCTGCTCTTTGTTGTTTCCCCCCGAACCCCGTAAACTTGCCGGTCTTTCGCGGCATTTGCGCCGCCTGTCATTTTTTCTATTCGAAGGTAATCCGCCATGCCTTGGCTGCAAGTCCGTCTCGCCATCAGCCCAGAACAAGCCGAAACCTACGAAGACGCGCTTCTTGAAGTCGGCGCCGTGTCCGTGACGTTCATGGACGCTGAAGACCAGCCCATCTTCGAACCGGAACTCAACACCACGCCGCTGTGGTCGCACACCCACCTGCTGGCTCTGTTCGAGGCCGACACCGACGCCGACATGGCGCTCAACCACCTCAAGCTTCTGACCGGCGCCGAGCTGCCGGAGCACTCCCACGAAGTGATCGAAGACCAGGATTGGGAACGCAGCTGGATGGACAACTTTCAGCCAATGCGCTTTGGCCAGCGCCTGTGGATCGTGCCGAGCTGGCACGCAGCGCCGGAGCCTGATGCGGTCAACCTGCTGCTCGACCCGGGCCTGGCGTTCGGCACCGGTACCCACCCCACTACCGCCCTGTGCCTGGAATGGCTCGACGGCCAGGACCTGTACGACGCCAACGTCCTGGACTTCGGCTGCGGCTCGGGCATCCTGGCCATCGCCGCGTTGCTGCTGGGCGCAAAGCACGCCGTGGGCACCGACATCGACGTACAGGCGCTGGAAGCCTCCCGCGACAACGCCGGGCGCAACAATGTGCCGGCCGAGAAATTCCCGCTCTACCTGCCCGAAGATCTGCCAAAAGAGCCGGCCGACGTATTGGTGGCTAATATTCTGGCAGGACCGCTGGTTTCGCTGGCACCTGTGCTCGCAAGCTTGGTCAAACCCGGTGGACGCCTGGCGTTGTCCGGCATTCTTGCCGAGCAAGGCGATGAAGTGGCCGCTGCCTACGCCGACACATTCGACCTGGACCCGATCGCCAACCGCGACGGCTGGGTGCGGATCACCGGCCGTCGTCGCTGACACTCCCCCAGTTTTCAGGCGCTCTACTCTCCGGATACCCGAATGACCGACAGTTTCGTCACCCAGTGCCCCCACTGCCAGACCAGCTTCCGCGTCAGTCACGCTCAACTGAGCGTGGCCCGCGGCATGGTTCGCTGTGGCTCCTGCCTGCAAGTGTTCAACGCGGCAAAACAGCTGCTGGAGCAGCGTGCCGAGGAAATCGCTGCACAGTTGCCCGAGGCTGCGCCAAGGGTCATCGAGCTTCCGGCGGAGTCCGCGCCAACTGTCGCCCCGCACGAGCAGTTGCCCGTACCGGTGCCTGTACCCGCGAAACGGGAGAAGGCCCCCGTCGATCTCGACAGCCTGGATCTGGACGATCTTGACGTGGAACTGGCGCGCCTGGAGCAGCGGGAGATTCAACTGCCTGAATCCTTTGGCCGCGCAGGTCACCCCACCGAGCATGAGCACGAGCGGGTCGAGTCATTCAGCGCCAGCCGGGACGAACCGCAAGTCAGCGGTGAGAAGTGGGACCACGGCCTGAGCGACGACGATGTCAGCCAGTTGCCCGAGTTGCGCGCCGAAGCCACCTACGAGGGCAACGACGAACGGGACGAGCCGGCGCTGCTGACCGAGACGGCTAACGAGGATGTCGATCAGGACGATGACCACCGCACCGAGCCTTCGCTGTCGATGGCACCGGTGGATCTGGACGACGAGCCGGCGCACGGGCAACGCCTGAGCGCCGATTCGCGCCATGACGAGGAACATCACGAGCACCACGCGCATCACGATCACGAACACCGCGGCGAGCGGTTTTCGGCGCTCGACGGTGACGAGGATCAGCGCCATCGCGATCACGACGACCTGGACGACGATGACGAGGACGACCGCCGCCACAATCACGGCAAGCGCGCTCGCAGCGAACCTGCCCTGCGCGACCCGGCCCTGCATGATCTGATGGACGACCCGCTGCAACTGTCCTGGCAGAAGCCCAAGCCACGCTGGGGCCGCCGGATGCTCTGGCTGTTGCTGGTGCTGATCGCTCTGGGCGCATTGGTCGGCCAGTACGTCTGGTATCACTTCGACGAACTGGCCCGCCAGGACCAGTACCGCCCCTGGTTCCAGGAACTGTGCCCACAAGTGGGGTGCAAAGTCCCCTCCCGGGTGGACATCAAGCTGCTGAAAAGCAGCAACCTGGTGGTCCGCACCCATCCTGAGTTCCAGGGGGCGCTGGTGGTGGATGCGATCATCTACAACCGCGCGTCGTTTTCCCAACCTTTCCCGTTGCTGGAATTGCGCTTTGCCGACACCGGCGGTCAGTTGATTGCCAGTCGTCGGTTCAAGCCAGGCGAATATCTCTCCGGAGAACTGGCCGGCAAGGACGAAATGCCGCCCCAGACGCCTATCCACATCGCGCTGGACATTCTGGACCCAGGTCCCAAGGCTGTGAATTACAGTTTGAGTTTCCGCTCTCCGGAGTAAACTCCAGAACGGACCCGGCTGAACCGCCCTCCCCGCAGCAGCATTGCAAATGCACTGATATGCGGCACAGAGCGGTCGATAATCCGACGACAGTTTAATGACAGCGCGAACCTGCACCTTACCGTTCGCGATAAAAAAGCAACTGTTCAGATTTTATCCAATTCAGCCTTTATCCGGTCATCGAGAGCGGGTATCATGCCAACCCTTTTTCATACTCCGGGTCCTGTCTGAAAAGTGCCATACCTGATGGGCAAGCACTTTTCGGACCCGACCTCGTGATACGGCCCCACAACAGGTCACCCTATGTCGGCGGTACGCATCGGCCCATATACATTGCAGAACGGCTTGATCCTCGCCCCCATGGCGGGCGTCACCGACCAGCCTTTCCGCCAGCTGTGCCGCCAACTCGGCGCCGGCCTGGTGGTGTCGGAAATGGTCACCAGTGACATGAGCCTGTGGAACAGCCGCAAATCGCGGTTGCGCATGATCCACGAAGGTGATCCCGAGCCGCGCTCGGTGCAGATCGCCGGTGGAGATCCGCAGATGCTTGCGGATGCAGCACGTGCCAACGTCGAACTTGGCGCGCAGATCATCGACATCAACATGGGCTGTCCGGCAAAGAAGGTCTGTAACAAGGCCGCAGGGTCAGCGCTGTTGAAAGATGAACAGCTGGTGACCGAAATCCTGCACGCGGTGGTCGCGGCAGTCGAGGTACCGGTCACCTTGAAGATTCGCACCGGCTGGGACCGGGCGAACAAGAATGGTCTGACAGTCGCCCGTATCGCCGAACAAGCCGGCATCCAGGCGCTGGCGGTTCACGGACGGACCCGTGCGGACCTCTACACCGGTGAAGCCGAGTACGACACCATCGCTGCGATCAAGCAGGCGGTGTCGATCCCGGTGTTCGCCAATGGCGATATCGATTCACCCGAGAAAGCCCGGCACGTGCTGCACGCGACCGGCGCCGACGGACTGTTGATTGGCCGGGCTGCCCAAGGGCGCCCATGGATTTTTCGCGAGATAGAACACTACCTGCGCACCGGGGAAAAACTCCCTGCGCTTGCGCTGCATGAAGTGGAACGCATTCTGCTAGAGCATCTGGCAGCACTTCATACGTTCTATGGCGACGTGATGGGCGTGCGAATCGCCCGCAAGCACGTCGGCTGGTATCTCGCAACCTTGCCGGGCGCCAGGGAGTTTCGCGCCCTTTTCAATCGTTTGGAAGATACGGAAGCACAGTGCGCCAACGTTCGGGAATTCTTTGCCGAACGCATAAAAAGCCCGCAGTCAGGGACCGAACAAGAGGTGGCCGCATGACGATGATGACAGAGACTTTAGTGAGTGGAACAACACCCGTGAGCGACAACGTCAATTTGAAACAGCACCTCAACACGCCAAGCGAAGAGGGTCAGACCCTGCGCGGAAGCGTCGAAAAGGCGCTGCACAATTATTTCGCTCACCTTGAAGGTGCTGCCGTCACCGATGTCTACAACCTGGTGCTCTCGGAAGTCGAAGCCCCGTTGCTCGAGTGCGTGATGAACTACGTCAAGGGCAACCAGACGAAGGCGTCCGAGCTGCTGGGCCTGAACCGTGGCACCTTGCGCAAGAAACTCAAGCAGTACGACCTGCTGTAAGCATCCAAAACACAAAAAGCGACCTCATTCCCTGCGGTCGTTTTTTTTGCTGAATTGATAATGGAAGTTGAGATGACCGACCAGACTACCCGCCTGCCGATCCGCCGCGCCTTGATCAGCGTTTCCGACAAGACCGGCATCCTTGAATTCGCCCGTGAACTCGAAGCCCTGGGCGTCGAGATCCTGTCCACTGGCGGCACCTTCAAGCTGCTCAAGGACAACGGCGTTGCAGCGGTAGAAGTCGCGGACTACACAGGCTTCGCAGAAATGATGGACGGCCGGGTCAAGACCCTGCACCCGAAAATCCACGGCGGCATCCTGGGCCGTCGCGGCACCGACGACGCCATCATGGCCGAGCACGGCATCAAGCCGATCGACCTGGTCGCGGTGAACCTCTACCCGTTCGAAGCCACTGTTTCCAAGCCAGGTTGCGACCTGCCGACCGCTATCGAAAACATCGACATCGGCGGCCCGACCATGGTCCGTTCGGCAGCGAAAAACCATAAGGACGTGGCCATCGTGGTCAACGCCAGCGACTACGGCCAGGTGCTGGAAAGCCTGAAAGCCGGCGGCCTGACCTATGCCCAGCGCTTTGACCTGATGCTCAAGGCGTTCGAGCACACCGCCGCCTACGACGGCATGATCGCCAACTACCTGGGCAGCGTCGACCAGAGCGCCGAGACCCTGTCCACCGAAGGCCGCAGCGAGTTTCCGCGCACCTTCAACACCCAGTTCATCAAGGCCCAGGAAATGCGCTACGGCGAGAACCCGCACCAGAGCGCGGCGTTCTACGTGGAAGCCAAGCCTGCCGAAGTGGGCATCGCCACCGCGACCCAACTGCAGGGTAAAGAGCTGTCCTACAACAACGTGGCCGACACCGACGCCGCGCTGGAATGCGTGAAGAGCTTCGTCAAGCCAGCCTGCGTCATCGTCAAGCACGCCAACCCGTGCGGCGTGGCCGTAAGCCCGGACGCCGAAGGCGGCATTCGCCAGGCCTACGAGCTGGCCTACGCCACTGACAGCGAATCGGCATTTGGCGGCATCATCGCCTTCAACCGCGAACTGGACGCCGAGACGGCGAAAGCCATCGTCGAGCGCCAGTTCGTCGAAGTCATCATCGCCCCAAGCGTCAGCGCCGAAGCCCAGGGCATTGTTGCCGCCAAAGCCAACGTGCGCCTGCTGACCAGCGGCCAGTGGGCTGCCGACCGCGCCCCGGCGTGGGACTACAAGCGCGTCAACGGCGGCCTGCTGGTACAGAGCCGCGATATCGGCATGATCAGCGCCGATGACCTGAAAGTCGTGACCAAGCGCGCCCCGACCGAACAGGAAATCAACGACCTGATCTTCGCCTGGAAAGTGGCCAAGTACGTCAAGTCCAACGCCATCGTCTACGCCAAGAACCGCCAGACCATCGGTGTCGGCGCCGGCCAGATGAGCCGCGTGAACTCCGCACGCATCGCTGCAATCAAGGCCGAGCATGCTGGCCTGCAAGTGGCAGGTTCGGTGATGGCATCGGACGCGTTCTTCCCGTTCCGCGACGGCCTGGACAACGCGGCCAAGGTCGGTATCACTGCGGTGATCCAGCCAGGTGGTTCGATGCGTGATGCTGAAGTGATTGCTGCCGCTGACGAAGCTGGTATCGCAATGGTGTTCACCGGCATGCGTCACTTTAGGCATTAATACGACGTCAGCCGCGTGAATACACGCGGCTGTCGGATTGCACGCCATCTCCTGTAGGAGTGAGCTTGCTCGCGATGCGATGTGCCAGACGCTGAATGTGCATCGGCTGTACGGTCCTATCGCGAGCAAGCTCACTCCTACAGGGTCTGCGCACCGCAGATACAAGGCGACACCCACAGAATTAGCGTCATCGAGGTTTTAGACATGAACGTACTCATCATCGGCAGCGGTGGCCGTGAACACGCGCTGGCCTGGAAGGTCGCGCAGGATCCTCGCGTGCAGAAGGTTTTCGTCGCGCCGGGTAACGCCGGTACCGCCATCGAGGCCAAGTGCGAGAACGTCGCTATCGACGTGCTGGCCCTTGAGCAACTGGCCGACTTCGCCGAGAAGAACGTTTCGCTGACCATCGTCGGTCCAGAAGTGCCGCTGGTGGCGGGCGTGGTCGACCTGTTCCGCTCCCGTGGCCTGGACTGCTTCGGTCCGACCAAGGGCGCAGCGCAACTGGAAGGTTCGAAAGCCTTCACCAAGGACTTCCTGGCGCGTCACAAGATTCCGACTGCCGATTACCAGAACTTCACCGAGATCGAGCCGGCCCTGGCCTACCTGCAAGAGAAAGGCGCACCGATCGTCATCAAGGCCGACGGCCTGGCTGCCGGTAAAGGCGTGATCGTCGCCATGACCCTGGCCGAAGCCGAAGAAGCCGTGCGCGACATGCTCGCTGGCAACGCCTTCGGTGATGCCGGTTCGCGCGTGGTCATCGAGGAATTCCTCGACGGCGAAGAAGCCAGCTTCATCGTCATGGTCGACGGCAAGAACGTGCTGCCAATGGCCACAAGCCAGGACCACAAGCGAGTCGGCGACGGCGACAGCGGCCCGAACACCGGCGGCATGGGCGCTTATTCCCCGGCGCCAGTGGTCACTGCCGACGTGCACCAGCGCGTGATGGACCAGGTCATCTGGCCGACTGTCCGGGGCATGGCCGAGGAAGGTAACGTTTATACCGGTTTCCTCTATGCTGGTCTGATGATCGACAAGGCCGGGAACCCGAAAGTCATCGAGTTCAACTGCCGCTTCGGCGATCCGGAAACCCAACCGGTGATGCTGCGCCTGCAATCGAGCCTGGTCTTGCTGGTCGAGGCTGCATTGGCGCAAGCTCTGGATAAAGTGGAAGCCCAGTGGGATCCGCGTCCGAGCCTGGGCATCGTGCTGGCCGCCGGCGGTTACCCTGGCGACTACGCCAAGGGCTCGGCGATCGACGGCCTGGACGTAGCAGCGAGCCTGCCGGGCAAGGTGTTCCACGCCGGTACCGCACTGAAAGATGGCCAGGTGGTCACTTCCGGTGGTCGTGTGCTCTGTGCGACCGCGCTGGGCGACAGCGTAGGCGATGCACAGAAACACGCGTACGAACTGGCTGCAAAGATTGACTGGCAAGGCTGTTTCTACCGCAAGGACATTGGCTACCGTGCCATTGCCCGGGAACGCGGCGAACATCTGGAGTAAGTCCAGGCCGGGCAGTCATCCCCTGGATGGCTGCCCGATCATCCTGTGCCGCCCCAGAGTAAACTGGCTTCATTCACGAAGGGATTTCGCCGTGCGCTGGCTCAGGATTGCCACTTGTTTGATCATCACGATGATGACACTGCTCTGTGTACCCACGGCAAACGCCGAGGTCAGTGCAGGCTGGTCGACGCTTGTCGACGATCAGGCCAACCTTCAGCTCAGCGACATTCGCTCCCCCCATTACGATTCCCAGTTCAGCCCGGTCGAACTCGACCAGGTTCGCGCCATCAATCGCGACTCCGCGTTGTGGCTGCATTACCGCCTCGCCCCCACCGACCACGAACAGCTGGTGCGCATCTTCGCCCCTGACCTGGCCACGGTGGACATGTACGTGCTGGACGGCGAGAACCTCGTGGACCATTCGCGCTCCGGCAACAAGGTCCCGCGCGCCGCGCAACCCTTGCCTTCCATCGACTTCCTGCTGCCCGTGCCCCAGAGCGAGCGGCCGCTGGACCTGTATCTGCGGCTCAAGTCCGAACAGGAACTGCGCCCCAACATCTCGCTGGAAGCAGCCGTGGATGTTGCCGCCGATGAGCGTCGCCCGCTTTTGCTGGGGTTGTTCTTCGGCTCACTGATCATGCTGATCGTGCAGAACATCACCCGCTACGCCCAGTCACGCTCGGTCAGCAGCCTGTGGCTTGCCGCCTGCGAGGCGTTTCTGGGGCTCAGTGCGCTGCTCCTGCTCAACCTGCAGGCGCCCTGGCTGCCTCACTGGCACCTGGCACAAACCCCGAGCGCGCACCTGGCGCTGTTGCTCGCGGCCGCCACGGGCCTGATCTACACCTACTGTTTCTTCATTCAGCGGGGGGTAGAGTCGCTCAACCGATTGCTGATGAGCGTGCTGCTGGTGGTCGGCTTTGGCGGGCTGCTGGTGCTGTTCGTCAACACCCTGCCGCTGAACATCCTGACCTTCCTGCTGGTGGCGCTGACGACGCTGACCATCACGCTGGTCTCGATCTATCACCTGCAGAAAGGCTACGCGCCGGCGCGTCCGTTCGTCATTGCCATGATCGTCTTCAACATGGGCAATCTGGTGATCCTGCCCGCTATGCTCTGGCTGACCACCATACCCGCGCAGACCCTCATCATCGCGGTGCTGGGCATGTTCTGCCTGTGCGGGCTGCTGATGAGTATCGCCCTGAGCGAACGGCATCGCAGCATCACCGAAGACAACTTCAGCATCAGCCGCGAGCTTGCCGCCAGCACCGCCGAGATCAACGCCAAGGCCGAGTTCCTGGCCAAGATCAGCCACGAAATCCGCACCCCCATGAACGGCGTACTCGGCATGACCGAGCTGCTGCTGGGCACCCCGCTGTCGGTCAAGCAGCGCGATTATGTGCAGACCATTCACAGCGCCGGCAATGAACTGCTGACGCTGATCAACGAAATTCTCGACATCACCAAGCTCGAATCCGGGCAGATCGAACTGGACGACGTGCAGTTCGACCTCAACGCGATGATCGAAGACTGCCTGAACATCTTTCGCGCCAAGGCCGAGCAGCAGAGCGTGGAGCTGATCAGTTTCATCCAGCCGCAGGTACCTCGGGTCATCAGCGGCGACCCTACGCGCCTGCGCCAGACGCTGCTGAGTCTTCTGGAAAACGCCCTGAAGAAGACCGACGAGGGCGAAATCCTGCTGGTGGTGGCGCTCGACTCGCGGGGCGGCAAACCCCGGCTGCGCATCGCCGTGCAGGACAGCGGCACGCCGCTGACGCCCAAGGAACGCGATGCGCTGCTGCACGCCGAACTGCACAGCAAGAACTTTCTCGCTGCCAGCAAGGTGGGCGGACACCTGGGCCTGGTGATCGCCCGCCAGTTGATCCTGTTGATGAATGGCGAATTCGGCATCCAGAGCGGCAGCAATCAGGGCAGCACCCTGTGGCTGAGCCTGCCGCTGGACCCGGAGCGCCTCGAACAGCCGCCGTCGGATCTGGACAGCCCGCTCAAGGGCGCGCGGGTGCTGGTGGTCGACGACAACGACACCTGTCGCAAGGTGCTCGTGCAGCAGTGCAGCGCCTGGGGTCTGAACGTCAGCGCCGTGCCATCGGGCAAGGAAGCGCTGGCGCTGTTGCGCACCAAGGCGCACCTGCGTGACTACTTCGACATCGTCCTGCTCGACCAGAACATGCCCGGCATGACCGGCATGCAACTGGCCGCCAAGATCAAGGAAGACCCGAGCCTTAATCATGACATCCTGCTGATCATGCTCACCGGCATCAGCAACGCGCCGAGCAAGGTCATCGCGCGCAACGCCGGGGTCAAGCGGATCCTGGCCAAACCGGTGGCGGGCTACACCCTCAAGACCACGCTGGCTGACGAACTGAACCAGCGCAACAAGGGGCAGGCGCCGTTTCCGCCGGCACCGAACCTGATCCCCGAAATCGACGTGCCCAGCGACTTCCGCATTCTGGTGGCCGAAGACAACAGCATCTCCACCAAGGTGATTCGCGGCATGCTGGGCAAGCTCAACCTGCAACCCGACACGGCCAGCAATGGCGAGGAAGCCTTGCGCGCCATGAAGGCCCAGCGCTATGACCTGGTGCTGATGGACTGCGAAATGCCGATCCTCGACGGCTTCTCGGCGACCCAGCAACTGCGCGCCTGGGAGATGGGCAATCAGCGGGTGCGCACGCCGGTGGTGGCGTTGACCGCGCATATCTTGGCCGAGCACAAGGATCGCGCCCGCCAGTCAGGCATGGACGGGCACATGTCCAAACCGGTCGAACTGTCGCAGCTGCGCGAGCTGGTCGAATACTGGGTCGAGCAGCGAGCCCTGCAGCAGGCAGGCATCGCCTCGGATGACCAGGACCGCTACCAGCAAAACTGACACCGCCCTCAAGCGCGGCGCCTGATAGACTTGCCCCGTCCCGAGTCTGCCGCCAAGAGCCGATACCATGCTGCATGTGCTGTTCAGCGTTTACCTGAAGATGCTGGTGCTCTATAGCCCGTTCTTCGTCCTCTCCTGCTTCATCAGCCTGAGCCGCGGTTATTCGCGCAAGGAACGCCGCTACCTGGCCTGGAAGATCGCCTTCGCGACGCTGGTGTCCAGCGTGCTGCTGTACCTGTTCGGGCGAGTGATCTTCGGCGTGTTCGGCATCACCGCCGATGCCTTCCGCATTGGCGCGGGCAGTGTGCTGTTCATTTCGGCGCTGGGCATGGCCCAGGGCAAGTCAGGGGTTCAGACCGACAATGTGCAACAGGATGTCGCCATCGTCCCCCTGACCATCCCGATCACTGTCGGCCCCGGCACCATCGGCGCCTTGCTGGTCATGGGCGTCAGCCAGCCGCACTGGGATGACAAGCTCACGGCGATCGTCAGCATTGCCCTGGCCAGCTTCACCGTTGGCGTGGTGCTTTACCTGTCCAACAGCATCGAGCGAATCCTGGGCGACCAGGGCCTGCAGATCGTCAGCCGGTTGATGGGGCTGTTCGTCTGTGCCCTGGCCGCGCAGATCATCTTTACCGGCATCAAGGGCTACCTGCTGCCGGGCTGACATCACTTCGCAGGCTTGGCGCCGTACCACCTTGGCGTGTAGACCCACGCAGTGCCGTCGGCGCGGGGGAACACGCAGGTCAGCGAAGACCCCACCAGCACCATGGTGCGCATGTCGACCGTCTCCGGCGTGAGCTCACCCAGGGTGACGACCCGTAGCGTCTGGCCCGGACGACCGATGTCACGCCCCAGCGTCACGGGTGTTTCAGGGGAACGATGCTGACGCACGATTTCCAGCGCACGGCCAAGTTGCCAAGGGCGAGAGCGGGAAATCGGGTTGTAGAAGGCCAGCGCCAGGTCAGCCTGACAGGCCAGGTCCAGACGCTTTTCGATGATGTCCCAGGGCTTGAGATTGTCCGAGAGCGACATCACGCAGAAGTCATGCCCCAGCGGCGCGCCCGCCTGAGCGGCCGTTGCCAGCGAGGCTGAAACGCCGGGCAATATCTCCAGATCGACTGTGTGCCATTGCGGGTTGTCCGATTCATGCAGCGCTTCGAGCACTGCAGCGGCCATGGCGAATACCCCGGGGTCCCCGGACGATACCACCACCACCGAACGACCTTGGGCAGCCAGTTCGAAGGCGTGCCGGGCGCGCTGCATCTCTTCACGGTTGTCGGTGCAATGCAGCACCTGGTCCGGGCGGAAAGGTCCGGCCATGCGCACATAGGTTTCGTAACCCAGTACGTCATTGGCGCGGGCCAGTTCAGCCTTGACCGCAGGAATCATGAACTCGGCAGCACCCGGGCCCAGGCCGATAACGGCCAGTCGCCCACGGGGGCGTCCGATCTGCTCGATGTCCAGAGGCTGCTGACCGACAGCAATCGCAACGCCTTCGACTGGCGTGATCGGCAACAGCAACTGCGGCAAAGCCTGCTGCGCCATCTCGCTCGCCGATGCCGCAGCGGTGAAGCGCATGGGCACGCCCAAGTCTTCAGCCGCAGCGCGCAATGCCGGGTCGGCCATGTGCTCCTCGCTCGCCAGCAGGCAGGCTAGCGCCTGCACGGCGATGCGTGAATCGTGCAGGGTGGCCCGGACCACCTGCGCCAGGTTCTCCAGCGTGCCGTCCACCGCCACCAGCACATTGCGCGGGTAGATCAGCAGCTCATGGGCTGAGGGCTCGCGCTCGGCGTAGCCCACGTGAATCGCCAGTTGCGCCTGATCGCTTTCAGGCAGTTGCGCCTGGGCCAGCCACGGCGCGGCACCTTCGATGCGCACGCTCTCGCCAGACAGCAGATCGGAGACGAAGCGCTTGCCCAGCTCCAGGTCGCCCAGCGCGTAGCCGGCCGGTGGGTTGAGCAGGCAGGTGCCAAAGCGCAGCTCGCCGCTGGTGGTAATGGCTGGCGCAGTATCAAGCCCTGCGGCGATTTCCCGGGCCATGACATTGACCCCGCCCAACCCGCCGAGCAGCGGCACCACGGCGCTGCCATCTTCGGCCACGGCCAGCACCGGCGGCTCGGCGCCCTTCTCCAGCAACACCGGCGCCAGCGTGCGAATGACGATGCCCGCAGCGCACAGGGCGATGATCGGTGTGTCCTGCTGGTACAACTGGCGCAGGGTTGCACCGAAATCGGCATAGCTGCGATCCGCCCCTTCGACGCGCTCGGCCAGGCCGTGAATCAACGCCTGTGGGTAGATCTGCTGAATCCTTCGCGCCGTCGCCAGCGCGCCCTTGCCCAGAATGACGATGGCCGGCGCTCTCATGTTCGAAGCCCCCATCAGCCCTGCCACCTTTCACCGGGAACGATGATCAGCGAGAAGTAGGGCGAAGAGGTCGGATCGACCTCGGCCAGCGGCACGATCTTCTGATTGCTCATGGTCGCGCGCTCCACGTACAGCGCGCGCTCTGCCAGGCCAGCGTCCACCAGCACCTGACGCACCTTGGGCAGGTTGCGCCCCAGCTTCATGATGACCGCGGCATCGGCGTCCACCAGCTTGCGCTTGAGTTCGTCAGCCGAGAGCACGCCAGACAGCACCGACAGGCTCTGGTTGCGATACACCAGCGGCGCACCGAGCACCGAAGCGCCACCCAGCATCGAGCAGACGCCCGGAATCACCTGGGCCTCGTAGCGCTCGGCGAGGCGATCGTGCAGGTACATGTAGGAGCCGTAGAAGAACGGATCGCCTTCACAGATCACCGCCACGTCGCGCCCGGCATCCAGGTGCGCGGCCACGTCCAGGCTGGCGGTGTCGTAGAAATCACTGATGATCTGCTCGTAGGACATCGGCTCGGGCAACACCTCGGTGGTGACCGGGTACACCAGCGGCATCAGGGTTTGCGCGTCCTGCAAGTGTCCTTCGATGATGCCGAAGGCGTTGCCTTTCTTGCCCTTGGCGACGAAGTAGGCCACCACCGGCGACTCGCGCAACAGGCGCAGCGCCTTGACGGTAATGAGTTCCGGATCCCCGGGCCCGACGCCCAACCCGATCAGACGACCACGAGCCTGCATCATTCGACCTCCGTGGCCAGTGCGTTGACCGCCGCAGCCGCCATCGCGCTGCCGCCGCGACGGCCCTGCATGATGACGTACGGCACGCCACGGCTGTCGGCAGCGAGCATGTCCTTGGACTCGGCCGCGCCAACAAAGCCCACCGGGAAGCCAAGAATCAGCGCGGGCTTGGGCGCACCGGCGTCGATCATTTCCAGCAGGTAGAACAGCGCCGTCGGCGCGTTGCCGATCACCACCACCGCACCTTCCAGATGCGGGCGCCACAGCTCCAGCGCCGCCGCCGAACGGGTGTTGCCCAGCTCCTGGGCGAGCGCCGGCACGCCTTCGTTCTTGAGGGTGCAGATCACCTGATTGTTGGCCGGCAGACGGGCGCGGGTCACGCCCTCGGCGACCATGTGCGCGTCACACAGGATCGGCGCGCCGGCGGCCAGCGCCTGGCGCCCCGCAGTACCCGCGCCAGGGGAGAACCGCAGGCCGTCGACCGCATCGACCATGCCGCAGGCGTGAATCACCCGCACGGCGAGCTTTTCCAGATCGGGCGGGATCCTGTCGAGGTTGGCTTCGGCGCGAATGATCGCGAAGGAGTTGCGATAGATCTCCTGGCCGTCGCGGATGTAATCAATCATCGGTGTTGCTCCGTGAGTCGGCGGTCAACAACGCACCGACTGCTTCAATAGTGAGGTCTCGCCCACGCAACTGGCCGAAACCCGGCGCGTCTGCGTGGTGAAAATAAAGGTCGTAACGCCCGGCGCTCACCGCAAGCAGGGTGATCGGCGCGGTATGGGCAGCGGCGCAGGAGCGCTCGCAACCGGAAAGGTGTACAGCCCGGACCACCGAATGTCCTTGCAGACAGTCGGCCAGTTGCAGCGCGTCGGCCTTGGTGTCGGCCAGGCCCTTTGCGCACGCAGCGGAACCGGTACAGGCGATCACCTGCGCCAGGGCCTGGCCGGCATGGACCAACAGGCCTGCGAGGGCCAGACCCTCAAGCGCCAGCGCGACCCGAGCGGTGGGCACATTGCGCAGCATCAGGCTCTGCCAAGGTGTCATCACCAGCGCGCCGTCGCCCAGTTCCTCGGCAAGCCTCGCGGCACCGCGCAACATGGACGGCGTCAAACGGCCCAAAGGCACGACACCACCGACACAGGCCAGATCGGCCTGCACCTGAGGGTAAACGCCGATATGCGCATTGGCCTTGTCGGGCGCTCGCTTGCGAGTAGTGACGGCAGGGCCGGTCATCAACGGCACCGACAGCCGCGAAGCCAGATCTGCGAGCAACTGCTCGACAGAGACTTCCTGCAACAGATGCCGCATACGCGCCTGATCGGGCCGGGCACGGTCAAGGAACAGCTCAAGCACGGCGACCACCAACTCATGGCCTGCCGCAACCGGCACCGCAGCCAGCGGCGAATCCCTGGCAGGACAACCGGCCAGGCCGAAGCCCAGCAGCGTATCGCCCTCGACCTGCAATGCAGACAGCCACAAATCGTGCGGATGTTCGAGCATCGCCAGGCCTTCGCCTGCGTCCAGCGACAGGGCGAACTTGGCCGACAGCTCGTGAAAACGGGGGTGATTCTCCAGCGAGTGCAGAATCTGCGCAGCAAGCGGCCGAGCATCGAACAACTGCTGCGGATCGACGCCAGCAGCAGGGCTGAGCATCAGGTTACGAACGTCATCGCTGGCAGGATTTTTCGGGCCCAGGCCCGCATCGAGCAGGGCTGCGATCAAGCCGTCATGATCGGCCCCGATGCCACGAATCTGCAGATTGCCCCGATTGGTCGCCTCGATCACGCCGCCGGCAAAACCCTCGGCAGCATCGGCCACCGCCAACGCCTGACTGGTCGTGATGACACCGCCCGGCAACTTGATCCGGCAGATCCCGCCATCCAGCGCCGGCACGATACGCAACAACCCCGGACAAGCCGAAGGGCGCAGAGGCGTAGCAGACGGGCGAGCGGACAACGGCTCGGACAAGGGATCACCTGACAGGGACGGGCTGGAAAGCGCCATATTATGCCTGCTTTGACGCCGGGCATGAAAAGGCGGTTGGTCGGCTGGCCGTCTACGTGTGGCTATCAGCAGAATTTGTCTAGAGAATAGAGGAACAACAGCACGGCGAGGGTAACTCCGTCTACTCGCATAGGTATGCAGATCCATCGCCGATGAGCTTTGGAAATGTTGTTGACCTCATTGATGTCGATCAGCCCCTTCCTTTCAAGCAAACGAGTGGATGTAAGCGCCAGATTGACCATGACATACCGATGGCTCCAACCATGTAGTCCTGTCCCCCAGAACGCTTTAGCGTCCGTCACAATCCTGCAGTTTTCAAGTTGCTGCTCGACTTTGGGAAGGACTTTCCACTGAACGTACAACGACACCGCACAACTGAACAGTAACAACAGAGTGTCTCCAAAAAGTATCCAGCGCAGGAAGTCTTTATTCATCTCCCAACAGCTCATAGAGCATTGTCCCCATCATGCCTCCGCTTGAAGAGCCTGCGCTTCCGCTGCCCCACCCACCAACTGCCGCGCCAGCGATCCCGCATACAGCGATACTTGCCCCACGACTGGGCCCCGCTAGCCGTAGACACAATTGTGCAAAGGCTCTTTCACCAATCCTGCCACCGGCCATCGACGCTGGTATGCCCAACATCATCTTCCCCACCTCAACAAACTTGGCCCTTGTGCATTCCTGCTCACGCCCGGAGGAACACGCCTCGGAGATTTCCATTGCACCTGCGCCCAGATCCAGCGTGACCCCGACCAACGTTCCTGCGCTCAAGTTGCGCGCAACGTTATTAATGCGCTTAAGGTTCTTGGCGTAATCGCGAATTTCTCCGTTCGCCCAGTAGCGCTTGCTGGAAATCCCGAGCATCTTCTTGATCGTCGAGTTGTTTCTCAGTCCAGTACCCCAGCGTCCGATGCCCCGCAGTTGCCCATCGAGTACCGTGAACAGCTTCTGCCGATGGGCTACGAACTGATCCTTGGTGAAAACGCCGGAGCGCCACTTCTGGTAGGTCCCGTTGATCTCTTTCAACGTGTCCTGCACAGCGTTCAGGTGCGTCGCCCATCCCGAGGTCACGCTGCCAACGCCTATGGAGCCGTAGGACATGATGTTCTGCAAAAGGTCATAGTTCTGGACCGCGGCATGGGAACTGGCGGCATTGCTCGGCATCAACGTCTGGCGCACATCCCGGGCGTAGGACATCAACTGTTGCTCATGGGGCGTGCACATGCTGGTCGATTCGTCCCCCAGGAGAATCAGCTCCCCCGGCAGAACATTGAGCCCAAGGCCCAGATGGGCGTTGAGCTGATCGAACTTGGTCCGGGCGTGACCTCTGAGCAGCACGCTGTCCCTGTAGCCGGACAGGTTTTGCGAGCGGTCATTGATGAAGGCATAAGGTCCAAACATGGAAGGATCAACCTGATCGTCGGCACGAATGACCGGAAGATAGATTCATGGTTTGGAGCCTGTCATTACACAGAGGGCTTAAAACGGCGCGCTTACGCGACTTTCGGAAACGCCCCACAAGCTGCTTCATAAAGCCTTACAAAACGGGGCCTTTGGCGCGGTATCATGCCGACCTTATCCACAGGCCACCCAGACCGGCCTGTGGCAGATTCAGGTTGAGGGCAATACATGTCGCCGTGGCTGACAGTCGTGGGAATCGGTGAGGACGGCTTCAAGGGGTTGGGCAGGAATGCCCGGCATGCGTTGTTGCAGGCTCGGCAGGTGTTTGGCAGTTCGCGCCAGCTGGAGCTGCTGCCGCCTTGTATTCAGGCCGAGCGGCACCAGTGGCCGAGCCCGTTTTCCCTGCACCCGGTGCTGGAGCTGCGTGGGCAGCCGGTCTGTGTGATCGCCAGCGGCGATCCAATGCTCTACGGCGTGGGCGTGAGTCTGTCGCGTCAAGTGCCTGTCGAGCAGATGCGGGTGATCCCTGCGCCTTCTTCCTATTCCCTGGCCGCCGCTCGACTGGGCTGGGCGTTGCAGGATGTGGTGACGCTGTCTGTGGTGGCTCGCCCGTTGGCGGCGCTGAATGCGCAACTGCATCACGGCTTGCGCCTTCTGGTGTTGAGCAATGACGGCACGAGCCCCGCTGCGATTGCCGCCCTGCTGCGTGATCGCGGATTCGGCCCCAGTCATATGACGGTGCTGGAGCACCTCGGCGGGCCAGTTGAGCGGCGCATCGAGGGCATCGCCAACGAGTGGTCGAACCCGGAAATTGCGGCGCTGAACCTGGTCGCCATCGACTGCCGCGCCGCGCCCGACACCCTGCGCCTGTCGCCCCTGGGCGGCCTGCCGGATGACGCCTTTCGCCATGACGGCCAGTTGACCAAACGCGATGTGCGCGCCATTACGCTGGCCCGCCTCGCTCCGGTTCCCGGGCAGCTGCTATGGGATGTCGGTGCGGGTTGCGGTTCCATCGGCATCGAGTGGATGCGCGCTCACCCGACCTGCCGCGCCGTGGCCATCGAGGCCAATGAAGAGCGGCAACAGTTGATCGAATTCAACCGCGACGCGCTGGGCGTGCCCGGCCTGCAACTGGTGCGCGGTCGGGCGCCAGATGCCCTTGAAGGGCTGGAGCACCCGGATGCGATTTTCATCGGCGGCGGCGTGACCCGCGCTGGCGTGCTGGACACTTGCTGGCAACAGTTGCGCCCGGGCGGGCGGCTGGTGGCCAACGCCGTCACCCTGCAAAGCGAAGCGATGCTGGTCAACTGGCGCGAGGCCCATGGCGGCGAATTGACCCGCGTGCACCTTGCGCATTCCAAGCCACTGGGCAAGTTCGACACCTGGCGTCAGGCGCTGCCGATCACCCTGCTCGAAGCGATCAAACCCTGATGCGCGAAGAAACCGCCGAACAACCCGCGCCCCTGCGCAGCGGGCTGACCACAGGCAGTTGCGCCACGGCGACCTCGCTGGCGGCGGCGCGCCTGTTGCTGGCGGACGAGACCAACGATGCCATCGAGATCACCCTGCCCAAGGGCAAGCAGGTGACGATGCGCCTGGAGTTCTGCCGCCCACTGGCGAGCGGCGCCGAGGCCGGCACGATCAAAGATGCCGGCGATGACCCGGACGTCACCCACGGCGCGCTGCTGTATTCCCAGGTGCGCTTGATATCCGAACCCGGCGTGCGTTTTGTCGCAGGCCCGGGCGTGGGCACCGTAACCCGGCCTGGCCTGGTGCTGGGCGTGGGGGAACCGGCGATCAACCCGGTGCCTCGGCGAATGATGACCGAACACCTGACGGCACTTGCCACCGAACGAGGCTATGCAGGTGGCTTCGAAGTGACGGTCTGCGTGAACAACGGCGGCGAGCTGGCACTCAAGACCATGAACCCGCGCTTGGGCATTCTTGGCGGGCTGTCGATTCTAGGCACCAGCGGCATCGTGCGGCCGTTCTCCTGCGCGGCCTACATCGCTTCGATTCACCAGGGCATCGATGTGGCCAGGACCAACGGCTACCAGCACATCGCCGCCTGCACCGGCAACGCCAGCGAAGACACCATGCGCCGGGTCTACCAGTTCCCCGACATCGCCCTGATCGAGATGGGCGACTTCGTCGGCGCCGTGCTAAAGCACCTGCGCAAAGTGCCTGTGGATAAACTCAGCCTGTGCGGCGGCTTCGGCAAGATCAGCAAACTGGCCGCCGGCCACATGGACCTGCACAGTCGCCACTCCAGCATCGACCTTGAACAATTGGCGCAATGGGCGGCGGATGTAGGCGCGGATGCCGGGTTGCAACAAGGCATTCGAGAAGCCAATACCAGCCAGCAGGCGCTGGCCATGGCCTCGAAGGTCGGCGTGCCGCTGGGAGATGCGGTGTGCCAGCACGCGCTGGATTTCGCCCGCAGCGTGGTGCCCGCCCAGGTGCAGGTGGAAGTCTTCGCCATCGACCGTCAGGGCGGCATCGTCGGCCACGCAGGAGCCCTCACATGAAACGCATCTTGTTGCTGGGCGGCGTGACCGAAGCGCTCGCCATCGCCCGAACCCTGGGGCCTGAACACGTCTACAGCCTGGCAGGTGTAGGCCGGGTGCCGTCTGATCTGCAATGCCAGGTGCGGGTCGGCGGGTATGGCGGCGCCGAAGGCTTGGCGCAATTCGTACATGACGAAGGGATCAGTCTGATCCTCGACGCGACTCATCCCTACGCCGCGCAGATCAGCTTCAACGCAGCGACTGCCGCAAAACTCACGGGTATTCCCTGCTGGGCCTTGCGTCGCCCCGCGTGGCAGGCAGGCCCGGATGACGACTGGCGTGAAGTGGCCAACTGGGCCGAACTCATCTCCGCCCTCGCCCCCTTCAAACGCCCCCTGTTCACCCTGGGCCGCGAGCCGCTGGAACACCTGCACGAAATCCCCGAACACCAGTTCTGGACCCTGCGCGCCCTCGACACCTACCCCGACAACGAGCGCTGCGAAGTCATCGGCGCCCGCGGGCCGTTCCGGATCGAGGACGAACGCGAGTTGTTCGAACGTCGCGATATCGACGTGCTGATCAGCAAGAACAGCGGCAGCAGCGCCACCGAGCCCAAGCTGGACGTCGCGCGGGAGCGTGGTGTGCCGGTGCTGGTACTGAAACGGCCGGTGTTGGTGGGGGTGGATCGGGAGTTTGGGAGTGTTGCGGAAGTTCTAAACGCAATAACTATGTAACTCCTCAGACCTTGTGATCGAGCGCAAGCTATCAAGCTCAGCGTATGGTCGGCGACGAATTGGCCTCGTAACCTTAGCTCATGCGCACACGCACTAATGCACAGGAAAAAATGCCATGAGGCTCACCCGATCAGTGAAAGAAACGATCTTCGAGAGAATGCAGAAAGACGCTGAGTTTACAGAAGGGGTTTCGGATCAGGCTCGCGAACTCTGTCAGCGCGGAGAGATGACAACGGCCATTCTCTTGCAGAAAGATCTTGAAGAGTGCCCCCATCCGATTTTGCCTGAACGGGAGAGTTTTGCGCCGTTCAATGTCGCCGAGTATCTGGAAACACCCGATGATATGGACGGCTATCTGAAAGCTTGCCGCGAACTCGATCCAGGAGATGGCTCGCTTGTGAGGAAAGCGGAGCAAAACATTGCATTAGCCGTGGCCCGCCTATCCGGAATCAAGGCCCATCCCTGACCCCGCGACATAACGCCGCACTCAGTCTTTTTACATCTCCCCATCATTCAGGCTAAATGGCCGACATGAACACACAACAACAATCCCTACAGAGCTTCAAGCGGCGCCGGGCCTTTGCCTGGATTGCGTGCTTTGCGCTCCTGTTCGGGATGTTGGCGATGCCCATGACGCCGACCATGCCGCGTACGCAGGGTGAGCAGGTGTTGTGGGGCAGTTTCTGTACGAGCAATGGCCCGCGCCTGGTGGCAACGAACATTGCGCCGGCCGACCAGCAGGCGCCGGACCGTTCCGATCACGGGGTGATGCAGCATTGCCCGTGTTGTTCCGGGGCCTTGACGATGGTGGCGGTTCCGGCCGGTAACCAGCTCGGTTTCCTGACCTTCGTGCAGCCCGTTCGTCTGCCGGATGTGCTGGTGGTTTTCCACGCGCCTCCCCGCATTCTGTGGCCCAGCCTCAGTCCCAGAGCCTCTCCTCGCGTCTGATCGTTCGTTCACGCCGTACTTCGCGTATCTGAATGGATTGAGAGAGGTCACCCATGCTGAAAAAATTCCTGTTGCTGGCAGCGCTGCTGATGCCGGCCTGCTATGTTGATGCTCATGAGTATGCAAAAGGCCATCTAGCTATCGCCCACCCTTGGTCGATGGAGCTGCCGCCGAATGCGCCCACGGTTGCGGCGTATTTCGTGATCAGCAATGCAGGTCCCGACGCCGATCGCCTGACCGGTGTCGACAGCCCCATTGCCGGCACCGCTCAATTGCACGAGCACGTGAACAGAGACGGCCTGATGAAGATGCAGCAAGTCGAGACGGTGGACATCCCGGCCGGCGGCGCGGTGACCTTCGCGCCCATGGCTTACCACGTCATGCTGCTGGATCTGAAGGACCGCTCGAAGCTCGTTGATGGGCAGAAATTCCCGCTGACCCTGCACTTCGAGAAAACCGGCGACGTGACCGTCGATGTCATGGTGCAGAAACAGGCACCAGACGCAGCTCCGGCCCACGTTCATTGATGGCTTTTGACCGTCGAAGCTGAAGCGCCATGAAACCCGTGCCCGCGATCCGCGCCCAGTCCGCCCCAGCATCCCGCAACACGCCGGCTGCCTGGCTGAGCCTGTTCGCCATGCTGATGATCTTCATCGGCCCGCTGATTTCCCAGTCGATGCCGATGGAGCATCACGCGGGAATGTCGATGCCGGCCGGCATGGACATGGCTGCGCCAATGAAGGCCGCCTCGGCAGACCACGGCGGGCACCACGCCACCGCGCCTGAGGTTGCAGCCCCAGACCACGTGATCTGGGCCAAATGCGGTTATTGCACCCTGTTGTTCAGTTGCCCGGCGTTGACCCAGACCCTGGCAGTGGCGGCCCCCATCCCGCCCAAACCCGCCGATTTCTATAATGCGGCCCCACAACAGGGCCACGCCCAGCGCAACATCTTTCCCAACGCCCGTACCCGCGCCCCGCCCCTCGCCTCCGTCGCCTGAACCCTGAAAAAAGATTCCGTATCCGCTGGCCACTTGCGTGCGCCCGCGCGCTGCGCCGTGTTCTTCCCTGACGGGAGCGTTGCATCATGTCCAAACCAAACGTGTCGTTCTATAACCTGGCGTGGCGCTGGCATTTCTATGCCGGCCTGTTCGTCGCCCCTTTCATGATCATGCTGTCGCTGACCGGCATGATTTACCTGTTCAAGCCCCAGCTCGATTCGCTGATGTACAGCGACCTTTTGACCGTCAAACCGGCGCATCACATGCTCAGCGCCGACGAGCAACAACAGCGCGTGCTTGCGGCTTATCCACAGGCACCGATCAGCAAGTACCTGCCGCCAGTGAATGCCGAAAGCAGCGCGCAGTTCGTGATCAAGCAGGACGGCCGCGAAACCAACCTGTTCATCGACCCCTACAGCGGCAAGATCCTCGGCACCCAGGACGCCAAGAGCAACCTGCAGGCCATGGCCCGTGAGATCCACGGCGAGCTGATGATCGGCACCGTCGGCGATCGGCTGGTGGAGCTGGCTGCCGGCTGGGGCATCGTGCTGGTGGTGTCGGGCCTGTACCTGTGGTGGCCGAGGGGGCGCTCGCCGGCTGGCGTGCTCTGGCCTCGCGTCACTGCACGCGGTCGGGTGTTGTGGCGTGACCTGCATGCGGTGACCGGTTTCTGGGGTTCGGTGGCGCTGCTGTTCATGCTGCTCAGTGGCATGACCTGGACCGGCATGTGGGGCAAGGTCTACGCCGATGTCTGGAACACCTTTCCGGCGGCGATGTGGAACGACGTGCCCAAGTCCGACAGGCAGGCGGGCGATCTGAACACTGCTGCCGTGCAGACCGTACCCTGGGCCATGGAAAACACGCCGATGCCAGTGTCTTCGGGTGATCACGCCGAGCACATGAACCATGGCGGCATGTCCAGCGCCCCGGCGGCCCCTGTCGTCACCCTGCAACGGGTGGTGGACATCGCCAGTGAACGCAAGATCGAGCCCGGCTACAGCATCAGCGCGCCGAAAACCGCCGACGGTGTATTCACGGTGTCGGTGTTCGCCGACGATCCGCGCAACGACGCCACCCTGCACATCGACCAATACAGCGGCAAGGTGCTGGCCGACGTGCGCTATCAGGATTACAGCACGGTATCCAGGGCCACCGAGCTGGGTGTGATGCTGCACGAGGGCAAGATGTTTGGCTGGTTCAACCAGTTGGTCATCCTGTTCATCTGCCTGATGGTGCTGCTCAGCTCGGTGAGCGGGATCGTGATCTGGTGGAAACGCCGCCCGCAAAACGGCTTTGGCGTCCCGCCGCTGCGTCATGATCTGCCACGCTGGAAAATTGCGACTATCGTGATGATTGTCCTGGGCGTTGCCTTCCCGCTCGTCGGGATTTCCATGCTGGCTGTGTGGCTGCTCGATCGGATAGCCCTTTCGCGCTTTGCCAAAACGGCGGCAACAGCTTAGATTGCGTCCTGCGGGGCCTGGAACCTTTTTGAGTGGTTTAGTGATGAATTCCTCCTCATTTCCGGTTTCAGGCCCCGCCCTTGTTTTTACCTCCGCGTGTACGACCTGTAGGAGCGCGCTTGCCCGCGACCTGCCGGGTACCGGCAGTAAAACCTGACGCCGCACTCCGTCCGACGCACCGCATCAACCGAATTGCGACGACTTCGTCGCCGTTCGCGGGACAAGCCACGCTCCTACAGGTCAGTGGTGCAGCCGAAATCCTGTCGACCTCGTCAACTTCCCCGCACCACATCGGCGCAACCTGCGCACCACGGCACCCTGCTGATCCCACATTGGTGCAAACCGCTTCCTGAATGTTTCGAACCCCTTTGATTTTTCGGCATTTTCTGCCTTGGCCCAGCCTTTGCTATGAGCTCTTCAGCCTCAACTCCCGGCACCGCCAACCGCCGTCATTTCAAAAAATCGAAGAATGGAGCTAGCCAATGAAGCGTCGCAGTTTGCTTAAAGCGTTCACCTTGTCCGCATCGATCGCCGCCATGGGCATGACCTGGACCGTTCAGGCCGCCGAGACCATCAAGGTCGGCATTCTGCATTCTTTGTCCGGCACCATGGCCATCTCCGAGACGTCGCTCAAGGACATGGCGCTGATGACCATCGACGAAATCAACGCCAAGGGCGGCGTCAATGGCAAGAAGCTGGAAGCGGTGGTGGTGGACCCTGCGTCCAACTGGCCGCTGTTCGCCGAGAAGGCCCGTCAGTTGCTGACCCAGGACAAGGTCTCGGTGGTGTTCGGTTGCTGGACCTCGGTGTCGCGCAAATCGGTATTGCCAGTCTTCGAAGAGCTGAACGGCCTGCTGTTCTACCCGGTGCAATACGAAGGCGAAGAAATGTCGCCAAACGTGTTCTACACCGGCGCTGCGCCTAACCAGCAGGCGATTCCCGCAGTCGAGTACCTGATGAGCGAAGACGGCGGCGCGGCCAAGCGCTTCTTCCTGCTGGGCACCGACTACGTCTACCCGCGCACCACCAACAAGATTCTGCGCTCGTTCCTGCACTCCAGAGGCGTGAAGGACAGCGACATCGAAGAGGTCTACACCCCGTTCGGCCACAGCGATTACCAGACCATCGTGGCCAACATCAAGAAGTTCTCGGCAGGCGGCAAGACCGCTGTGATCTCCACCGTCAACGGCGACTCCAACGTGCCGTTCTACAAGGAACTGGGCAACCAGGGCCTGAAAGCCACCGACGTACCGGTGGTGGCCTTCTCGGTGGGCGAGGAAGAACTGCGCGGCGTGGACACCAAGCCGCTGGTGGGCAACCTGGCCGCCTGGAACTACTTCGAGTCGGTCAAGAATCCGGTGAACACCAAGTTCGTCGCCGACTGGAAAGCCTACGCCAAGGCGCACAACCTGCCGAACGCCGACAAGGCGGTGACCAACGATCCGATGGAAGCCACCTACGTGGGCATCCACATGTGGGCCCAGGCGGTCGAGAAAGCCAAGTCCACCGATGTGGATAAAGTCCGTGAAGCCATGGCCGGCCAGACTTTCGCCGCGCCGTCGGGCTTCACCCTGGAAATGGACAAGACCAACCACCACCTGCACAAGCCGGTGATGATCGGCGAGATCAAGGCCGACGGTCAGTTCAACGTAGTCTGGAAAACCAAGGAGCCACTGCGCGCCCAGCCTTGGAGCCCGTTCATTCCGGGCAACGACAAGAAGCCGGATTATGCGGTGAAGAGTAACTAAGCAACGCGCTGTCGGGTCGGGGCACGCCCTCGACTCGACGCAATTTCCTTGTAGGAGCGCGCTTGCCCGCGACGGCGGTGGGTCTGTGTCATCGAGGTCGCCTGACACACCCCGTCGCGGGCAAGCGCGCTCCTACAGGACGCCGACACCAAGGCCAAACGATATGCCCAGATCTCTCCACCACCTCATCCTTACCCTGTGCCTGCTGCTGCCTTTCGCAGCCCATGCCAGCGATGCCGGTGACTTTGTCGCCGCCGAGTCCTCTCAACGTGCCGAACTGCTGGAAGCCTGGGCCGCCAAGCCCGACCCGGCGCGCGTTGAACTGCTGGTTGCCCTGCAGGAAGGCCGCGTGGCCGCCGACAGCAGCAACCGCGCCTTCATCCAGAACAGCGATGACAGCTTCACCGCCGTCGATCCAGCCGCACCGGCACTGGCCGACGCGCCCAATCCCGACGAGCCGCAAGCGATCAGCCTGAACAACCGCCTGCGCGGCCTCGTGGAAACCGCGCTGGCCAGTCACCAACTGCTCGCCGCCGACGCCAAACTGCGCCTGGCCGCCGCGCTGACACTGCAAAAGAGCGCCCGCCCTGCCCAACTGCAACTGCTGATGCAGCAGGTCGCCGCTGAAAAAAACGATGCCGTGCACTCGGCCCTGAGCCTGGCGCTGGCCAATCTGCAACTGGTGGACTCAAGCCCGACCGTGCGCCTGGCCGCCGTGCGTCTGTTGGGCGAAACCGGCGACCCGCTGGCCCGCACGCGTCTGCAGAACCTGCTCGAACCCAACGTCGAAACCGACCCCACCGTACGCCTCGCGGCCGAGACCAGCCTGGCGCAGGTCAAACGCAAGCTGATGATCGGCGAAGTGATCGGCCAGGTGTTCAGCGGCGTTTCGCTCGGTTCGATCCTGCTGCTGGCAGCATTGGGGCTGGCGATCACCTTTGGCCTGTTGGGCGTCATCAACATGGCCCACGGCGAAATGCTGATGCTCGGCGCCTACGCCACCTATGTCGTGCAACTGATGTTTCAACGTTACGCGCCGGGTGCGCTGGAGCTGTATCCGCTGGTGGCGCTGCCGGTGGCGTTCTTCGTAACGGCCTGCATCGGCATGGCGCTGGAGCGCACGGTGATTCGTCACCTGTACGGCCGCCCGCTGGAAACCCTGCTCGCCACCTGGGGCATCAGCCTGATGCTGATCCAGTTGATTCGCGTGGTGTTCGGCGCGCAGAACGTCGAAGTCGCCAACCCCGAGTGGCTGTCCGGCGGCATTCAGGTGCTGCCGAACCTGGTGCTGCCGTACAACCGGATCATCATCATTGGCTTCGCGCTGTTCGTGGTGGTGCTGACCTGGCTGCTGCTGAACAAGACCCGTCTGGGCCTGAACGTGCGCGCCGTGACCCAGAACCGCAACATGGCCGCCTGCTGCGGCGTGCCCACCGGGCGTATCGACATGATGGCCTTCGGGCTCGGCTCCGGGATCGCAGGCCTTGGTGGCGTGGCTCTGAGCCAGATCGGCAACGTCGGCCCTGACCTGGGCCAGAGCTACATCATCGACTCGTTCCTGGTGGTGGTGCTCGGCGGTGTCGGGCAACTGGCCGGCAGCGTGATGGCGGCCTTCGGCCTTGGCATCGCCAACAAGATTCTCGAACCGCAAATCGGCGCAGTGCTGGGCAAGATCCTGATCCTGGCGCTGATCATTCTGTTTATCCAGAAACGTCCGCAAGGGCTGTTCGCGCTCAAAGGACGGGTGATCGACTGATGAACCAGCCATTGATGGTTACCGCCGCGCAACGCGCTGGCACCAAAGTCACGATCTCGGTGGGCGTGGTCATCCTCGCCCTGCTGATCGCCCTGCCGCTGCTGTCGCTGCTGCCCGAAGGCAATAGCCTGCAAGTGTCGGCCTACACCCTGACGCTGGTAGGCAAGATTCTCTGCTACGCCATCGTCGCCCTGGCGCTGGACCTGGTGTGGGGTTACGCAGGCCTGCTGTCGCTGGGCCACGGCCTGTTCTTCGCCCTGGGCGGTTACGCGATGGGCATGTACCTGATGCGCGAAGCCTCGGGCGACAGCCTGCCGGCCTTCATGACCTTCCTGTCGTGGACCGAGCTGCCGTGGTACTGGGTCGGCACCCAGCACTTCCTCTGGGCCCTGTGCCTGGTGGTGCTGGCGCCAGGATTGCTGGCGCTGGTGTTCGGCTTCTTCGCCTTTCGCTCGCGGATCAAGGGCGTGTATTTCTCGATCATGACCCAAGCCCTGACCTTCGCCGGGATGTTGCTGTTTTTCCGCAACGAAACCGGCTTTGGCGGTAACAACGGCTTTACCAACTTCCGCAGCATCCTGGGCTTCAGCATCACTTCCCAGGGCACGCGGGCGGTGCTGTTTCTGCTCACGGTGGCCCTGCTGGTCGGCAGCCTGTTCGTGGGCTGGCGCCTGGCGCGCAGCAAGTTCGGCCGGGTGCTGACCGCCGTGCGTGATGCAGAGAACCGCCTGATGTTCTGCGGCTACGATCCGCGTGGTTTCAAGCTGTTCGTCTGGGTGCTGAGCGCTGTCTTGTGTGGCCTTGCGGGCGCGCTGTATGTGCCCCAGGTCGGCATCATCAACCCCAGCGAAATGTCGCCGACCAACTCCATTGAAGCCGCCGTGTGGGTCGCCCTGGGCGGGCGCGGCACGCTGATTGGCCCGCTGCTGGGCGCAGGCCTGGTCAACGGCATGAAGAGCTGGTTCACCGTGGCCTTCCCGGAATACTGGCTGTTCTTCCTCGGCGCGCTGTTCATTGTGGTGACGCTGTACCTGCCCAAGGGCGTGATCGGCCTGCTCAAGAAAAGGGGAGAACAATGAAGAGTTCACCAACGCCGGCTTTCGACCCGGTGCTTGATCCCAACAGCGACGCCGGCACCAGCCGCGACGCCATCGGCCTTGGCCAGACGGCAGGCCGTGGCCTGAACACGCTGCACGGCACCATCCTGACCCTGGAAGACATCAGCGTCAGCTTCGACGGCTTCAAGGCGCTCAACGACCTGAACCTGTACATCGGCGTGGGCGAGCTGCGCTGCATCATCGGCCCCAACGGCGCGGGCAAGACCACGCTGATGGACGTCATCACCGGCAAGACCCGCCCCTCCCACGGCAAGGCCTGGTTCGGCGAGACGCTGGATCTGACCCGCATGAGCGAGGTGCAGATCGCCCAGTCCGGCATCGGCCGCAAGTTTCAGAAACCCACGGTGTTCGAAGCCTTGAGCGTGTTCGAGAACCTGGAGCTGGCGCAGAAGACCGACAAATCGGTGTGGGCCAGCCTGCGGGCCCGGCTCAATGGCGAACAGCGCGACCGCATCGACGAAGTGCTGGAAACGATCCGCCTGGGCACCTCGCGCTCGCGTCCGGCGGGATTGTTGTCCCACGGCCAGAAGCAGTTTCTGGAGATCGGCATGCTGCTGGTCCAGGACCCGCAATTGCTGCTGCTCGACGAGCCGGTGGCAGGCATGACCGACGCCGAAACCGAATTCACCGCCGAACTGTTCAAGAGCCTGGCGGGCAAGCATTCGCTGATGGTGGTCGAGCACGACATGGGCTTCGTCGGCACCATCGCCGACCACGTCACTGTGCTGCACCAGGGCAGCGTGCTGGCCGAAGGGTCGCTGGAAGAAGTGCAGGCCGATGAGCGGGTGATCGAGGTTTATCTGGGCCGCTGATACCCCGTAGCAGCACGGCTTGCCGGCGGGAGCGGTGGGTCAGGCAATCCAGTGTGGGCTGACACACCGCCCCGCCGGCAAGCCGTGCTGCTACGAGAGTGCGTACTCCGGCCCGCTTTTTCTTGCAGCTTGAAGCTTGCCGCTTGAGGCTGATGAATCGAGGAAATCAAATTGTTAACCGTTAATCAGCTTCATCAGTTCTACGGCGGCAGCCACATCCTGCGCGGCCTGTCTTTCGATGTGAAGATCGGCGAAGTCACCTGCCTGCTGGGCCGCAACGGCGTGGGCAAGACCACCTTGCTCAAGGTCCTGATGGGCCTGCTCCCGGCCAAGGAAGGTGCGGTGCAGTGGGAAGGCAAGCCGATCACCGGTTTCAAGCCGCATCAGCGCGTGCACGCGGGCATCGCCTACGTGCCACAGGGCCGGGAGATTTTCGGGCGGCTGACCGTGGAAGAAAACCTGCTGATGGGCCTTTCCCGCTTCCCCGGTTCCCAAGCCAAAGAGGTGCCCGCGTTCATCTACGAGCTGTTCCCGGTGCTGCTGCAGATGAAGCATCGCCGTGGCGGCGACCTCTCGGGTGGCCAGCAGCAACAGCTTGCGATTGGCCGAGCACTGGCCAGCCGCCCTCGCCTGCTGATTCTCGATGAACCTACAGAAGGTATTCAGCCGTCGGTCATCAAGGAAATCGGCGCCGTCATCAAGAAGCTCGCCGAGCGTGGCGACATGGCGATTCTGCTGGTCGAGCAGTTCTACGATTTTGCCGCCGAGCTGGCCGACCAGTACATCGTCATGTCCCGTGGCGAGATCATTCAGCAGGGCCGTGGCGAGAACATGGAAGCCGAAGGCGTGCGTGGTCTGGTGACCATTTGACGCGCCGATCGGCTAAGGTAGACGCCTTCGAAATACGATAACCAAGACTATGAATCTTCCTGCCCACACCGCCCTGTTCACCCCCAGCTGGCACGCCGAGCTGGCGCTGGGCTATGGCCGTTTCGGCGACAGCACGCGGCCGGTCGAGCGCCGCCACAAGGGGCCCCTGCGGGTGCAGAAACACCTGTATGCCGAAGGCCCTGAGGTGTGCCAGCACATCATCGTCCACCCGCCCGGCGGCATCGCCGGGGGTGACCGGCTGGACATCAGCGCCACGGTCGGCCCCGATGCCTGGGCGCAACTGACCAGCCCCGGCGCGGCCAAGTGGTATCGCGCGGCGGGGCCTGCGTATCAGCAACTTGAGCTGAAGGTCGCGGCAGGCGCAACCCTGGAATGGCTGCCGCAGGAGACGATTGTCTTCAGCCAGGCCAAGGCCGAACTGACCACGCGCATCGAGCTTGAAGGCGATGCCCGGCTGTTCTACTGGGACGTGGTGGCCCTTGGGCGGCCCGCCAGTGGCGAGCGTTTCGATCAGGGCCACTTTCAGGCGCATCTGGACATTCGCCGCGACGGCAAGCTGTTGTGGCATGAGCGCCAGCGCATTACAGGCGACGATGGCCTGCTGGATTCGCCGATCGGGCTGGACGGCAAACCGGTGTTCGCGACGCTGATCGTGACCGGAGAAATAGACGCAGAACTGCTGGAGCGGTGCCGTGAACGGGCTGAGCATTCTCCGGTACGTGGCGACCTGAGCCAGTTGCCGGGGCTGATCGTCGCCCGCTGCCTGGCCGACGAAGCGCTGCATGCGCGAGCCTGGCTGATTGAATTGTGGAAGCTGCTGCGCCCGGCCCTGCTTGGCCGCGAGGCGGTGGCGCCGAGGATCTGGAGTACCTGATCGCCGCCAAACCGTTGTAGGAGCGCGCTTGCCCGCGATGCGTTGTGCCAGTCGATATCCATGGCACAGGTATTGCGCCATCGCGGGCAAGCGCGCTCCTACAGGGTTGGGGTGTCTTCACTTATCTGGTTTTGAAACGGAAAAACACATGGACCTGACTCCACGCGAAAAAGACAAGATGCTGATCTTCACCGCAGGCCTGGTGGCCGAGCGGCGGTTGGCACGGGGTTTGAAACTCAATTACCCGGAAGCCATGGCCTTCATCTCCGCCGCCCTCCTGGAAGGCGCGCGCGATGGCCAGACCGTCGCCGAACTGATGCACTACGGCACCACCCTGCTGAGCCGCGAACAGGTGATGGAAGGCGTGCCGGAAATGATCCCGGAGATCCAGGTCGAGGCGACCTTTCCCGACGGCACCAAACTGGTCACCGTGCACCAGCCCATCGCCTGAAACTGCTTTTTGAACAAGTGAAAACGAACATGACTTATACGATTCGTGACGCACTGCTGACTGACATGCCTGCCGTGCTGGACATCTACAACGACGCCGTACTCAACACCACGGCGATCTGGAACGAACAACCGGTGGACCTTGCCAACCGCCAGGCGTGGTTCGCCGCCCGCCAGACCCAGGCCTATCCGATCCTGGTGGTGGTCGATGACGCCGATCAGGTGCTGGGCTACTCCTCGTTTGGCGACTGGCGCCCCTTCGAAGGCTTCCGCCACACGGTGGAGCATTCGGTGTACGTGCGCGCCGACCAGCGCGGCAACGGCCTGGGCCCCCTGCTGATGAAGGCGCTGATCGAACGCGCCCGGGCCTGCGACAAGCACATGATGGTCGCGGCCATCGAAAGCGGGAACGCCGCATCGATCTACCTGCATCAACGCGAAGGCTTCGTCACCACCGGGCAGATGCCGCAGGTCGGCACCAAGTTCGGCCGCTGGCTGGACCTGACCTTCATGCAACTTGACCTGTCGCCGGGCGCTTCGGCACCACCTTCGCAAGCCCCGGCCAAAGCCTGATCTTCCCTCTCTGAAAGGAATGTCCGCCATGAATGCTGCTCAACTGCGACGCGTGACCCGTGAAAGCTTTGCGCACTACCACCAGGGCCTGGTGAGCGTGTTGCTCGATGCCGTCGAGCATGGCGCGTCGGTGGGCTTCATGGCCGACATCAATGCCGACGAGGCCTATCAATGGTGGAGTGGCGTCAAGACCGAGGTCGAGCAAGGCAACGTGTTGCTGTGGGTCGTGGTGCAGGACGAGCAGGTGCTGGCCACGGTGCAGCTTGCCCTGTGCCAGAAGGCCAACGGACTCAATCGTGCCGAGGTGCAGAAGCTTCTGGTGATGCAGCACGCCCGCCGCCATGGCCTGGCCACGCAACTGATGCACGCCGTGGAACAGGCCGCGCACCAGCATCAGCGCGGGCTGCTGTTCCTGGACACCCTGGCCGGCTCCCCGGCTGAAGATTTCTATCGCGCCTTGGGCTACGTGCTGTGCGGCAAGCTGCCGGACTACGCCTGCAACCCCGACGGCGAATACCGGGCCACCGCCATCTATTACAAATTACTGTCGAGGAAGAGCGCATGATTCCTGGTGAATACCAGATCCAGCCCGGCGAGATCGAACTCAATGTCGGCCGCCGCACCGTCACCCTGAGCGTCGCCAACAGCGGCGACCGGCCCATTCAGGTCGGCTCGCATTTCCATTTTTTCGAAACCAACGACGCCCTGACCTTCGACCGCGCAACCAGCCGCGGCATGCGCCTGAACATCCCGGCGGGCACCGCCGTGCGCTTTGAGCCGGGGCAGTCGCGGGAAGTCGAGCTGGTTGACCTGGCCGGGCATCGCCGGGTGTTCGGGTTTGCCGGGCGGGTGATGGGCGACCTCTAGTTTCCGGCGCCCCTGTAGGAGCGCGCTTGCCCGCGACAGCGTCGGGTCAGCGATAACCATGTCACAGGACCATCGCAAATCGCGGGCAAGCGCGCTCCTACGGAAGCTGCAACACCCGTGATCTCTCTTTGAATTCAAGGAAGCGTCATGAAGATTTCCAGACAAGCCTACGCCGACATGTTCGGCCCCACCGTCGGCGACCGTGTGCGTCTGGCCGACACCGAGCTGTGGGTCGAGGTCGAGAAGGACTTCACCGTTTACGGCGAGGAAGTGAAGTTCGGCGGCGGCAAGGTCATCCGCGACGGCATGGGCCAGGGCCAGTTGAACGCCGACGACGTCGTCGACACGCTGATTACCAACGCGCTCATCATCGACCACTGGGGCATCGTCAAGGCCGACGTGGGCCTGAAGAACGGCCGCATCGCCGCCATCGGCAAGGCCGGCAACCCGGATATCCAGCCCGATGTGACCATCGCCATCGGCGCGGCCACCGAGATCATCGCCGGTGAAGGCATGATCCTCACCGCAGGCGGTGTCGACACCCATATCCACTTCATCTGCCCGCAGCAGATCGAAGAAGCGCTGATGAGCGGCGTGACCACCATGATCGGCGGCGGCACGGGCCCTGCGACGGGCACCAACGCCACCACCGTCACCCCCGGCAAATGGCACATGATGCGCATGCTCCAGGCCGCCGAAGCCTTCCCGATGAACATCGGCTTCACCGGCAAGGGCAACGTCAGTGTGCCTGAACCCTTGATCGAGCAGGTGAAAGCCGGCGCCATCGGCCTCAAGCTGCACGAAGACTGGGGCACCACGCCTGCGGCCATCGACAACTGCCTGAGCGTCGCCGACCAGTACGACGTGCAGGTGGCGATCCACACCGACACCCTCAACGAGTCCGGTTTCGTCGAAACCACCCTGGGCGCGTTCAAGAACCGCACCATTCACACCTACCACACCGAAGGTGCCGGTGGCGGCCACGCGCCGGACATCATCAAGGCTTGCGGCTTCCCCAACGTGCTGCCGAGTTCGACCAACCCGACCCGGCCGTTCACCCGCAACACCATCGACGAGCACCTGGACATGCTGATGGTTTGCCATCACCTGGACCCGAGCATCGCCGAAGACGTGGCCTTCGCCGAGAGCCGCATCCGCCGCGAAACCATCGCCGCCGAAGACATCCTGCATGACCTGGGCGCGTTCTCCATGCTCAGCTCCGACAGCCAGGCCATGGGCCGTGTCGGCGAGGTGATCCTGCGCACCTGGCAGACCGCCGACAAGATGAAACGCCAGCGCGGCCCGCTGCCGGGCGACGGCGAAGGCAACGACAACTTCCGCGCCAAACGCTACATCGCCAAATACACCATCAACCCGGCGATCACCCACGGCATCAGCCATGAAGTGGGCTCGATTGAAGTCGGCAAATGGGCGGACCTGGTGCTGTGGCGCCCGGCCTTCTTCGGGGTCAAGCCGACGCTGATCCTCAAGGGCGGCTCCATCGCCGCAAGCCTGATGGGCGACGCCAACGCCTCGATCCCGACGCCGCAACCGGTGCACTACCGCCCGATGTTCGCCAGCTACGGCAGCTCATTGCACGCCAGCAGCCTGACGTTCATCAGCCAGGCGGCGTTCGATGCCGGCGTGCCGGAGCAACTGGGTTTGAAAAAGCAGATTGGCGTGGTCAAAGGTTGCCGCAGCGTGACCAAGGCCGACCTTATCCACAATGACTACCTGCCAAAGATCGACGTCGACCCGCAGACCTACCAGGTCAAGGCCGATGGCGTGCTGTTGTGGTGCGAGCCTGCCGAGGTGTTGCCGATGGCGCAGCGGTATTTCCTGTTCTAACGCCTGTAGGAGCGCGCTTGCCCGCGATTGCGGTTTGCCGGTGACATCGTTGTTGCCTGACACACCGCCGTCGTCCGGATGCGGCCCAGACCAAGCGCGCTCCTACAAGGCCGTGGGGTGGCTGTGAAAATCCGCTGTTCTACCTGCCACAACATGGCGCTAAGATGGCCCCACCTCATCCAGCGCCACGCCAGCAAGGTTGTCTTCCATGCGTCTATCCGACTTCATCGTGCAGAACGTGGACCGCATCGTCGATGAATGGGAAAAGTTCGCCGCGACCCTCACCCCCGCCGCTGACACGCTGAACAGCGTGGAATTGCGCGATCACGCCAAATCCATCCTGCTGGCTGCGGCGCGAGACATGAACACCGCGCAGACCAAGGCCGAACAGATCGCCAAGGCCCAGGGCGAGGATGTCGGCAAGACGCCCGCACTGGACGAGGCGGCCGCCAGCCACGGCGAGTTGCGCCACACGGTGGGGTTCGACCTGGTGCAGATGACCTCCGAGTTTCGCCACCTGCGCGCAACGGTCATCCGGTTCTGGGTGGAAAGCCTGGATTCGCCGCAGATCGGCCATTTTACCGACATGATTCGCTTCAACGAAGCCATCGACGAGGCCCTGGCCGAATCCACCGCTGCCTATGCCGAACGGGTGAACCGCTCGCGGGACATCTTCCTGGCGATCCTTGGTCACGACCTGCGCGCGCCATTGCAGGCGATTGGCATGTCATCGGAAATACTGATGCGCAAGGCGGGCATCAGCGAGGCCGACATGGCCTACGTCAAACGCATCAAGAGCAGCAGCCGGCACATGGCGACCATGGTCAACGATCTGCTGGAGTTCGTGCGCAGCCGGCTGGGCACCACGTTACCGATCGAACGCAGGCCCATGGAAATGACCATCGCCTGCCGGGATGCCATCGATGCCGCCAGCGCCGGGCAGCCCGATTGCGATCCGGTGTTCACCACCACCGGCGACACCCAAGGCGAATGGGACCGGGCGCGGATCGACCAGTTGCTGCAAAACCTCATCGGCAACGCCCTGCAACACGGCGCCTCGACCCACAGGATCAGCGTGTCGCTGATGGGCAGCGAGCATCACATCAGCCTGTCGGTGCACAACGACGGCGAGCCGATTGCGCAGGAAGCGATTGGCAGTATTTTCGACCCGCTGGTGCGCTCATTGAATGAAGAAGTGGGTAATCACAACCCCTCGACCAGCCTGGGGTTGGGGTTGTTCATCGTCAAAGAAGTGGTCAACGCCCACAGTGGCAGTATCACGGTGACGTCGAACGTCGGCGATGGCACCACGTTCACCGTGGTATTGCCGAAGAAGGGCTAAAAAGCCTCACCACGCACCCGTAGCAGCACGGCTTGCCGGCGGGAGCGGCGTGTCAGGCAGTCCACCCTTTGCTGATACACCGCTCCCGCCGGCAAGCCGTGCTGCTACGGGGCAGGTGAGTCAGGAACACTCAATCCAGCAAAAAACGCCCCAGACGCTGCTTGAGCATGCGGTTCTCGGCCCGCACCTGCTCAAGCTCGTCCAGCAGGTTCAGCGCCAGGGCGACGCCGTCCCATTCAAGTTCCAGTTCGTGGTGCAGCTTGACTGCCCGTTTGGCCACCGACAGCGAATAGGTGTCGAACAGCCATTCATCGGGCCGCGTACCCTGGGGTTCGACTATGCCGTGCTCGACGATTTCCATGACATAGGCGACCGGCATGTCGACTACCTGACAGAACTCGTGCATGTCTACGACCAGGGTGTTGCGCATTGTCAGTTACTCCATTGAGCCCTCGGATCGAACGCCGCCTTCTCGGCCAGCTTCTCCCAGAGTGCCTTGGTGGCATCATCAGTGGCCTTGGGCATGACGATCTTGAGTTGCGCGAACAGATCGCCACGCTCGCCCTTCTTGTTCAACAGACCATTACCTTTGACCCGCAATCGCTGCCCGCTCTGACTGTCCGGACGAATGGTCAGGTTGATCTTGCCGGTCAGGGTCGGCATCGCGACCTTGGTTCCCAGCGCGGCCTCCCATGGGGCCAGCGGCACAGTGATAATCAGGTCATGCCCTTCGACGTCGAAGTTGGGGTGCGGCGCCAGACGAATGGTCAGGAACAGATCGCCGTTTTCCCCACCGGCGACACCTGGCGCGCCCTGGCCCTTGAGGCGAATGCGTTCGCCGTCGGTGACGCCCGCCGGAATCTTCACGTTCAGGTTCTTGGTGATGTCAGCCATGCGCTGCCCGTTGGCGGCATGCTGCGGCACCTTGAAGCTGATCTTCTTGGATTCGGTGGAGAGGGTTTCCTCCAGGAAAATCGCCAGTTCCAGTTCCACGTCCTGCCCTCGACGGCCAGAGCTGCGCGGACGGCCACCCTGTGGTCCGCCACGATTGCCAAAGATCGAGCTGAAGAAATCGGAGAAATCCCCGCCCTCGAAGCCACCCGCGCCACCGCCAAAGCCCTGGCCCGCGCCGCCGCGCCCCTGCCAGCCCGGAGGCGGCTGGAAGCGGCCCTGCTGGCCGTACTTGCGAATGTCGTCGTACTCGGCGCGCTTTTCAGGATCGCTCAGCGCTTCATAGGCCTCGGAGGCCTCTTTGAACTTGTCCTCGGCGCCAGCTTCTTTGCTGACGTCCGGGTGATACTTGCGCGCGAGCTTGCGATAGGCGGTCTTGATCGTCTTCTCGTCCGCCGTCGGCTCCACGCCAAGAATCTTGTAATAGTCTTTGAAGTCCATGTAACGGTCACCCATTCCGGAGAATCCAGCACATCTCGGTCTGCGTTAAAGATGAGAACGTTGGCTGCGCTGAATGTTGCAAGGTTATCGGCACACGGCCTCGCAAGCTTGAAACGGGTGTTCAAACAGGCCGAATGCATTGAGAGTTGCCTGCAAGATTGGGGGTGCAGGGCCCAAGTTCAAGCCCGGGGACAAGAAATAGCCGCATAAACCGACGTTTCGCGCTACGCATCCGGCGCACTCTCGCATACACTGCGCGGCCGTTTTTTTGACCGGAACGTACAGAACATGAGCACCCCATCCCCAGCCCGTGCCCTAGGCATCGACTTCGGCACCTCCAACTCCACGGTCGGCTGGCTGCGCCCCGGAGCGGAAACGCTGATCGCGCTGGAGGACGACAAGATCACCCTGCCGTCGGTGGTCTTCTTCAATATCGAAGAACGTCGGCCTGTCTACGGTCGCCTGGCGCTGCACGAGTACCTTGAAGGCTACGAAGGCCGCCTGATGCGCTCGCTCAAGAGCCTGCTGGGCTCCAAGCTGATCAAGCACGACACCAGCGTGCTGGGCACGGCCATGCCGTTCAAGGACTTGCTGGGGCTGTTCATCGGTGAGCTGAAAAAGCGCGCCGAAGCCGCCGCTGGCCAGTCGTTCGAGCAAGTGGTGCTGGGCCGCCCGGTGCATTTCGTCGATGACGACGCCGCTGCCGACCAGGAAGCCGAAGATACCCTGGCCGAGGTTGCGCGCAAGATCGGCTTCAAGGACGTGTCCTTCCAGTTCGAGCCCATTGCGGCGGCATTCGACTACGAGTCGACCCTGGACCGCGAGGAACTGGTGCTCATCGTCGACATCGGCGGTGGTACTTCGGACTTCTCGCTGGTGCGCCTGTCGCCCGAGCGCCGGCTGGTCGATGAGCGCCAGAGCGACATCCTGGCCACCGGCGGCGTGCACATCGGCGGGACCGACTTCGACAAGCAACTGAGCCTGCAAGGCGTGATGCCGCTGTTCGGCTACGGTAGCCGGATGAAGAGCGGCGCCTTCATGCCCACCAGCACCCACATGAACCTGGCGACCTGGCACACCATCAACTCGGTGTATTCGCAGAAGTCGCAACTGGCGCTGGGCAGCATGCGCTACGACATCGAAGACACCTTAGGGATTGACCGCCTGTTCAAGCTGATCGAACAGCGCGCCGGGCACTGGCTGGCGATGGAAGTGGAAGAAACCAAGATCCAGCTGACCCACGCGCAAAACCGCGTGGTGCCGATGGATCGCGTCGAGTCGGGCCTGAGCGTCGACCTGACCCGCGCACTGTTCGAGTCGTCGATCGAATCGCTGCTCGAACGTGTGCGTGAAAGCGTGACGCAATTGCTGGGCGACGCTGGCGTGGGCGTGACCGACGTCGACACGGTGTTCTTCACCGGCGGCTCCAGCGGCATCCCGGCCCTGCGCAACAGCGTCGCCGCGATGCTGCCCAAGGCACGGCACGTGGAAGGCAACATTTTCGGCAGCATCGGCGCAGGCTTGGCGATCGAGGCCAAGAAGCGTTACGGCTGATCTCTCTTCACCCTGTAGGAGCGCGCTTGCCCGCGACGGCGGTGTCTCAGGAATAATCTCTGGGCTGACACACCGCGGTCGCGGGCAAGCGCGCTCCTACAGGGTTGGTTACCAGCCGGTCAAACCAACTCCGCCCTGCGCAACTCGCTCTTGAGATACGCATAGAAGATCGGCCCTGCCACCACCCCCGGCAGGCCAAAGGCCGCTTCGAAGATCAGCATCGCCAGCAGCAACTCCCACGACTTGGCACTGATCTGCCCGCCCACGATCCGGGCGTTGAGGAAGTACTCGACCTTGTGGATCACGATCAGATAGCCCAGCGCCGCGAACGCCACCCAGATCGACAGCGACATGCCGACGATGAAGATCAGCGTGTTCGACATCAGGTTGCCCACCACCGGCAACAGGCCCAGCAGGAACGTCAGCACGATCAGCGTCTTGGTCAGCGGCAGGTGCACGCCGCACAACGGCAGAATCACCGCCAGAAACACCGAGGTGAATATCGTGTTCAGCGCCGAGATCTTGATCTGGGCAAAAACGATATTGCGAAATGCCTGGCTGAGCAGGTGCAAGCGTTCGAACAGCGCGGCGGCCAGCGGCTTGCGCTTGGAGATGTCAGGAATGCGTTGCAGCGCGATGATCGCGCCCAGGACCATGCCGATCAGCAGGGTCACGAACATGTGCGCCGCGCCCTTGCCAAGCATCTGCAACTCGCCGATGTGCTTGGTCAGCCAGGCGCTGAGGGAAGCCTGGAACTCGGTGGCACTGGCGGGCAGGTAGCCGTCGATGAACGGCGGCAGTTGCCCCCGCGCCCGGTCGACCAGGGTCATGAACTTGTCCAGCGAGGCGCCGGGGTTTTCCGCCTCATGCAGCACGAAGCTGATCGCGCCGGCAAACAGCAGCGACAGTACAGTCACTACAAGCGTGCCCAGCAACGCCACCGCCAGCCATCGGGCGCGCTCGCCAGCAATCAGGCGCTGCAGTTGCGGGGTGAGCATGTCGACCAGTTCATAAACCAGCAGGCCCGCCAGCAGGCTGGGCAGCAATTTGAGCGGTAATACCAGCAGCAGGCCACCAAACACCAGAATGCAGCTGGCCAGATACACTTGTCGCGGCGAAAACGTTGGCATACAGCCTCAAAAAACGAACGGCTTGGAAGTACGGCAGTCTGCCAGCGTTCCCTGTTGAGGACCAGCGCCCAAGCGTGTCGTCAGTCGCGTGGCAACCATTTGAAACACCATGGTTTGCCAACGGGTGTTTGAAGATCACGCAACGTAGCAGCACGGCTTGCCGGCGGGAGCGGTGTGTCAGGCAGTCGACCCTTCGCCGATACACCGCTCCCGCCGGCAAGCCGTGCTGCTACGGGGGACTATTTTTTCTTCAGGCAATCGCTCATGAACGTCTTGCGCGCATCGCCCTTGAGAGCCTGGGTGGTGGCGGTGGCGTTACAGGTTTTCATCTTGTCCTGCTGGGTGGCAGCGGGCGCTGGCGCGGCCTTCAGACAAGTGCTCATGAATGCCTTGCGCTCATCGCCCTTCAGGGATTTGGCGGTAGCGTCGGCGTTGCAGGTGGTCATCTTGTTTTGCTGCGCGGTGGCGGCAAACCCTTGGGCACACATCAACAAGCCCATGACCAACAGAGGAACACGCAGCATTTTCATCGACATTCTCCAGGACCGCCGCGTCCATACGCAGCTTTGAAAGCAGTGTAGCCAAAGATTATTGCGGCATATTTCAGAGAATCCGCCCTTAACGGTAGACGCGAGGTTCAGCGCGTCGATAATGGCCGCTCACTCTGCCAAGGCCTTGCCATGCAATACCTCTACCCCCTGTTCACCGTCATGCTCTGGGCGGGCAACAACGTCATCACCAAGGCGGCAGCCGGGCGAATCTTTCCGGCGGAAATCGGCTTCTATCGGTGGCTGCTGGCGGGCCTGCTGTTCACCCCGTTCCTGCTGGGCCCGGTGCTGCGCAACCGTGCGCAGGTCAAGCCGATCCTGGGCAAGATTGCGGTGCTCGGCGTGCTGGGCATGGCGGTCTATCAGAGCCTGGCCTACTACGCTGCGGGCATTACCACGGCGACCAACATGGGGATCATCCTGTCACTGGTGCCTGTGATGACCCTTGGCCTGTCGATTGCCAGCCTGGGCACCGCGCTCACGGCAGGCGCGCTGGTCGGCGCCGGGGTGTCATTTGCGGGAGTGCTGCTGGTGGTGTCCCAGGGCAGCTGGACGGTACTGGTGGCCCACGGGGTCAATCTGGGAGACGCGATGATGCTGGTCGCCGCCTTTGCCTACGCCACCTACAGCACGCTATTGAAGAAGTGGCAGTTACGCATGCCGCCGCTGCAACTGTTGTACCTGCAAGTGCTGGTGGCAATTGTCGCGCTGTTTCCACTGTTCCTGCTCTCGCCCAAGACCGGCCTCAACGCCAGCAACATCCCGCTGGTGCTCTATGCCTGCATTCCGGTGTCGATGATCGCGCCGCTGTTGTGGATGAAGGCCATCACCCTGCTCGGCCCCAGCCGCACCACGCTGTTCTTCAATCTGGTGCCCATTTTCACTGCGCTGGTGGCGGCATTGGCGCTGGGCGAACAACTGGCGGTGTATCACTTCATCGGCGGTGCGCTGACCCTCAGTGGAGTGATCCTGGCCGAGCGCTGGACCACACCCCTGCGCAGCAAGCCCCAGGCAACGGCGTCAAAGGCCGACTGATTTGAGCCGTGCGGCGTGCTCCATGAACAGCCGCACCGGTTCCGCGCCCTTGCCCACCAGCCCCAGGTGCTGATTCACGATATCGAAATGATCGAGGGGGAAGTTGTCGCCAATGACCGTGCCCAGGTGCGAACTGAAACGCCCGACCATCCCATCGCTCTCCCGCTCGCGGGTGAAGGTGCGGGCGAACATCCGGCAGGTCAGGTTCGTCGTATCGAACAGGTTCTTGCCACGGTCAGTCAGGCCCGGCTGCAAGGTGCCGGACCAAGAGTAATAACGCACACCGTTGACCAGTTCAGGCCCCTGCCCGCCCCACTCAAGCGGCAGGCCCTGGGGAAACAAGGCATTGAATTTCGCGACACCCTTGGAGGTGAGCGAGCCATGGGCGGCATGCACGTCGGTGGGCAGCCGGGTGCCGCGATAGCCGGTGTCGAGCAGCGCCAGCGCCAGGGTGCTCAGGCGAATGACGGCATGCACCATCCGCCCGCGCAGTTTGCTGACCGGGAAGTGCTCTTCGAGAAAATCCGCCAGTTCCGAACCGTGATTGGGCCCGGCCACCGATGTCACCGAAGCCACCAGGTCCGGGCGAACCCCGGCCACATAGCGGATGGTCAACGCGCCCTGGCTGTGGCCGATGAGGTTGACCTTCTGCGCGCCGGTTTCCCTGAGGATTTCCTCGATTCGCTCCAGCAATTGCTCGCCGCGGATCTCGGAAGAGTTCACCGCCGAAACCATCACCGGAATCACCGTCGCCCCGCCGCGACGCAGCGCCGAGGCAATGCCGAACCAATAGGGATAGACCACCAGCTTCACGAACCCCAACAACCCGGGTACCAACACAATGGGGTACTGCGTGGCCTGATCTTGCGTCATGACTACCTGAGCCCTCACCTGATTCTGTAGGAGCGCGCTTGTCCGCGACCGCGGTGTGTCTGGTGCCGTCCTGTGTCTGACACACTGCGGTCGCGGGCAAGCGCGCTCCTACAGACAGTAGTCGCAAAGCGTTCATCGATGATGACAAAAACAAGTAATGCCCCATCGCCATCTATTGGATCGAACTCTTTCAATCCGCCGAGGCTCATAACTGCAACGGGCCACTAATGGCCTTTCAGTGGAGTGTCCGGTTATGTACAAGCAATCTCTGGCAGTAGTGTTTGCAATGGCCGCACTGGCCGGCTGTTCATCGACAACCCTGCAAAACCCGGTGGACTACGCCACCTATCGCAATGAGCCGCTGGTCAAGCAAGTCGACGACGGCATGACCGAGCAGCAAGTGCTGACCATCGGCGGCGAGCCCTCCACCCGAATGCACCGCAAGGTTCACCCTGGCACCTGCAACAACTACGTCCTGAACAAGGACGGCCACCAGCAGACCTACTACGTCACCTTCAATGCCAACGGTCGGGTGGACAACAAGGGCTTCATGACCTGCGAGCAGCGTGAGGCGAACGAACGGGCGATGTAAGCCGGCAAACAAATCAAACTTTTCCCCTCGCGCACCACTCACACCTTAAGACCCGATCTTGCCAAGGGCCGGTCAGACCTTTCGTGACCGGCCCATCAAGAGCGAGACGGGATTAACCGGATCAGCCCTGGAGAAAAATGATGAGCGATGTGCAGCAATTAACCGATGTCAGCACCCTGCGCGAGCGCGCGCGTCACAATGTTGAAAACGGTGCCGTGACCGAAGGCTACGATGGCGACCGCGAAGAGATCATTCGCCTGCTCAATGCATCGCTGGCCACCGAGTGGGTCTGCGTGCTTCGGTACAAGCGCCATTACTACATGGCCAAGGGCGTGAAAGCCCAAGTGGCTGCCGCCGAATTTCTCGAGCATTCCAATCAGGAAGCCGAGCACGCCGACAAACTCGCCGAGCGTATTGTGCAATTGGGTGGCGAGCCTGAGTTGAATCCTGACCTGCTGTCCAAGAATTCCCACGCGCAGTATGTGGCGGGTAATACGCTGAAAGAAATGGTCACCGAAGACTTGATCGCCGAGCGCATTGCCATCGACAGCTATCGTGAAATCATTCAGTACATCGGCGACAAAGACCCGACCACCCGCCGTATCTTCGAGGAAATCCTGGCCCAGGAAGAGGAACACGCCGACGACATGGCGGACATTCTCGACGGGCTGTGATGATTGAAGGCAGATGTAAAAAAGCCAGGACAGTGTCCTGGCTTTTTTTGTGCCCCAGATCCCGTAGGAGCGCGCTTGCCCGCGACGGCGGTGTGTCCGTAAACACATTCATCACAGACATACCGCCGTCGCGGGCAAGCGCGCTCCTACAGATCGAAGAACCCAGGCCCGTAGCAGTCCGGCTTGCCGGCGTCGGCGATTCCAAAGACGCTGACGCCGGCAAGCCGTGCTGCTACGGGACGGCAGCGCCTATTGCACGGTTTTTGGCGCCTTGCCCGCCCGCATCTGCTCAAGCAACGGCGCGCACTGGTTCGGCTCGCCGCCGCTTGGTGCGACCAGCGCCAGCAGCCCTGCCGCAGGCCCCACCGCCGCGCCCAGCAAGACCATCCCGGCTCCACGCAGCAACAACGGCCCGGTTTCCACACCTGCGTTGGGCTTGATGAACGGCCCGCGCACATACAGCGGCGAGCGCAGGGAGAACACACGGAAGCCCTTGGATTCCGGACTGATCTTCATGTCCAGCTGCTCGGTCTTCATGTTCGCCGTGCCATCGATGTAGATGATCGCGTTCTCGGTATCGAACACGAACAGCCTGGTCGTGGCCAGACCATCCTTGATCCCAAGATCGGACGCCGCGCAGTTGATCTTCACTTCCTTGTCGCCGAACAACTTGCCGACCACGTAGTTACCGACGTTTAGCCCGGCGATCTCCATCAGGTCGCGGCTGACCGCGCCATCGTTGACCAGCATTTTCAGCTCGCCATTGGCCGTGCCCAGCAACGCCGCCACCGAGTTGCCCTTGCCGCTGATGTCGGCATCACCATTCAACTCACCGAAACTGGTCTTCATCGGTTCGAAGGTCGGGAATAGCTGCTTGAGCTTGAAGTTGCGCGCGGTCAGCTTCGCCCGGCCTTCCAGCGGCTGAGTGTGACCATTGAGCTTGATGTCGGCATCGAGCTTGCCACCGGCCACGCCGAAACGCAGGGGTTGAAGGCTCAACTGACCATCATTGAGCACGACGTGGGTATAGAGGTCGGTAAAGGGCAATTCAGCGCTCTGCACGATCTTCTTGCCGGTGAATTCCACGTCGGCGTCCATCGCGCTCCAGCGATCAGTCTTGAATTCCTCGACCGGTAACACCTTGTCCTTAGGCTGCTTGCTCTCGCCGCCACGGGATTTCTGCTCGGCGTTGGAGTCAGCACCGATCAGCGGCTTGAGGTCGGTCATCAGCAACTGGTTGGACACCAGCGCGCCGGTCAGCTTGGGACGCGGCTGGCTGGCCACGAAACTCAGGTCGCCGTGGATGTCACTGCTACCGATCTTGCCGTTGAAGCCCTTGTACTGAAACGCTGCGCCCGCCGGATCATGAAGCTTGGCGATCAGGCGACCGTCGGTCGAGTACGGCGGAGAATCGGGAAGGGTTACGCCGGTCAGCGGATACAGGTTGCCCAGGCTGTCACCCGACAGCTTGAGGCGCAGGTCCAGTTCGCCGAGGTTTTGCGGATCGGTCACGGTGCCTGCGACCGCCACCCGGGTGTTGCCCGCGCTGACATCGGCCTGAACCGGAAACGGCAGAGCCGCGTCCTTGAGCGCCAGCAACCCGCCAACCTTGCCGCTGCCATTGAGTGCCTGGCCGTGATACTGGCCCTTGGCGGTGAAGCCGAAGGCGTAGTCCTGCGCCGATGCGCCCTTGTCCTGGACCTTCTTGGCCTCGCCGCTGCCCACGATGTCGCTGAACGGAATCGGCTTGCCCAGCGGGTCGATCACGACGTCCACCGAGGTATTGATCATTTTGTCGTTGTAGCTGACATGACCCTTGTCAAAGCCGATCGAGCCAATGTCCATGACCCAACTGGAAGGCTCGGCGTTGGGATCGCTCTTGGGCAGGTCGAACACCCAGTTGGCGCGGCCATCGGCCAGACGTTCGATTCTGGCATTGGGCTCGGTCAGGTCGATGCGCGGGATCACTACGCGTTGAGCCAGAAGCGGCAGCGGCGCGAGGCGCATTTCCACTCGCTTGAGGGTAACCATTTGAGGCTCTTTAGACCATTCGGGGTTACCCAAAGTGATGTCTTCAGCCGACATGTGCGGCCACGGCACCCAGGCGCGCCAGCCGCCTTCATCCGGCTCGCGGCGCCAGAGCACGGCCAGATTGCCGTTGATGGCGAACGGTCGGTGGATCTCGGCAGACACTTTTTCGTTGATGGTCGGCTTGAGCCGGTTCCAGTCGAAGGTGGCGATCACGATGATCAGAATGGCCAGCAACAGCAGCACGATGCCGACCGTCCAGGCGAAAATCTTGCGTCCTCGCGTCATTGCGTAATCTCCCAAATACCGACGCACCTTCCCGGGCGCGTCTTACACGTCATTGCGACGTTCGACTGACAAAAGCCGCGTGGGTTTGATGAAATATCAAAAAACCCGTGGCAGTGCGGCTTGCCGGCGTCATCGATCTCAAGGATGCCGACGCCGGCAAGCCGGACTGCTACGGGGCGGGTGCGCCCTGAAAGCCTTGTCCTGCCTGGCCTGCAGCCCTGAATCAATTCCGTCGATGGTCACCATCAGCCCTTTGAACTTCTTTATCCAGGCGGCGCCGGTAAAATTCACTCCATGTTCTCTACACGCCCTCTCGAGGAGCACACATTCATGAAACGCCAACTGATCGCCCTGACCCTTTCCCTCCTCGCCTCGAGCGCGTTCGCCATGCCTGCCAGCGAACAACCTGTGCTCGGCGAAGTGAAAGCGGCCCAGCAAGTTGGTCTGCCAACCCTGGCCCAGGACAACACCAACCGCGTGATCAACCAGTATCAGCGCGTGGCCGATAACGGCCCGGATCGCCTGGTGCAGCAGTATCAGCGCGTTTCCTGAAATATCACGTCCTCCCCGATCCCTGTAGGAGTGAGCTTGCTCGCGATGGGGATCTGCCTGTAACACTTGTAGTGACCGACACCCCGCAATCGCGAGCAAGCTCACTCCTACAGTTTTGATGCGTCGATCCGGTTCGACGCACCGCAAGCGCATTTGTTAGAGTGCGGACCATTCTTCACTCAGATGCACACGCTCATGTTGCCCCGCGCCGAACAGAAACAGCAGACTCGCCACGCCCTGCTCGATGCAGCACGGGGGCTGATGGAGAGCGGCCGGGGTTTTGGCAGCCTGAGCCTGCGCGAGGTGGCCAAAACCGCTGGCATCGTGCCCACCGGCTTCTATCGACACTTCGACGACATGGACCACCTGGGCCTGGCGCTGGTCAGCGAAGTCGGCCAGACATTCCGTGAAACCATTCGCCGGGTGCGCCGCAACGACAACCTCAACAGCGGCATCATCGATGCGTCGGTGCGCATCTTTCTCGATGTGGTGGCGGCCAATCGTTCGCAATTCCTGTTTCTGGCACGCGAACAGTACGGCGGCTCGCTGAAAGTGCGCCAGGCACTGGGCGCGCTGCGCGAAGGCATCATTGCCGACCTTGCCACCGACCTTGCGTCGATGCCCAAATTTCATCACCTCAACACCGATGACCTATCGGTCATGGCCGACCTTGTGGTCAAGAGCGTGTTCGCCATGCTCCCCGAACTCATCGACCCGCCATCCGTGACTCTGGCCGAACACCTGACGCCTCGGGCGAAGATCACCCAGCAATTGCGCTTCATCTTCATCGGCGCCAAGCGCTGGCAGGGGTTGGGCAGTACCGAGTGACGATTTCCCAGGCAAACCCTGTAGGAGCGCGCTTGCCCGCGACGGCGGTGTATCTGTGCCATCGATGCCGTCTGACACACTGCAATCGCGGGCAAGCGCGCTCCTACAGCGGCGCACCAGATGGGTGCGTTTAATTCCCGCTCGCACCAATAAACCCCACGATCAAATCCCACGCCTGACCCGCACGCACTATTTGTAGGCAATTTCCTCAGACTTCCCCGATTGGCAAGCCACTTGCTCTAGACATGGCATCGCACATTGCTGGAAGTTTTCCGATGCTGGTGATTCACACACGAATCGAGCCCCAGGCTGAATGGGCCGCCGAGCTGCATTTGAATTTCGAGGCGCGCAGTAAAAGCCGCCTGCGCTGTTTCAGTGCCGAGGGCGAAGACGTTGGCCTGTTCCTGGAGCGTGGCCAACCGCCGTTGCGTGACGGCGATTTTCTCAAGGCCGAAGACGGCCGCATCGTGCGGGTTTGTGCTCGCCCTGAGCAACTGATGCACGTCACCTGCAGCAGCGCCTTCGAACTGACCCGTGCGGCCTATCACCTGGGTAACCGCCACGTCGCACTTCAGGTCGGCGACGGCTGGCTGCGGCTGCTCGACGACTACGTGCTCAAGGCCATGCTCGACCAACTGGGCGCGACCACGGAATCCATCGAAGCGCCGTTCCAGCCCGAACATGGCGCCTACGGTGGCGGCCATCATCACTCGCGGGCTGGAGAAGAAGACTTCAACTACGCCCCGCGCATTCACCAGTTCGGCGTACGCAAATGAGCCCACGTCCATGAACAAGGCTTGGGCGCTGCTGCGCCTGGCGAGCCCGCAGTTGCCCATTGGCGGCTACAGCTACTCACAGGGGCTGGAGATGGCGGTGGAGAACGCCGTGGTCAAGGATCCGCAGAGCGCGGCCCGCTGGATCGGCGATCAACTGCTGCTCAACCTCGCCCGTTTTGAGGCGCCGTTGTTACTCGCCCATTGCACAGCCGCCGCACAGGAAGACTGGGCGAGCCTGCTGCAATTGAGCGAAGAACACCGCGCCAGCCGCGAAACCCGCGAGCTGCATCTGGAGAGCCGACAGATGGGCTATTCGTTGCAACAACTGCTCAACGGCCTGCCGGAGCTAGATCAGCCTGCGCGGGATTTTCTGCGGCAAATCGATGAGCCGCACCTGGCCCTGGGCTGGGCGCTGGCCGCCCGTGCCTGGCAGATCGATCCGCAGGACGCCCTGGCCGCCTGGCTATGGAGCTGGCTGGAAAACCAGTTGGCGGTCCTGATGAAAACCCTGCCTTTGGGCCAGCAGGCTGCTCAGCGTCTGACCAGCGAACTTACGCCTTTGCTGCAACAGGCCCAGCGGCACGCCACTGAACGTGACCCCGAGCATCTCGGCAGTGCCCCGTTCGGCCTGGCGCTGTCGAGCATGGCCCATGAACGCCAGTACAGCCGCCTGTTTCGATCCTGATATCAGCCAACACGAACCGCACAAGAAGATTAAATGGAGAGCATTTGATGAACAGCCAACCCTTGCGAGTCGGCATCGGCGGCCCGGTCGGATCCGGCAAGACCGCCCTGACCCTTGCCCTGTGCCTGGCCCTGCGCGAGCGCTACAACCTCGCCGTGGTCACAAACGACATCTACACCCGCGAAGACGCCGACTTCCTGGTGCGAAACGAGGCACTGGCGCCTGAGCGCATCATCGGCGTGGAGACCGGCGGCTGCCCGCACACGGCAATTCGTGAAGACGCTTCGATCAACCTGGAAGCCGTCGACCAGTTGAACCGCCGCTTCGAAGGCCTGGACCTGATCATCGTCGAGTCCGGCGGCGACAACCTCTCGGCAACCTTCAGCCCTGAGCTGTCGGACCTGACCATCTACGTGATCGACGTCTCGGCGGGCGACAAGCTGCCACGCAAGGGCGGGCCGGGGATCTGCAAGTCTGACCTGCTGGTGATCAACAAGATCGACCTGGCGCCGCTAGTGGGCGCGTCGCTGGAGATGATGGACCGCGACACCAGGAAGATGCGCGGCGACAAGCCCTTCGTGTTCAGCAACCAGAAAACCGGCCATGGCCTGGAGGACATCATCGCCTTCATCGAGCGTCAGGGTCTGCTGACCGCTGCCTGATTTCTTTCACTCAAGGAAAATCCCTACATGAACTGCAGAAAAGTATTCGGCGCCCTGGCGCTGCTGCTGGCACCGGCGCTGGCCTTTGCCCACCCCGGTCACGACGAAAGCGGCTTGATGGCCGGTATAGGTCACCCGCTGGGCGGCCTCGATCACCTGCTGGCGATGGTTGCCGTGGGCCTGTGGGCTGCGCAGCAGAAAGGCGCGGCGCGCTGGGCCCTGCCGTGCGCCTTTGTCGGCACCATGCTGATCGGCGGCCTGCTGGGTTTCGAAGGGCTGGAATTGCCTGGCCTGGAAAGCGGGATCGCGGCGTCGGTGTTTGCGCTGGGACTGGCGGTGGCGCTGGCGGTGCGTCCGCCGCTGTTCATGGCCGTAACGGCGACCGCGCTGTTTGCGATGTTCCACGGCGTGGCTCACGGTCTGGAGCTGCCTGAGATGTCGAGCCCGTGGGGCTATGCCGCAGGCTTCGTCGCCGCGACCGCTGCGCTGCATGCCGCAGGCTACGCCGTGGTGCGTTTCCTGCCAGCCGCTGCCGCGCCCGTGGTGCGGATTGCAGGCGCGCTGTCGGCTGCGACTGGCCTGTGGTTGTTCGCCGGTTGAAGCTTTTGTAGGAGCGCGCTTGCCCGCGAAAGCGGTGTGTCAGACACCTCACCATTGACTGACACACCGCTCCCGCCGGCAAGCCGTGCTGCTACGGCGCGTCTTCGCCAGTTGGATCGTGATCGCGGGCAAGCGCGCTCCTACAATTGATCCGCTTCTGACTCAAAATCCCCGCCTCCTGCTACCATGTCGCGCAATTTGCCTCCTGCCGTGACGCCATCCAATGCCAGACGCTTCCCTCCCCGCCGCCAAGCCTGAACTGTCCGCTGTGTTCCATGCCGTGCAGCAGCACTTCATGCAAACGATCGTGCCGCTGTGGCAGGGGCCGGGCTGGAATGCGGACATGGCGCTGCCCTATGAGGCACTGGATGCGGCGCATCAGCCATTGCCGCCCCAGCGCTATCGCGCCATGGCCTGCGCGCGGCAGTTGTTCCTGTTTGCCAGCTTCATCGGCAACCCTCGGGTGCCGGACGCCGAGGTGCGCGCCGCCGCACTGTTCCGTTCCCTGCAGCGGCATTTCCACGATGCCGAGCATGGCGGCTGGTTCTACAGCATCGATCCACAGGGCGCGCCGCTGGACCGCCGCAAGGACCTCTATACCCACGCGTTCATCATCTTTGCCTGCGCCCATTACTGGGCCAAGGTCCGCGAGCCGCTGGTCGAATCGGTACTCAACGCAGCGCTGCACGTAGTCGCCGAGCAATTCGCCGATGGCGATGGCCTGTATGAAGCGGTGCTGAACGAGGACTGGTCTTCGCTGGACGCAGGGCCTCTGCAGAACCCGTTGATGCACCTGGCCGAGGCCTTTCTGGCGACGCTTGAGGTGCGCGAAGACGAAGACACCCTCGCCGCACTCGACGCACTGGCCGAAGCCATGCAGCGACGCTTTGTGGATGTCGCCCACGGCGTGATGCTGGAGAAGCCGCTGGACGCTGTGGATAACTGGTCAGAGCCTGGGCATCAGTTCGAATGGTTCTATCTGCTGGAGTCCTCGAAGCATCTGCGCGGCACACCGCTGCATCGCTCGCTGACCACGGCATTCGCCCACGCCCAGGCGCAAGGCGTCGATCCGCTTACAGGGGCGGTGGTGGCGATGTTGGAGGTGGATGGATCAGTCAAAGACGGCACCCAGCGCATCTGGGCCCAGGCCGAGTACCTGCGCGCACTGACCCTTCGCCCTGACAGTCAGGCATTGCTGGCGCGCCAGTTGAACGCCTTGCAGCAGCGTTTTCTGCATGCAGGCGGCTGGAACGAGTGCCTGGATAACCAAGGCCAGGTCAGCCGCAGCGACATGCCCTCGACCACGCCGTATCACCTGGCGACCTGCTATATCGGTTTGGCTGAATATTTCCGTGATTAACCTGTAGGAGCGCGCTTGCCCGCGATAACGGTGTGTCAGTCAATCGTGAGGTGTCTGACACACCGCTCCCGCCGGCAAGCCGTGCTGCTACGGGGCGTAGTCGCCAGCTGGATCGCAATCGCGGGCAAGCGCGCTCCTACAAGACCAGCACAGGCTGATTACTTCGTCTCACCACGTGTACGGTCAATCGCAAAGCCAGCCCAGGTCTGGCTCACCGGCATCAGCTCCAGGTTGTTCACGTTGACGTGGGCCGGGGTGTTCATGATCCAGAAGATGGTGTCTGCGATGTCTTGCGGCTGGATCGGCTCGGCGCCCGCGTAGGTGGCGTCGTACTTGGCCTGGTCACCGCCGAAACGCACTAGCGAGAACTCGCTTTCGCACAGGCCCGGCTCCAGGTTCGTCACGCGCACGCCAGTGCCGATCAGGTCGTTGCGCAGGTTCAGCGAGAACTGACCGACGAACGCTTTCGAGCCGCCATACACGTTGCCGCCCGGATACGGATAGTTACCCGCCACCGAACCCAGGTTGACGATGCTCGCGCCACGGCCGTAGGCGATCAGGCGCGAAAGCAGCAGGCGGGTGGTGTAGACCAGACCTTTGACGTTGGTGTCGATCATGGTGTCCCAGTCATCCAGATCGCACTTGGGCGCAGGGTCGATACCCAAGGCCAGGCCTGCGTTGTTGATGAGTCCACGGATCTTGGCGAACTCGGCCGGCAGGCCGTCGATGGCCTTCTCCATGGCTGCGCGATCACGCACGTCCAGCGTCAGGGTGTGGACCTTGGTCTGCTTGGACAGATCGGCCTTGAGGGCCTGCAGGCGGTCTTCGCGGCGGCCGGTCAGCACCAGCGACCAGCCCGCCTCTGCAAAACGTCGTGCGCAGGCTTCGCCAAACCCGGAAGTGGCGCCGGTGATGAAGACGGTGGAAGTCATGTAGTTCTCCTGACTGGGTTTGCGGCCTTATCGGTATAAGCCCTGGGTAAACGCAAGCGGCGTTGCGCGTAGGAAAGTTCTGGAGAATGCCCGCCCAGACGGCTCAGGATCAAGCCCGCTGGCAACAATCGTCGTACAACTTCATGAGACGATCCCGCTGTACAAAAAACGTACAACCCACGCAAAGCCTTATGCCATATGGCCTGCAAGGGGTTTTGCCCACCTTATCCACAGCCACACGCACAATCTCTGGGGGCAACTCGAAAAGGCGAAAGCCACGCCATGCGCGGGCTGTGGGCAAGTTTTAGAGCTTTTTCTGTTGACTCGCTGAAACGTATCTGCAAGCAAATCGACAGCAAAACTGCACACTCAGTCAACCCTGTGCGCTGGAACCTAGAGATTGCGCTACCTGCGGCGCTATTTCCAACGGTTGCACACAGACTTATCCACAGGCTTGCCAACCTCATTAACTGTATAAAAAACCAGCCCTCAAAGCGTTGACAAATACCCTCGAAATACCGGCCGAAACCATTGATCAAATATTGACCAACATCCTGAAAGCCACGGAAACAAAGGCGTGTAGCCAACTGCCACCAACTTATTCACAGCCACACCCACAGTAAAACTGAACAAGTCAAAAGCATGACAAAACAACCATTTACAGCGGCTATATGTCGCGGTTTGGCGGTTGTCGAAAATTGTTTTCCACAATTTGACTGTACCCATGGATCTGTAGCAGCACGGCTTGCCGGCGGGAGCGGTGTGTCAGCGAATACAGAGGTATCTGACACACCGGTCCCGCCGGCAAGCCGTGCTGCCACGGATCTGGTCCGGACCGTAGAATGCAAACGCCCCGGGAAATTTCTACCCGGGGCGTTTTGTTATTGGGAGACCGCTGCAGGAATCAATGCCCGCCGAGGTAGGCGTTCCTGACTTCCTCGTTGGTCAGCAGCTCCTTACCGGTGCCTGTCAGGCGAATCTCGCCGTTGACCATCACATAGGCGCGATCTGACAGTTTCAGGGCGTGGTTGGCGTTCTGCTCGACCAGGAAGATGGTCATGCCGGTTTGCGCCAGTTCACGCAGAGTGGCGAAGATCTGTTTGACGATGATCGGCGCCAGGCCCAGGCTCGGTTCGTCCAGCAGCAGCAACTTGGGCCGGCTCATCAGCGCGCGGGCGATGGCGAGCATCTGCTGCTCGCCCCCGGACATGGTCATCGCCCGCTGGTTACGCCGCTCCTTGAGGCGCGGGAACAGGTCGAACATGCGCTGCATGTCTTCGCTGGCATATTTATCCCCAATCGGGATGGTGCCCATCATCAGGTTCTCTTCCACCGACATGTCGGGGAACACACGGCGGCCTTCCGGCGACTGCGCGATGCCGTTGGACGCAATGTAGTGCGACGACTTGTGGGTGATGTCGGTGCCCTGATAGATGATCTGCCCGCTGGCGGCACGCGGCTGGCCGAAGATCGACATCAGCAGCGTGGACTTGCCCGCGCCGTTGGAGCCGATCAGGCTGACGGTCTCGCCCTCGTCGATGTGCATCGAGACTTTTTTCAGGGCCTGAATCGGCCCGTAGTACACGTCGATCTCTTTCAGTTCGAGGATCGGCTTACTCATACCAACTCCTCTTCATCAGCACCCAGGTACGCGGCGATCACTTTCGGATCGTTGCGAATCTGTTCCGGCTTGCCCTTGGCGATCACGTTGCCGTGGTCGAGTACGACGATATCGTCGGAAATGCCCATGACCATGCCCATGTCGTGCTCGATCAGCACGATGGTCATGTCGTGGTCGTCGCGCAGGTGGCGAATCATGCCGCTCAGCGCTTCGGTTTCCTGCGGGTTGAGGCCTGCGGCCGGTTCATCCAGGCAGATCACCTGCGGACGGGTGCACATGGCGCGGGCGATCTCCAGGCGGCGCTGCTGGCCGTAGGAAAGCTCACCGGCCAGGCGGTTGGCGCAGTCCACCAGATCGACCACTTCGAGCCAGTAGAAGGCCGTGTTCATGGCGTCTTCTTCGGCCTTGCGGTAGCCCTTGGTATTGAGGATGCCCGCGATCATGTTGCGGTTGACCCACATGTGCTGGGCCACCAGCAGGTTCTCGACCACGGACATTTCCTTGAACAGGCGAATGTTCTGGAAGGTCCGCGCCAGGCCTGCGCGGTTCACCAGGTGGGTGCCGCCGAACATCTTGTAGAACAGCCGGCTGCCGAAACGCTTGGGGGATGCGAAGTCCGCGGCCTGGAACTGCTCGCCGAGCAGTTGGATGACGTTGGTTTTCTTGCCCCGCGCATTGAGCTCGATCTTGCCGCCGGTGGCCTTGTAGAAGCCGGTCAGGCAGTTGAACACGGTGGTCTTGCCCGCGCCGTTGGGGCCGATCAGGGCGAAGATCGAATTGCGACGCACCTCAAGGCTCACGTCGCTCAGAGCCTTGATGCCACCGAAGTGCATCATCAGGTTTTCCACGGACAGAACGATTTCGTCGCTCATCACGCGCCCTCCACTTTGGCCAGCACGCCTTTGCGTGGGCGAACACCGGTACGGCTGATGCGGATCAGGCCACGGGGGCGCCAGATCATCATCAACACCATCAGGATGCCGAACAGCAGCACCCGGTACTCGGCGAAGCTGCGCAGCATTTCAGGGGCGACGGTCAGTACGAACGCGGCGATCACCACGCCCACTGTCGAGCCCATGCCGCCGAGCACGACAATGGCCAGGATCAGCGCGGATTCGAAGAAGGTGAACGACGTCGGGTTGACGAAGCCCTGGTAGCTGGCGAAGAACACCCCGGCAAGACCTGCGGTCGATGCACCGATGGTGAACGCCGAGAGCTTGACCAGTACGTGGTTAAGGCCCATGGAGCGGCAGGCGATCTCGTCTTCACGCAGGGCTTCCCAGGCGCGACCGACCGGCATGCGGGTCAGGCGGTGCTTGATGTAGAGCACAGCCAGCACCACCAGGAACAGCACGGCGTAGATGAAGATGAATTTCAGATCCGGGTTGTATTCGAAGCCGAAGTACTCGTGGATCGGAATGCCACCATCCTTGGCACGGCGGCCGAATTCCAGGCCGAAGAAGGTCGGCGAAGGCACCGGCACGCCGTTCGGGCCGCCGGTGAACGACAGCCAGTTGTTGAGCACCAGGCGAATGATTTCACCGAAGCCCAGGGTCACGATGGCCAGGTAGTCACCGTGCATGCGCAACACCGGGAAGCCCAGGATGCAACCGGCAAACGCCGCTGCGATGGCCGCCAGTGGCAGCGCCGACCAGAAGCCCAGGCCCAGGTACTGATAACCCAGCGCCAGGCCGTAGGCGCCGATGGCGTAGAACGCCACGTAACCCAGGTCGAGCAGGCCAGCCAGGCCGACCACGATGTTCAGGCCCAGGCCCAGCAACACGTAGATCAGGCCGAGGATGACCACGGTCAGCACGTACTTGTCGGCGAACACCGGGAATATCACGGCGATCAGGATCATGATCGGAATGATGAACCGCAGGCGGGTCTTGTAGCCAGGCGGCAGCACATGCACGCCCGAACCCGAGCTTTCGAAGCTCTGGGCGATGGCCATGCCCTTGGGCGTCTGCAGGTACAGGCTCATCAGGAAGCGGCCGACCACCACCACGCCCACCAGCATGGCGACGCGATGAGGTTCCATATTGAAGCCGTAACCGTCGAGCACGACGCCGACGATAGGGCCGAACACGATCAACGCGAGCAATCCGGCGATTACCGCGTCAATCAGGCTTTGTTTGATATCGATGGGTTTGACTGGAGCAGACATGGTTCACACCTTCGCCACGAGTGGGCGACCCAGCAGGCCTTGAGGACGGAAGATCAGGATCAATACCAGCAGGCCGAAACTGAACACGTCTTTGTAATCGGAGTTGATAAGCCCCGAGAATTGCGACTCGGCAACCCCCAGGATCAACCCGCCCAGCATGGCGCCCGGCAGTGAGCCGATACCGCCCAGCACCGCCGCGGTGAACGCCTTGATGCCGATGACGAACCCGGCGAAGAAGTCGAAGGTGCCGTAGTTCAGGGTAATCAGCACGCCGGCAAGGGCCGCCATGGCTGCACCGATGACGAACACGTAGGAGATGATCCGGTCGGTGTTGATGCCCAGGATCGACGCCATCTTGCGGTCCTGCTGCGTGGCGCGGCACATCCGGCCAAGCTTGGTGTACTTGATGATGTAGGTCAGCACGCCCATGCCGATGAAGGCGGCCACCAGGATGAAGATCTTGGTGTAGGTGATCTGCACGAAGCCTGTGCCGACGTCGAAACGCATGGCCCCTTCAAGCAGGGTCGGAACGCCTTGCTGACGTGGGCCCTGCGCGATCTGCGCGTAGTTCTGCAGGATCAGGGAAATACCGATGGCGCTGATCAGCGGTGCCAGCCGCGTCGAGTTGCGCAGCGGCTTGTAGGCCACACGCTCGATGACGAAGCCGTACACACCGGTCACCACGATGGTGAAGATCAGCGTGCCGAGAATCAGGAAGGGAAACGACTCGATACCGAAGAAAGACAGCACGGCCAGGCCGATGGCTGCGAGGTAGGCGGAGATCATGTACACGTCGCCGTGGGCGAAGTTGATCATGCCGATGATGCCGTAGACCATCGTGTAACCGATGGCGATCAGGCCGTAGACCGAACCCAGAGTCAGGCCGTTGACCATTTGCTGCAGGAAAATACCATCCATCACGCACGCTCACGAACTTTAAAGGCCGTCCCGGCGCGCACCGGTCATCTCCTCGTGAGAGATTTCGGGACGTGCTCGGTGGCAACAGAAGAAATCCGGTGCTGGCGGGCAGCACCGATTACCGGATCCGGCCGCTTGCGGATTGAAAACCCGCGAGACGGCCGTTTCCGACTAAGCGCTCAACTCACTTCTGCTTTTCGAGCTGGTGGTATTTGCCGTCCTTGTCCCACTGATAGACCACGTAGTCAGAGACTTTCAGGTCGCCCTTGGAGTCCCAGGCCTTTTCGCCCATGACGGTTTTCACAGGGTGGGCCTTGAGGAACTTGGAAGCGTCTTCGCCCTTGTTCGACTTGGCACCGTTGAAGCCGGCCGCCAGGGCCTGGACCGAAGCGTAGGCGTACAGGGTGTAGCCTTCAGGCTCGTAACCGGACTTGCGGAACTCCTCGACCACCGCCTTGCTGTCTGGCAGCAGGCGCGGGTCGGCGCCGAAGGTCATGTACACGCCGTCGACGTACTGAGCGCCGCCAGCGGTGGTGACCAACTCGTCAGTCACAACGCCGTCGTCGGACATGAACTTGACGTCTTTGAGACCTTGTTCACGCAGTTGGCGAACCAGTGGACCGGCTTCCGGGTGCAGGCCGCCGAAGTAGACGACGTCGGCACCGGCGCCGCGGATCTTGGTGACCAGGGCGCTGAAGTCTTTCTCGCCGCGGGTCAGGCCTTCTTCGAGCACCGGCTTCACGCCACGGGCGGTCAGCTGCTTGGCGGTGGCGTCAGCCAGGCCTTTGCCGTAGGTGTCCTTGTCGTTGATGACCGCAACTTTCTTGCCTTTGAGCACGTCGACGATGTAGTCGCCGGCCACGATGCCTTGTTGGTCGTCACGGCCGCACATGCGGAACATGGCGCCCAGGCCGCGTTCGGTGACTTGTGGGTTGGTGGAACCCGGAGTGATCGCGATGATGCCGGCTTCGTCATAGACTTCCGACGCCGGAATGGTGGAAGAAGAGCAGAAGTGACCGACCACGCCGGCAACCTTCTCCTGGGACATCTTGTTGGCCACCGCTACGGCCTGTTTAGGCTCGCAGGCGTCGTCGCCCTGGACCAGGACGATTTTCTCGCCGTTGACGCCGCCCGCCTTGTTGATCGCGTCGGCAGCCGCCTGGGCGCCTTTCATGTATTGCAAACCGAAGGAGGCGTTGGCGCCTGTCATCGGGCCTGCAACGCCGATCTTGACGTCAGCCTGTGCAAAAGTAGCCGCACCCATTGCAGTAGCCACTGCGAGTGCCAGAAAGCCTTTCCTGTAAAACGTCTGCGACATGAGTTGGTGCTCCTAGGTTTTTTTAATTAGCACTGCGACCACACAGATGCTCTGAGCAAGTGGCGTGCCATCGGTTTTTTATTCTGAAAAAAGTCGTCGTCTTGTTGTTATTCGACTGATTCGGGCCCTTTTTTACTGGGCGTGCAACCGTCTAAACCGCGCAAGGTGCAACCCTGCGCCTTGTGAAGAGCAACCCTCCTGAATAAATCGCGCAACCACGCCAACCTGACCTGTACAACCCTGTTGTTACAAGCTGCGTCACCGAACTGCACACCGCAGGTGCGGATACGCTACGGGACGCACCATTTCAGGTTAGTGGATGCGCGAAAAAGCGCCGTTTTGTGAAGGAAATTTGGTGTCAAATCACGATTCTGAGACATTGACCCGCATGGTATAGCGAAAAGCCAGCTTCATATAAAGAGCTGCGCAGGCCAATACCGGAAAGTGGCTGCATCGGCGTGAACGGAATCGGCAGCACGCTCGCATCACCCTTGCACAGGTAATCGGCGAACGCCTTGCCCACCACCGTCCCCGTGGTGTTGCCGCGCCCGTTGTAACCTGCCACCGCGACCAGTCCTGGTGCAGGTTCAAACATGCGTAACAGGTGATCGGGCGTGAAGCCGATGCAACCGGTCCAGGTGCATTCCCACTCGACCTTCTTCAGGTACGGGAAATAGTGCTGCTGCACACGGTCGGCCCAGGCCTTGAGAAACCACGCAGGCTTCTGGTTGCCATTGCCCAGGCTGCCGAGCAACAGGCGTTCGTCGGCGTCACGGCGAATGCTGCTGAGCACCTGGCGGGTGTCCCACGAGCCTTGTCCGCCCGGCAGGATTTGCTGCGCGGCGTCTTCAGTCAGCGGTGCCGAAGCAATCTGATAGTAATAACCGGGGAAGAAGCTGCGGCGCAGGTCGGTCCATTCGCCTTCGGTGTAGGCATTGGAGGCGATGACCACCTGATTGGCAACCACCGAGCCGTTTTCCGTGACCACGCACCAGCGCTGGCCCTGGCGTTCCAGGCGTTTGACCGGCGAATGATCGAAGCGCTGACCGCCCAGAGAGGTGACGGCAGCAGCAAGGCCACTGGTGTAGGCCATAGGGTTGATGGTGCCTGCACGGTGATCGAGCAAGGCGGCGGTGATTTCCCTGGTGCCGGTCGCCTCCTGGCAGGCCTTGCCGGTGAGCAATTCGATGGGCGCGCCACGGCGCTTCCACTGTTCTTCGCGACTGCGCAAATCCAGCACGCCCTTGGCGTTGTGCGCCATGTGCAGCGTGCCTTTGCGCGTGGCCTGGCAATCGATGCCGTATTTCTCGATCAGGCTGAACACCAGCGACGGCGCGTTGCCGAGCATGGTGTTGAGCTGGCTGCCGACCTTCTCGCCGAAACCTTCTTCGATTTCGTCGGGTGGAATCCACATCCCGGCGTTAACCAATCCTACGTTGCGCCCCGAACCGCCCTGGCCGGTGCGATGGGCTTCGACGATGGCTACCGTCTTGCCCTGCTCAAGCAGATGAATCGCCGCTGACAACCCGGTGATGCCCGCGCCGATCACGCAGACATCTGCCGTTACCTCGCCCCTCAACGCCGGCGCCTCAGGCCTCTGCGGCGTCAGCGTTTCCCACAGACATTCTTCGCGTAGCGGCATCGCAAAACCTCAAAAGAGACATGGCCAAACCTTTGCTGCACCACCATACCCGTAGGAGCGCGCTTGCCCGCGACGGCGGAGTGTCAGACGGCATTTGCGATTCTGACACTCCGCCGTCGCGGGCAAGCGCGCTCCTACAATGGGATGGCGCTTACCTTACGGCATCAATCGAAAGTAATCCCCTGCGCCAACGGCAGCTCGCGGGAGTAGTTCACGGTTGCGGTCTGGCGACGCATGTAGCCTTTCCACGAATCCGAACCCGACTCACGACCACCGCCGGTTTCCTTCTCGCCGCCGAACGCGCCGCCAATCTCTGCACCACTCGGGCCAATGTTGACGTTGGCGATGCCGCAGTCGCTGCCCAGTGCCGAGATGAACTGCTCGGCTTCACGCACGTCGGTGGTGAAAATGCACGACGACAGGCCCTGCGGCACGTCGTTGTTCAGGCGCACGGCGTCGGTGAATTCGTCGTAACCGATCACGTAGAGAATCGGAGCGAAGGTTTCGTGGCGGACCACGTCGCTCTGCTCCGGCATTTCGACGATGGCAGGCGAGACGTAGTAAGCGTTAGGGAAAGTGTCCTGCAACTGGCGCTTGCCGCCGAAGACCTTGCCGCCTTCGCTCAGGGACTGCTCCAGCGCTTCTTGCATGTTTTCGAAGCTTTGCTTGTCGATCAGCGGGCCGACCAGGTTGCCTTCCAGCGGGTGACCGATACGCACCTTGGCGTAGGCGGTCTTCAGGCGCTCGACGAACTCGGCCTTGACCGAGTTGTGGGCGATCAGGCGGCGCAGCGTGGTGCAGCGCTGGCCGGCAGTACCCACGGCGCTGAACAGTACGGCGCGCACGGCCAGGTCCAGGTCGGCGCTCGGGGTCAGGATCATGGCGTTGTTGCCGCCCAGTTCCAGAATGCTGCGGGCGAAACGCGCGGCGATCTTCGGCGCCACTTCGCGGCCCATGCGGGTGCTGCCGGTGGCGCTGATGAGCGCAACGCGGGCATCGTCCACCAGCGCTTCGCCAGCTTCACGGCCGCCGATCACGCATTGAGTCAGGTACTGCGGCGCGTCGGCGAATTCGGCCGCGACGCGGTCGAACAGTGCCTGGCAGGCCAGTGCGGTGAGCGGGGTCTTTTCCGACGGTTTCCAGATCACCGAGTTGCCGCACACCAGCGCCAGCGCGGTGTTCCAGGACCAGACCGCGACCGGGAAGTTGAACGCCGAGATCACGCCGACCACGCCCAGCGGGTGCCAGGTTTCACGCATATGGTGGCCAGGGCGCTCCGAGGCGATGGTCAGGCCGTAGATCTGCCGAGACAGGCCCACTGCGAAGTCGCAGATGTCGATCATTTCCTGCACTTCGCCCAGGCCTTCCTGGGTGATCTTGCCGGCTTCCCAGGAAACCAGCTCGCCCAGATCGGCCTTGTGCTTGCGCAGGGCTTCGCCGAACAGGCGTACCAGTTCGCCACGACGCGGCGCCGGCACTTTGCGCCAGGCCTGAAAAGCGTGCTCGGCACGGGTGATGCGCTGTTCGACTTCAGCGCCGCTTTCCCAACTGACCGAAGCGACCTTGCTGCCATCGACGGGCGTGTGAACGGGCTTGTCGCCTTTCTGGTAAAGAGCAGGGTCGACACCAAGGCGGGTGAGCAGGTCGTTGAGCATGATTTCTCCTGGATGCTGGTGCGCCGAAAGCGCGAACGCGGAATGCAAAAATGCAGGTAAATTTTCAGCCTCTAGTAATAGCTGGCCTTACGCACTCCAACAAACGACGATTAAGCGAGATATCATTCCGTTTTTTCATGCTGAACCCGAGCACGCCCGAATATGCTGAACAAACGCCATTTGCCGTCGGTCACTGCGCTGCAATGTTTTGAAGCCGTGACGCGCCACCTGAGCTTCACCCGTGCCGCCGAAGAGCTGAATCTGACCCAGAGTGCGGTCAGCAAGCAGGTCGCGCAACTCGAAGAACTGGTGCAGCACCTGCTGTTCAGGCGGGTTCGGCGACGCCTGCAACTGACGCCGGCCGGGGCGCTGTATCTGGGCGAAGTGCGCAAGGTGCTGACGCAGATGGAAATGTCGACGCACTTCCTGCGCTCCTACGGCGGCGAGACGGAAGTGTTGCGGGTGTCCACGCCCTCGACCTTCGGCGCACGCTGGCTGGTACCCCGGCTCAAGGGCTGGCGGCTGCGCCATCCGCACATTCATCTGGATCTGGTCAACGAACAGGACAGCGACGACCTGGTGCAGAACCGCTGCGATGCCTCGTTCTACTTCGGCCAGGGCGCCCGCCCCGGTGCGGAGAGCGTGAGGCTGTTCGGCGAGGAGCTGGTGCCGGTCTGCTCCCCCGCCAGCCTGCCGGACAAAGCCTTCACCGATCCCACGCAACTGGCTGACCTTGTGCTGCTGCAAACCGCCCACCGCCCCCAGGCCTGGCACGAATGGTTCGAGGATCAGGGCTACCAGACCGAACACAGTTACCACGGCCCGCGGTTCGAAACCTTTTACATGTGCATCCGTGCCGCGCAAGTGGGCTGCGGCGTAGCGCTGTTGCCCAGGTTTCTGGTGGAGGAAGAGCTGCAGGACGGCAAGCTGGTGATTCCCTGGGATCACCCCATGCCCAGCCGCGACGCCTATTACCTGGCCTACCCCGAGCACACGGCGGACGTGCCCAAGGTTCGAGTGTTCGTGGAGTGGATGCTGGAACAGCTCAATGAGCCCACGCCCACCTGACGTCCCGTAGGAGCGCGCTTGGTCTGGGCCGCATCCGGACGATAGCGGTCTGTCAGACCCGAACCGGCATCTGGCACTCCCTCGTCGCGGGCAAGCGCGCTCCTACAGAGTTGCGGCGAAGTTCGCTGAAACATTTCTGCCCCAAGCCGCGCGTGACTGGCATTATGTCCGTCATCGTCAATAACAGGCCGGACGTAGTGCCAAAAGGCCGTATGCGACACCGAACCAAATTCCATGGGCCGCGCCTTGGGCGGCCACCGCTGGCTGGAGCGACACAATGAGTGAGAGCGCTTTCGCAGATCGCGTCGTGCAGAACCTGCTCGATACCGACCTCTACAAGCTGAGCATGATGCAGGCTGTGCTGCACAACTACCCCAACGTCGAAGTCGAGTGGGAGTTTCGCTGCCGTAATCACGAAGACCTGCGCCCGTACCTGCCACAGATTCGCCAGCAGATCGAACAACTCTGCGACCTGTCCCTGAGCCTGGAAGAAACCGGCTTTCTGGAACGCATCAACTTCATGAAGCCGGATTTCCTGCGGTTCCTGGGGCTGTTCCGTTTCAACATGCGCTATGTCACGACCACCATCGAAAACGACGAGCTGTGTATTCGCCTGGCAGGCCCCTGGCTGCACGTGATCCTGTTCGAAGTGCCGGTGCTGGCCATCGTCAGCGAAGTGCGCAATCGCCACCGCACCCCGGACACGCTGCTCAGCCAGGCCCGGGACCAGCTCTATCGCAAGTTCGACTGGCTGACCGCTTCGGCCATGCCCGATGAGCTGGCGGAACTTAAAGTCGCCGACTTCGGCACCCGCCGGCGTTTTTCCTATGCTGTGCAGGAAGACGTCGTACGCGCCTTGAAGCAGGATTTCCCCGGCCAGTTCGTCGGCACCAGCAACGTGCACCTGGCGCGCAAGTTCGACCTCAAGCCGTTGGGCACCATGGCCCATGAATGGATCATGGCGCACCAGCAACTGGGCCCACGGCTGATCGACAGCCAGATCGCCGCCCTCGATTGCTGGGTCCGCGAATACCGTGGCCTGCTGGGCATCGCGCTGACCGACTGCATCACCACCGACGCCTTCCTGGGTGACTTCGACCTGTTCTTCGCCAAGCTCTTCGACGGCTTGCGCCACGACTCGGGCGATCCTGTGCAATGGGCGGAAAAATGCATCAGCCATTATCAGAAGCTGGGCATCGACCCCATGACCAAGACCCTGGTGTTTTCCGATGGGCTGAACCTGCCCAAGGCGCTGGACATCTTCCGTGCGCTGCGGGGCCGGATCAACGTGAGCTTTGGCATCGGCACCAACCTGACCGCCGATGTGCCGGGCGTGCAACCGATGAGCATCGTGCTGAAAATGACCGCCTGTGCCGGCCAGCCCGTCGCCAAGATTTCCGACGAGCCCGGCAAGACGCAGTGCAAGGACCCGGAATTCGTGTCTTACCTGCGCCACGTATTCAAGGTGCCAGCTTGAGTCGAGCACCCGTTGCGCCTTCTTTGAATGCCTATTTTTCCCTTTCCGCATAAGGAGTGAATCATGCAAGCCGTACAGCTCCAGATCGCCCGTGAGCTCAAGGTCCAGGCTCCCTTCGCAGGCCCCGCAGAGCTTGAAGCCGAAGTCGCGCGGCGCGTCCAGTTCATCAAGGACTGCCTGCACAACGCCCGCCTGAAAGTGTTGGTGCTGGGCATCAGCGGCGGCGTCGACTCGCTGACCGCAGGCCTGCTGGCCCAGCGCGCCGTGCGTGAACTGCGCGAGAGCACTGGCGACAACGCCTACCAGTTCATCGCCGTGCGCCTGCCGTACCACATCCAGCACGACGAGCATGAAGCCACCGCATCGGTCGACTTCATCAACCCGGACGAGCGTCACACCGTGGACATCGCGCCATCGGTCAAGGCGTTGGTAGAGCAGGTCAAGGCGTTCGAAGGCCAGTCCGACGCAGCGGTGGATTTCGTCAAGGGCAACGTCAAGGCCCGCACCCGCATGGTGGCGCAGTACACCATCGCCGGGGCTCGCGCAGGACTGGTAATCGGCACGGACCACGCGGCCGAGGCGGTGATGGGGTTCTTCACCAAGTTCGGTGATGGCGCCTGCGACCTGGCACCGCTGAGCGGGCTGGTGAAGAATCAGGTACGCGCCATCGCCCGCAGCTTCGGGGCGCCAGAGAATCTGGTGGAGAAAGTGCCGACGGCGGACCTGGAAGACCTGGTGCCGGGCAAGCCCGACGAAGCTTCACATGGCGTGACCTACGTCGAGATCGATGCGTTCCTGCACGGTGAGCCGGTGCGTCAGGAAGCGTTCGATATCATCGTGAACACCTACCGCAAGACCCAGCACAAGCGGGATCTGCCGTACGCGCCATGATGCCAGAACGCCTGTAGGAGCGCGCTTGGTCTGGGCCGCATCCGGACGATGGCGGTGTGTCAGACGGCATTTGCACTTCTGACACACCGCCGTCGCGGGCAAGCGCGCTCCTACAGGGCAGGTGGTGTGTCAGGCAATGCGTTGTTGCCAGACACGCCGCAAGGCCCTGGAATCACTTCAGGGTAATCGTGCCCTTCATCATGCTGATGTGCCCGGGGAACGAGCAGAAGAAGCCGTACTTCTCGGCCGGGTCCAGCTTCGATACGTCGATGGTCAACGAATCCGATTCCTTCGCGCCGATGATCTTGGTGTGCGCGATCACCCGGGCGTCGCCCTCTTTCAGGTAATCCTTGTCGATCCCGGCGCTCAGGCCGTCGGTGGCGATGGGCTGCATGTCGGCTTCCTTGCTGACCACCAGGTTATGGCCCATGACGTTCTTCGGCAGGCTGCCGGAGTGTTCCAGCTTGACGGTGAACTCCTTGCAGCTCTTGTCGATTTCGATGGCCTTGGTGTTGAAGGACATCTGGTCGGTGGAGTCGACGGTCACCGAACATTCAGCAGCCAGCAGGTGGCCGCTGGCCAGGGTCAGCAGGGATGCAGCAACGAGCTTGCGAATCATGATTGAGTCTCCTGAATGGGGTTGCTCTTGTTTTTTGTATACAAAGAGTGCCTGAACTTTAAACAATTTATCAACCGAAGATTATGAAACCTGTCTGGGTGGCGTCTATCAGGGCCATCGAGACAATCAAGCAGCCAAGGATACAGTGTCCTCCTAAGATGAGTTTGTCACTCATCAATCAGGACGAATTTCATGCAACTCAAGGGTCTGTTTCGCAATTTGCTCGCCGCCTATGCCTGCGGCGCCAGTGGTCACGCTGACAGCGGCATCACCGTCACGCGCACTTCGGGGTCGTGATTGCCACCGCCCAGAATGACGCCACGCAGGGGCGAGACATCGGAGAAATCCCGGCCCCAGGCCAGGCTGATGTGCTCCAGCGCCGGCTGAATGTTGTTGGTCGGGTCGAAATCCACCCAGCCCAGTACCGGGCAGAACACCGACACCCAGGCGTGAGAGGCGTCGGCACCGATCAGGCGCGGCTGGCCGGGAGGCGGCTGGGTCAGCAGATAGCCGCTGATGTAACGCGCTGCCAGGCCTCGGGAACGCAGGCAGGCGAGCATCAGATGGGCGAAGTCCTGGCAGACACCGCGCCGTGTTTCCAGCACCTGCACCAAGGGCGTCGCCACCTGGGTCGCTTCGCCATCGAAGGTGAACTCCTCGAAGATCTTTTCCATCAGCGCCTGGGCACAGAGCAGCAAAGGCCGCCCCGGCGCAAAGCAGTCGGCGGAAAACTCGACGAAGGATTGCTTGAGGTGCACGTAAGGCGATTCGAAGCGATAGCGACAGGCTTCCAGAATATCCGGTGACATTTTCGTCGCGCTGTAGGTGAGCGTGTTGCGCGTCTCATCCCACGGGGCAGACAGCTGGAAATCCAGCACCGGACGGGCCAGCACCTCGATGCGCAAGCGGGCGTTGACCTGCAGTTCGTCATGGGGCCGCTCAAAAGCCAGGCGCGTCACCGGATTGCCGAACACATCCAGCTCATCGCGGCGCGTGGTCGGCGTCGGGTGGATCTCCAGTTGCTGTTCCAGGCAACGCTGCCACGCACAACTGCGCGGCCACAGGTGCGCCAGTTGCTGCGCCAGCGAGACAGGGCTGTCGTACTTGTAATGGGTGTCGTGAAGGATCTGGTAAGAGGCACTGTTCATCACACGGACACCGTACGCTGGCTGACATCGTCGACATGGGCGAAATGGCGCAAGGCCAGGCGATCGGAAATCTGCCCGCTGAGATCGCCGATACTCTGCAACAGGTCCGCCAGGCCGTTCAGAGCAGCCCTGACGCTGCTTTCCCCGAACAGGCCGGGTTCCAGACAGCCAAGGTCGAAACGCGCCAGGCGCTGGATCCAGACGCCCAGGCTGTTGTCCTGCGGCATGCCGAAATCCTCGTTCAAGCGCTTCAACGAGCGCTCCACCAGCTTGAGCTGAAATCGCACCGCATGGGGGTTCTGTCCGTCGAGCAGCAGCAGGTCGAGCACCGGGATCAGTTGCGGCAACGCCAGGTAACGAGAGCGATAGGTGATGCTGCTGTTGCCCAGCTCCAGCAGCCAGTCGAGGGCGTCTTGGTCGAACACCGCATCGCTGCGCAGGAAGCCTGCAAGGCTGGTACTGAGAAATTGCAGGCGTTCGATGCGCCGGCCGATCATCAGGAAGCGCCAGCCTTCATCGCGGGTCATGTCGTCCAGCGCGAAACCCGAAAGCGCCGCCAGAGACATCACCAGGCGGTTGAGGAAATCCAGCAGTTCGCCAAAGTCGGGGTCATCGGTTTCAAGGCTTGCGGCTTCACGCTGCAGCTCCACCAGCGCCTGCCAGTTCTCCCGGCTCAACTTGCCGCGCACCTGGGACGCCGCCCACTGCAAGCGCTGCAGGTTGGAGCGCAGGCTGAAGGGCCAGTCGTCGCCCAGCAATGCGGTCATCAGCCGTTCATGCAGGGTGCTGCCCTCCTCTTCGTCCTCGCGGGGCAGCAGGCTCAGGCGTTCGCCCAGCTCGACCGCGGCCTGCAAGGCTTGCGGGTCGTCGCCATCGACGTACCGCGCCAGCACGATGCGCAGCAACCGGGCGCTGTCGTCGCAGCGCTCGCAGTACCGGCCGAACCAGAAAAGGTTCTCCACCACCCGGGACGGCAGATACGGATCACGGCGGATCAGGTCGTGCACGCCCAGGGAACGGCGGGCTTTCCAGGGCTCGCTGCCCTGAATGCGCTCACCCAGAATCCAGGTGTCCTTGCTGGCGCCTCCGCGCTGCATCGACACCACATCGGCATCCGCGTCGGCAGCCACGCGGGTCAGGCCGCCCGGCAGCACGCGATAGCCGTCCTGGGCAGCCACGGCGTAGACGCGCATGCCAATGGCCCGGGGCTGCAACTGTTCAGCCTCGCCCTGCCAGACCGGCGCCTGGGACAACTGGGCGATTTCCTGGGCGACGTAGGCGTAAGGCCGCGCCTGCATGCGCGCGGCGAGGGCCTGGCGCTGTTTTTCGTCCAGATCCCGGCCAAACACCGGGGCAAAACTCTGGGACGCGAACGCCGGTTTGATGAGCAGATCCGGCATCTTTTCCAGGGCCTGGGCCAGCACTGGCGGCTCACCACACCACCAGGTCGCCACGGACGGCAGGATCAGCTCTTCGCCAAACAGGTGCTCATTGATCTTCGGCAGAAAACCCAGCAACCCCGGCGACTCCAGCACGCCACTTCCCAGCGCGTTCGCCACGATCACCCGGCCCTGACGCACGGCTTCGAGCAGGCCGGGTACGCCCAGCGCCGAGTCGGTGCGCAGCTCCAGCGGGTCGCAGAAGTCATCGTCCAGACGCCGCATGATCGCGTGGACACGCCGCAGGCCGCTGAGGGTTTTCAGATACACCGTAGCGTCACGGACGGTCAGGTCGCCGCCCTCGACCAGCGGATAACCCAGCTGCCCGGCCAGATAGAGGTGCTCGAAATAGCTCTCGTTGAAGCGCCCTGGCGTGAGCATGACCACCAGCGGCGCCTCGTTGCTGCTCGGCGCCTGGCGCGTGAGGGTTTCCTGTAGCGAGCGGAAGAAGCCGGACAGGTGCTGCACTTCCAGGTCGCGATACAGTTCGGGAAAGGCGCGGGACACGATCACCCGGTTTTCCAGCGCGTAACCGGCCCCTGACGGCGCCTGGGTGCGGTCCGCCGTGACCCACCAGCGGCCATCAGGCGTGCGCGCCAGATCCACCGCATACACATGCAGAAAGGTGCCTTCCGGCGGCTTCACGCCCTGGCACGGCCAGAGGAAATTGTTGTGCCCGAACACCAGTTCGGCGGGCAGCAGGCCGTCGGCAATCAGATGCTGCGGGCCGTAGAGGTCGGCCAGTACCGCATTGAGCAGGCGCGCACGCTGGGCGATGCCGGCCTCCAGGCGCTGCCACTCGGCGACCGGAATCAGATGCGGCAGCAGGTCGAGCTCCCAGGGCCGGTCCGCGCCCTTGGGGTCGGCGTACACGTTATAGGTGACGCCATTTTCCTGAATCTGCCGCGCCAGCAGCGCCTGACGCTGTATCAACTGAGCGGGGGTGCTGCGTTGCAGATGCTCGTAGAAACGCAGCCAATGCGGCCGCACTGCGCCGCTGGCGTCGAGCATCTCGTGATAACTACCCGCATGCAGCGGATATCGGTCAAGCAGGTCAGGCATGGAGAACTCGGCAGACAAACATGGGGATCAACGCAGCAGCGCTTAGATTAGCGCAGCCAACGTGACACGTAATGGCTCGCGGCCTTGTGTCACGCCGGCAGCGGCTGGTCAGCGATGCAGACGCAAGTCCAGCGTCATGGGCATTTCATCATTGACGGTCAGGTTCGGCACGTCCTGTTTGCCTGGGGTGTGACCGATTCGGAAAAACCGCGCCAGACGCCGGCTTTCCGCTTCGTTGGCATTGACCGGCAGCGTCTCGTAATTGCGCCCGCCGGGGTGCGCCACATGATATTCACAGCCGCCCAGCGAGCGCTGCATCCAGGTATCGAGCAGATCGAACACCAGCGGCGCATGCACCGGGATGGTCGGCTGCAAGGCGTTGAACGGTTGCCAGGCACGGTAACGAACCCCCGCGACAAACTCGCCGATACGCCCGGTAGGTTGCAGCGGGACGGGTACGCCGTTGCAGGTCAAGACATAGCGCTGGGGCGCGAGCCCGCTGATCTTGACCTGCAACCGCTCAAGGGACGAATCCACATAACGCACCGCACCGCCCCCCGAACCCTCCTCGCCCAATACGTGCCAGGGCTCCAGCGCCTGACGCAGTTCCATCTCGATACCGTTGACCGCGTAGTCGCCGACCTTGGGAAAGCGAAACTCCAGATGCGCGGCGAACCACTCAGCCCGCAGTGGATAACCTGCGGCATTGAGTTCGACGATGACGTCGGCGAAATCCTGCTCGATGAAGTGCGGCAGCATGAAGCGGTCATGCAACTCGGTGCCCCAGCGCGCCAGTTTCGCCGGTGCATAGGGCTCGCGCCAGAAACGGGCCACCAGCGCACGCAGCAACAGTTGCTGGGCCAGGCTCATGCGCGCATGGGGCGGCATTTCGAAAGCGCGCAACTCAAGCAGGCCCAGGCGACCGGTAGCGCCGTCCGGAGAGTAGAGCTTGTCGATGCAGAATTCGGCGCGATGGGTGTTGCCCGTGACGTCGATCAGCAGGTTGCGCAGCAGCCGGTCCACCAGCCATGGCGCGCACTCCTCGCCGGGAGCGGGCATCTGCGAGAAGGCGATTTCCAGCTCGTACAGCGAATCGTTGCGCGCCTCGTCAACCCGTGGCGCCTGGGAGGTCGGGCCGATGAACAGCCCGGAGAACAGGTACGACAGCGACGGGTGGTTGTGCCAGTAGCTGAGCAGGCTGCGCAGCAGGTCGGGCCGGCGCAGGAACGGTGAATCGCCCGGCGTGGCGCCGCCCAGCACGAAATGGTTGCCACCGCCGGTACCGGTATGGCGCCCGTCGATCATGAACTTTTCGGTGGTCAGGCGGGTGAGGCGTGCCTGCTCGTAGAGAAACTCCGTACGCTCGACCAGCTCGTCCCAGCTTGAGGACGGCTGCACGTTAACCTCGATCACACCAGGATCCGGAGTGATGCGGAAATTGGCCAGACGCGGATCGCTCGGTGGCTCATAGCCTTCCAGCAACACCGGGCAGCGCAGTTCCTCGGCGGTCGCTTCGATGGCCGCGACCAGCTCCAGATACGCCTCAAGGGTCTGCAGCGGCGGCATGAACAGATACAGCCGACCGCCCCGGGCCTCGGCGCCCAGCGCGGTGCGGGTCAGCCAGTCTGCGGACTCGTCGATGGTCGGTGCGCGCTCAGTGCCTTCGTGTTCAGTCAGGCTGTTGATCCGTGACTCCACCTCATCGCGATCCGGAAGTTCGGCGAAGTCCTGGTTATGGTCAGTGGGATGGATGTAGGGATATTCAGCGGCCTTGACCCAAGGCTGCGACGCCAATGGCAGCCTGTAGCCCAGTGGAGAATCCCCCGGCACCAGCCGGCAGTGCTCGCCACGCAGGTACCAGCGTCCGCTCTGCCAGCGCGCCTCATCGGCACTGCGGGCCAGAGGCAGGACATGGCCGATGACCTTGTCCAGGCCCTGGGAGAACACCTTGGCCAGCCGCGCCCGCTCCATCTCGTCGCCCAAACGCGAATCTTCGGCACTGACGTTCTGCGGCAAGGCACCTTCTCGCCACAGGTAATAGAAATTGTCCTCGTAAGCGGGAAAAACATAGCGCGCAGGCAGCTTCAGGCGCTCGGCGACACTGCGCAGGAAGCGCCCGGCCATCTCGCCGTCACAGCCGTAATCCTCGCCCTCATCGGCGATCAGCGCAGTGTTGCGCCACACGGGCTTGCCATCCCGGCGCCAGAAACAGTTCAGCGACCAGCGCGGCAACTGCTCGCCCGGATACCACTTGCCCTGGCCGAAATGCACGATGCCCTGAGGCGCGTAGTGCTTGCGCATGCGCTGGAACAGCTCGGCAGAGAGCACACGCTTCTTCGGGCCCAGCGCTGCGGTGTTCCACTCGCTGCCGTCACGGTCATCGATGGAGACGAACGTCGGCTCGCCGCCCATGGTCAGGCGCACGTCCTCGGCGATCAGGTCGGCGTCGATCTTGCGACCCAGCGCCTGAATCTCCAGCCACTGCGCCTCGGTATAAGGCTTGGTAACCCGTGGCGCCTCCCATATCCGCTCCACCGACATCTCGTGGCTGAATTCGGTTTCGCACGGCTCCACCAGGCCGCTGATGGGCGCCGCCGATGAAGGGTCAGGGCTGCACGCCAAGGGAATATGTCCCTCCCCGGCAAACAGCCCGGACGTCGCATCCAGCCCGACCCAGCCCGCACCCGGCAAGTACACCTCGCACCAGGCATGCAGGTCGGTGAAGTCAACGTCAGTGCCTGACGGCCCATCCAGCGCCTGGACATCCGCCTTGAGCTGAATCAGGTAGCCGGACACAAACCGCGCGGCCAGCCCCAGATGCCGCAGCAACTGCACCAGCAACCACGCCGAATCCCGGCAAGAACCCGAAGCACTGTCCAGCGTGAACTCCGGCGTCTGGATGCCCGGCTCCATGCGGATCAGGTAGTTGATGTCATGGGCCAGGCGCTGATTGAGGCTGACCAGAAAATCGATTGCCGGCACCGGCGTGCGATCGATGCTGTCCAGATAGGCCTGAAATCTGGGCGTCAGCGGGAGCTTTTCCAGATACGGCTGTAATTCGTGATGTTCTTCCTTCGCGTACTGGAACGGGATCTTTTCAGCGTAGGGCTCAAGGAAGAAATCGAACGGGTTGAACACCGCCATCTCGGCGACAAGATCGACCTCGATCCGCAGCTCATCGGTTTTTTCTGGAAACACCAGCCGCGCCAGGTAATTACCCTGCGGGTCCTGCTGCCAGTTGATGAAATGATTGTCCGGCAGCACCTTCAGCGAATACGACAGGACACGCGTACGGCTATGGGCCGCCGGGCGCAAGCGCACAATCTGCGGACCCAGTTCCACCGCGCGTTCGTAGCGGTAATGCGTGACATGGTGCAAGGCAATGTGAATCGACACGGCGTGCCTCCTGCGAGCCTGGACGGTAGCGGAACCGCGCAAGACTTATGCCATCCAGGCAAGTCAGGCGCCTTCGGCCTCGATGATGCTCGCTCAGCTAAGCACAGCACCAAAATCGCGCCAGCTTCGGCGGATGGTGCAAGGGTCGCACGGAAATGAGGCGGACGGGTTAATTGCTTCGCTCATCCCGCAGCCGACGCAGGCGAACCCTGCGAATGCCGCGAAAACGTTCACGCTTGCGACGCATGAAAAAGAAGATTTCTCTCATCTGTCGATGACGCCTTGAGTTCAGCATCAGCAAACCCACCACAGGAGCGAGCACGCCAACGAAGAACATCAGCTCACCCGGGCTGTGTTCGATAATGGGTAACGACAGGAACAGACAAAGGAAGAAAAACAACTCCATCCCCCAGACCGCCCGAATCCGACCCCGAATCAGAAAAAAGTGGCAGGCAAATAAAACCACCACCCCGACAACCGCACCGCCGAACAGCCAATGCACGCCGTCTTCAAGCGTTAATTCCTGATAAAACGTGTCGACATGCAGCAGCACCAGGCTCGCAACCGCACACAGTCCCGCACTGAGGCACCCGATAAAAACCGGAAAATAGTGCCGCATGAACACCACATACTCTGAAGGTCTCATGGGCTGACCCGCTCCCCATGAATACCCATCACTCAAACCCATCCTGCCGGTGTGTAGCCTTCATCACTTTCCCTATGCGATTGGTCAAAGCGAGGGAGCATAGGCAGCTACAGACTGTAGAGATGTAGGAAGTTTTTCTTTGTTTTGTATGAACGGTCTTGTTCTGCTTTCAGAGTGTTGGTCTGGGGAAGCGCCGGACGGAAATGAGACCGTCGGGAACTTGTCTGAAATCGGGCCCCGCTTATACCGCCGAGCCATAAAGCAAGTGAGGCCTACCATTTGCGAAGCATCAGCATCACTCGCAGGAACAGGGCGCAGATACCGATGGTCAGCAGATGCAGCCCCATGGAAAGCCCGTACATCCAGGGTTGATCGACAAACGAATAGCTCTTCGGAGGGCCGAAACGGTTTGCTCCGACTACGACCCCGTCGCTCAAACCACCGTAAACGACATAAAGCTTAACCAACATGATGATCACAAATAATAGAGACAGCGCGCACCCGCCCCAGTTAATGATTGTGAAAACAACTTCAGAGATTGCGTAAGGCTTTACCGACTTCGCCCTGAGCCTATGATTGATAGCAGTTTGCCGCCTTGAAGTCTTCAGTTTGGTCTGTGATCCAGCGGCCTTTTCCAGGCCTATAGTTTCTGCCGCTTGCAACATCGCCCGGTAGCGGATGGTATTCAAGCAATACAAACCCATTAAAGGAGAGACCAACGTTAAAACATACAATCCCAGATGCGGGTCGTGAACAATGGTCGGCGCGGCAAATAATAAATGCAAGAAGAACAAGAACACCATTCCGCCCACCCAACTCGGGCGCCCGCGCAGAATATTTACACAACAGACTGACTGAAATACATTCACAACCACCATTACTGAAAATGATATCTTCAGAACCGTGCCCAGATCCATACGTTTGAAGTAGCTATCCAACGACAGCGCCAATAAACAAACACATGAACACATCGCGAGAAAAATAGGCACAACAAATACGAGAAAATGTTTTTTCCGGAATTCGAGAGCGCTTTCGGGCAGCAACACGTTCAAAACTCCCCATGAACCGCAACAGCTATCGGCTTCAGATGCCCAGCGACCAAGCTGCCGCCCATGGATGCTCCCGAGGCCACCAGATCCCTCAGCTGGGTGTACGTTTGTTGTTTTATTTGCGCGTTTGAATAGCGTTTGGGAAGTCCAAAGACATCCCTCCTATACTTGTGCACTTCACTCGTCAGTGCCAGCCGCTCCTGTCGAGACAATCCACGTAGTATTTCCCGGTAGCTTTTTCGAGTGGCGGTTTTCGTCGCCATGACATATCGGGTTGTAGAGTAAAAAGATAGAGCAGCTCCAACGAGTGTTATCCCATCCAGTATTTCACTCATGGTTTGATACCATGCCTCGGAATCTATCTTGTCCAGTCCCTCAGGATCAAGAAGCTCACCCGCGACTCTCGATACATTTATAATGCATTGAAGAGACCCTGCTGCTGCCGCTACTACACCGACCGCCGACACGACCAGGCTGACGCCTCCAGTGAAAGGAGCCGCCATTATTCCTCCGTATACGACTTTCCAACTGAGGTAAGCTCCGCCGCAGGCCAGCCCGGCACCAATCACTTCCATCACTAACCGGGATTCACGAACGTTCAATTCCAGCTCCCTGTAGAACTCGAATGCATTCATGTGCCTCGGCGCTTCACGCAAGATCACCCGCTTCACAGCCACGCTGCAAATCGGTTGAAACTCCCTCAGCGTGACAACATTGAAATCGCTGTCGATGAAGACAACACCTGCCCCGACAATTGCCGGGTCAGCGTCGATGACGCGAAACAGTTTGTTGAGGTCCATGGCGCTTTCGATGCGATCTCTCGCCTGGCGTCGCGCGACTGAAAAACCATCCCGGAGTGACAAGCCGCTCATCCATTCTTCCCTTTGTCATGGCTCAGAGCGAATGAGAATAGGCACCGACACACTGTAGAGATGTAGGAAGTTTTTCTTTGTTTTGTATGAACGGTCTTGTTCTGCTCCCAGCGTATTGATCTGCAAAGCCCAGTGCGAAAAGGTGCGCATCGACAATTCGTCGACGACTGTTTTCAGGGAGTGTTCATGGCTATCGATATGTTTTTGAAATTGGGCGACATCAAGGGCGAGTCAAGAGACAGCGTGCACAAGGAGGAGATCGACATCCACTCGTTCCAGTGGGGTATGGCGCAGTCCGGTTCCATGCATCAGGGCGGTGGAGGTGGTGCGGGCAAGGTCAGCATCAACAACCTGAGCCTGACCAAGTCACTGGACAAGTCTTCGCCCAACCTGATGATGGCCTGCTCCAGCGGCAAGCACTATCCGGAAGCCACGCTCACTGTGCGCAAGGCTGGCGGTAGCAGTCCGGTGGAGTACATGATTATCACGCTCAAGGAAGTCATGGTCGCGTCGTGCAACACCAACGCCGGCAGCAGCGATGAAATCATCAACGAAGACATCTCCCTGAACTTCGGCAAGGTCGAGGTCAGCTACCAACCGCAGAAAGCCGATGGCAGCAAGGACGGTGGCGCAGTCAAATACGGCTGGAACATCCGCGAAAACGTGAAGATCTGAGATGCAAAAACGCCAGCTCGAAGGCTGGCGTTTTTGTGGGGACACCGCTTAGCGCGGGAAGACTGGCTGCCGGGATGGCTTCTTGCCGCCCTTACCGCCCTTGGCGGCGTCGGCGCGGTCCTTGGCGGCCTGTTTGTTGCGGGCTGCGGCGGCGGCCTTGGCTTCTTCGCGCTTGTCCCACGGCTTGCTGCCGTCACTGCCACGCTGCGGCAGACCGGTGTGCTGGGTGAGGATCTTGGTGGTCTTGGCGACCTTGTGGCTGCCAGCCGGCGTCGAGTTCTTGCGACGGGCGCTCTGGTAGCTGTCGGTGTCCGGCTGGTGCAGCGGGATCAACTGGTGCTTGCCCGGGCCAATGAGGTCCGAACGGCCCATGCGTTCCAGTGCTTCACGCAGCATCGGCCAGCCTTTGGGGTCGTGGTAGCGCAGGAAGGCCTTGTGCAGGCGGCGCTGCTCCTCGCTCTTGACGATGGTGACCGAGTCGCTCTTGTAGGTGACCTTGCGCAGCGGGTTCTTGCCCGAGTGGTACATGGCGGTGGCACTGGCCATCGGCGAAGGGTAGAACGCCTGCACCTGATCAGCGCGGAAACCGTTGCCCTTGAGCCACAGCGCAAGGTTCATCATGTCTTCGTCGGTGGTGCCTGGATGCGCCGCGATGAAGTACGGGATCAGGTACTGTTCCTTGCCCGCCTCTTTCGAATACTTCTCGAACATGCGCTTGAACTTGTCATAGCTGCCAATGCCCGGCTTCATCATCTGGTTGAGCGGGCCTTCCTCGGTGTGCTCCGGGGCGATCTTCAGGTAGCCGCCGACGTGGTGGGTCACCAGCTCCTTGACGTACTCAGGCGACTCGACAGCCAGGTCATAGCGCAGGCCGGACGCGATCAGAATCTTCTTCACACCCGGCAAATCGCGGGCGCTGCGGTACAGCTGAATCAGCGCCGAGTGGTCGGTGTTCAGGTTCGGGCAGATGCCAGGGAACACGCAGGACGGCTTGCGGCACGCGGATTCGATTTCCGGGCTCTTGCAAGCGATGCGATACATGTTCGCGGTCGGACCGCCGAGGTCGGAAATGACGCCGGTGAAGCCTGGAACCTTGTCACGAATTTCTTCGATTTCACGAATGATCGAGTCGTGGGAGCGGTTCTGGATGATGCGGCCTTCGTGCTCGGTGATCGAACAGAAGGTGCAGCCACCAAAGCAGCCACGCATGATGTTCACCGAGAAGCGAATCATGTCGTAGGCCGGGATCTTTTCCTTGCCGTACGCAGGGTGCGGGATACGTGCGTAAGGCATGCCGAACACGTAGTCCATTTCTTCGGTGGTCATCGGAATCGGTGGCGGGTTGAACCAGACATCCACTTCGCCATGCTTCTGGACCAGCGCACGGGCGTTACCCGGGTTGGTTTCCAGGTGCAGTACGCGGTTGGCGTGGGCGTAGAGGACCGGGTCGTTGCGCACTTTTTCCATGGACGGCAGGCGGATCACCGTCTTGTCACGGGTCATGCGCGGGCTCGCCAGGATCTGCACGACCTTGGCTTCGTTCGGGTCTTCAACCTCGCCCTTTTCCTGCTCGATGGCGCAGGCCTGGGTGTCCTGGGTGTTGACGTACGGGTTGATGATCTTGTCGACCTTGCCCGGCCGGTCGATGCGCGTGGAATCGACTTCGTACCAGCCCTCAGGCGTGTCGCGACGAATGAACGCGGTGCCGCGCACGTCGGTGATGTTCTCGATCTTCTCGCCGTAGGACAGACGGTTGGCGACTTCGACAATCGCGCGCTCGGCGTTGCCGTACAGCAGGATGTCGGCGCTGGCGTCGATCAGGATCGAATTGCGGACCTTGTCCTGCCAGTAGTCGTAGTGAGCGATGCGGCGTAGCGAAGCCTCGATGCCGCCAAGGATGATCGGCACATGCTTGTAGGCTTCCTTGCAGCGCTGGCTGTAGACCAGGCTCGCACGGTCCGGACGCTTGCCGGCCATGCCGCCTGGCGTGTAGGCGTCATCGGAGCGGATTTTCTTGTCCGCGGTGTAGCGGTTGATCATCGAGTCCATGTTGCCGGCCGCGACGCCGAAGAACAGGTTCGGCTCGCCCAGCTTCATGAAGTCGTCTTTGTTGCGCCAGTCCGGCTGGGCAATGATCCCGACGCGGAAGCCCTGGGACTCCAGCAGCCGGCCGATGATCGCCATGCCGAACGACGGATGGTCAACGTAGGCATCACCGGTGACGATGATGATGTCGCAGGAATCCCAGCCAAGCTGATCCATTTCTTCCCGGCTCATCGGCAGGAAAGGCGCAGGCCCGAAACATTCGGCCCAGTACTTTGGATAGTCAAATAACGGCTTGGCTGCTTGCATGTCGATGACCAGTGTTCGTAATCAGGGAGGCGATCTTCTCGTGAAAAATCGCGGGCGCGGAGGATAGCACATTTTTTGATCAAATCCGACGGTGTGGGTCGGATTTGTGGTTGGGTTGGGATTGTTACATTGATGCCCTTCGGGCGCATCGCGGGCAAGCGCACTCCTACATTTTTTGCAACGTGCCATGGCCTGACAGAGCGCGGCACGTTTCAGCAAATGTAGGAGCGCGCTTGCCCGCGACAAGGCCCAAAGGGCATCAATGTAGCGGCCTCAAGCCAACATCACTCATCATCATCAAAATTGTAACTACCCGGCGCCAGGTTCTCGAAGCGGGTGTATTTACCGATAAACGCCAGCCGTACGAAGCCGATCGGGCCGTTACGCTGTTTACCGATGATGATTTCGGCCACGCCCTTGTGCTCGGTTTCCGGGTGGTAGACCTCGTCCCGATACACGAACATGATCACGTCGGCGTCCTGCTCGATCGCTCCGGATTCGCGCAAGTCGGAGTTCACCGGGCGTTTGTTCGGGCGCTGTTCCAGGGAGCGGTTGAGCTGCGAGAGCGCGACGACCGGGCAATTGAATTCCTTGGCCAGGGCTTTCAGGGACCGGGAAATCTCGGAAATCTCGTTGGTCCGGTTGTCACCGCTGGAGCCTGGAATCTGCATCAGCTGCAGGTAGTCGATCATGATCAGGCCGATATCGCCATGCTCACGCACCAGACGTCGGGTGCGGGCGCGCATTTCCGACGGGCTGATACCCGCCGTATCGTCGATGAATAGCTTGCGGTCGTTGAGCAGGTTGACCGCCGACGTCAGGCGCGGCCAGTCGTCATCGTCCAGTTGGCCGGAACGGACCTTGGTCTGGTCAATACGCCCCAGCGAAGACAGCATACGCATGATGAGCGACTCACCTGGCATCTCCAGCGAGAACACCAGCACCGCCTTTTCACTGCGCAGCACCGCATTTTCCACCAGGTTCATGGCGAAGGTGGTCTTGCCCATCGACGGACGGCCGGCCACGATGATCAGGTCGGCTGGCTGCAGGCCGCTGGTCTTCTCGTCCAGGTCGGTGTAACCGGTGGACAGACCGGTGATCCCCTCGCCCAGGTTGAACAGGGTGTCGATACGGTCGATGGCCTTGGTCAACAGATCGTTGACCCCTACCGGGCCGCCGGTCTTGGGCCGCGCCTCGGCGATCTGGAAGATCTGCCGCTCGGCCTCGTCGAGAATCTCTTCGGCGGTACGACCTTGCGGGTCGAACGCGCTGTCGGCGATTTCGTTACTGATGCCGATGAGCTGGCGCAGGGTCGCACGCTGGCGAACGATCTGGGCGTAGGCCTTGATGTTGGCGACCGACGGAATGTTCTTCGCCAGCTCCGACAGGTAGCCCAGGCCGCCCACTTGCGAGGTCTGCCCTTCCTTGTCCAGTTGCTCGGCCAGGGTCACGACGTCGATGGGCAGGTTCTGGTCGGCCAGCTTGGCGATGGCGCGGAAAATCAGGCGGTGGTCATGACGATAGAAATCGCCGTCCGACACTTGATCCAGCACGCGTTCCCAGGCGTTGTTGTCCAGCATCAGACCACCGAGCACGGCCTGTTCGGCCTCGATGGAATGCGGCGGCACCTTCAGGGCAGCGGTTTGCAGATCGTATTGCTCGGGAGCGGAGATATCGTTCATGGCCACACGGAATCAGGGATTTGAATCAGGATACGTCAGAAATGACAAAGGGCACGACCCGAAAAACAGGAACGCGCCCCTTGCTGACCAGTCGGCGAACGAGTCGCCAGTCGGTCGGACTCCCGCACCAGGGTGCGGGAATCAAACTGCTTAAGCAGCCACCACAACTACGCGAACGGTAGCTTCAACATCGCTGTGCAGGTGCACGGCAACGTCGTATTCGCCAACGTTACGGATGGTGCCGTTCGGCAGACGAACTTCAGCTTTGGCCACTTCAACGCCAGAGGCGGTCAGTGCGTCAGCGATGTCGTGGGTACCGATCGAACCGAACAGCTTGCCTTCGTCACCGGCGGTGGCAGTGATGGTCACTTCCAGCTCCGCCAGTTGAGCAGCACGACTTTCAGCCGAAGCTTTCTTGTCGGCAGCAGCTTTTTCCAGGTCAGCACGACGCTCTTCGAAAGCGGCCAGGTTGGCAGCGGTCGCAGCGGTAGCTTTGCCGAAAGGCAGCAGGTAGTTACGGCCGTAACCAGCCTTAACGTTTACTTTGTCGCCCAGGTTGCCCAGGTTGGCGATTTTTTCCAGCAGGATGAGTTCCATTTGGTAATAACCTCTTAACTTTAACCTTCACCGTTCGCAGAACCGTTATCGGCATCTTTCGACGCCAGACGGCCGCGAAAATCAATCAGGCTGTCGACAATGGCAAACACCACCAGCAACGGATAAATCAGCTGCATGAACAGCAACAACGTGACGTACAACCCCACCAGCCAGAACCGTCCCAGGTGCTTTTCAGCCACCAGTCCGTGAATCAGGGCCAGCCCTGCGAACACCAGCGGCACGCTGCACAACGGTGTCAGCATCGCCAGTTGCGGGCCGAAATTCGGCGCAACCAACATGCACACCAGCAGCACCAGCATCGGTGCCCGCGGGAGTTTCAGGCTGCGAAATTCGCGTCCGAAACCGCCCGGGTTATACAACAGCGCCTGCCAGTACCGCCCAAGAATCAGGCATACCACGCTGACGATCTGCAACACCGCAGCTATCAGGCCGTTAAGGACCGGTGTAATCAGTGCTCCCAGACGCGCTCGCTCTTCTACCGACATCTGTTGGTAGACATCACCGAAGACATGGGGCAGCAGCTTTTGCATCGCCACTGCCAGCGCTTCGATGGGCTCGCGGAAAACCGCCCCCAGAACCACTGCGTACAACAACCCAAGCCCTACGCTGACCAGCAGCACACGAACCCAGGACTCGCTGGCGCGCAATGAAGCCGCCAACCCCCATGACCCCAACAACACCATCAAGATGCGGGGATCACCGAAATACCACCAGACCAAGGCCGGCAGTAGAGCCCAGACGAGCACGCCAGAGGCGTCGCTCAATCCGCGTCGCAGGAGCACAAGGCACCCTGCGGCAGCACTCAACCAGAACAACAGCGGCAACGCCGCACATCCAGCCACTACCAGAGTGGCCTGCACGCGACCGCGCATGATGTAGTCAGCCATGGCGCGCATGCGATTTATCCCTTACTGCGTTTTTGTCGACTGAACCTGGTCTCAGCGGCCGTGGCTGTCGGTGTAGGCCAGCAGGGCCAGGAAGCGGGCGCGCTTGATAGCGGTAGCCAGCTGACGCTGATAACGAGCTTTGGTACCGGTAATGCGGCTAGGAACGATCTTGCCGGTTTCGGATACGTAGGCTTTCAGGGTGTTCAGATCTTTGTAATCGATCTCTTTAACGTTTTCTGCGGTGAAGCGGCAGAACTTACGACGACGGAAGAAACGTGCCATGTAATAGGCTCCTCAAAAGGTCCGTGGATTACTCGTCAGCGTTATCGCTGTTGTCGCTGTCATCACTGTCAACGCCTTCAGCGTCGGAGTGCTCAGGACGGTCGCGACGCTCACGGCGCTCACTGCGGTTCTCTTCAGCCTTGAGCATTTCGGACTGGCCGGTAACGGCTTCGTCGCGACGGATGACAAGGTTACGGATCACGGCATCGTTGTAACGGAAGTTGTCTTCCAGCTCGGCCAGGGCCTTGCCAGTGCACTCAACGTTCAGCATCACGTAGTGAGCCTTGTGAACATTGTTGATTGCGTAGGCCAGTTGACGACGGCCCCAATCTTCCAGACGGTGGATCTTGCCGCCGTCTTCTTCGATCAGCTTGGTGTAACGCTCAACCATGCCGCCGACTTGCTCGCTCTGGTCCGGGTGAACCAGAAAGATGATTTCGTAATGACGCATGAATGCTCCTTACGGGTTGTAGCCTGCCGCCAAAGCGGTCAGACAAGGAGTGAATAACACTGGTTTATCTTGCACAGAGACAGGCACATGAGCGCCTGCCATGACAGCAAGGGGCGCAATTGTAGAGAAGGGCCTGAATCGGCGCAAGGAAATTGGTGAATATTTGAGCAGAACAGACAGCCTGTAGGAGCGCGCTTGCCCGCGACTGCGGTGCGTCATGCAACATTGCGTTATCTGACCCAACGCAATCGCGGGCAAGCGCGCTCCTACAACGGTTATTTTTTGGCAGCAGCCTTGGCGCTGCGCTGGCGCATCGCTTCGAACAGGCAGACACCGGTCGCCACGGACACGTTCAGGCTGCTGACGCTGCCAGCCATCGGCAAGCGCACCAGGTAGTCGCAGTGCTCGCGGGTCAGGCGGCGCATGCCTTTGCCTTCGGCGCCCATGATCATGATGGTCGGCCCGGTCAGGTCCTGTTGATACAGTTCCTGTTCGGCCTCGCCCGCCGTGCCGACGATCCACAGGCCGCGCTGCTGGAGTTTTTCCAGGGTGCGCGCCAGGTTGGTCACGGCCACCAGCGGAATCACTTCCGCCGCGCCGCACGCCACTTTACGCACGGTCGGAGTCAGGGTCGCGGACTTGTCCTTGGGCACGATCACCGCCAGCGCACCGGCCGCATCGGCAGTACGCAGGCAGGCGCCGAGGTTGTGCGGGTCGGTCACGCCGTCCAGCACCAGAATCAGCGGCGGGCCTTCGGTACGGTCCAGCAGCTCGTCGAGCATCGCCTCGCCCCAGACCTGGCTTGGGCTGACATCCGCCACCACGCCCTGGTGAACGCCTTCAACCCAGGCGTCCATCTCACGGCGCTCGGCCTGCCCAACCGACACACGGTTCTGCGCCGCCAGATCGATCAACACCTGGACGCGCGGGTCGCTGCGGCCTTCAGCCAGCCAGATCTGCTTGACCCGCTTGGGGTGATGACGCAACAACGCTTCTACCGCGTGAACGCCGTAGATTTTTTCCAGCTGACTCATGACTTCGCCTTAGGTTTACGCGCCCCGCCGCTCTTGGCAGCCGGAGCCGAGCCCGATTTTGGCGGGCCTTTACGGTGTTTACTCGGTTTTGCCGACTTGCCGGCAGGAGCGGAGTCACTCCGGGACGGCTTTCCCGACGACGCCTTGCTACCACCCTTCGCTTCAGCCAGCAGGGCTTTTTTCATCTCGCGGCTCTTGCGCACTTCGGCGTTCTTGGCTGCCGCATCGCTTGGGCGATAGGCCTCGACCACAGGCTCCTTGGCGGCACGACGGCTCGGGCGAGAGGAGCTGGTCTTTTCCGCAGCCTTCTCGACAGGCGCAGGCTCTGCGGCCTTGCGCTTGCGGGTCGTCGGCGAAACAGCGGCCTTGTCGGACATTTCGAAGTCGATCTTGCGCTCGTCGAGATCGACGCGCATGACCCGCACTTCGACGGTGTCACCCAGACGGAAGCTGCGACCGGTGCGCTCACCCGCCAGACGGTGATGAACCGGGTCGAAATGGTAGTAGTCGCCCGGCAGCGCGGTGACGTGCACCAGCCCCTCGACGTAGATGTCAGTCAGCTCGACGAACAGACCAAAGCCGGTCACAGCCGTGATCACGCCCGGGAACGACTCGCCCACGCGATCCTTCATGAACTCGCACTTGAGCCAGTTGGTCACGTCGCGCGTGGCCTCGTCGGCACGGCGTTCGCTCATCGAGCACTGTTCGCCCAACTGCTCCAGCGCCGCCACATCGTACGGGTAGATCCGCGCTTTCGGGATGGTCGAACCACCAGCACGACGAACGTGCGGGGTGTCCTGCTTCGAGTGAATGACGCTGCGAATGGCCCGATGGGTCAGCAGGTCCGGGTAGCGGCGAATCGGCGAGGTGAAGTGGGTGTACGCCTCGTAATTCAGGCCGAAGTGGCCGTTGTTGTCGGAGGTGTAAACCGCCTGGCTCAGCGAGCGCAGCATGACGGTCTGGATCAGGTGGTAATCCGGACGGTCCTTGATGTTTTCCAGCAGCGCCTGGTAGTCCTTCGGCGACGGACCGTCCTTGCCCTTGTGCAGGGAAAGGCCCAGCTCACCGAGGAAGGCACGCAGTTTTTCCAGGCGCTCCGGCGGCGGGCCGTCGTGGACGCGGTACAGCGCAGGAATCTCGTGCTTCTTGAGGAATTGCGCGGTGGCCACGTTCGCCGCCAGCATGCATTCTTCGATCAGCTTGTGAGCGTCGTTGCGGGTGGTCGGCCGAATTTCGGCGATCTTGCGCTCGGAACCGAAGATGATCCGGGTTTCCTGGGTCTCGAAATCGATCGCGCCGCGGGCATGACGGGCGCCCAGCAGGACCTTGTACAACGCATAGAGCTGCTTGAGGTCCGGCACGACTTCGCCGTACTGGCTGCGCAGTTGCTTGGCCTCGGCGGTTTTCGGGTGTTCCAGCATCGTGCTGACCTTGTTATAGGTCAGGCGTGCATGGGAATGGATCACCGCCTCGTAGAACACGTAGTCGGTCATTTCGCCGGTCTTGGAGATGGTCATCTCGCAGACCATCGCCAGACGGTCGACCAGCGGATTGAGCGAGCACAGGCCGTTGGACAGCTGCTCAGGCAGCATCGGCACCACGCGCTCCGGGAAGTACACGGAGTTGCCGCGCACCTGGGATTCGGCATCCAGCGCCGAGCCGATCTTCACGTAGCTGGAGACGTCGGCAATGGCCACGTACAGCTTCCAGCCACCGGAGAACAGGCGCAGCTTGCCCGGCTTGGCTTCGCAGTACACCGCGTCGTCGAAGTCGCGGGCGTCTTCGCCGTCGATGGTGACGAACGGCAGGTGGCGCAGGTCGATGCGGTGTTCCTTGTCCTTCTCCTGCACTTCGGGCTTGAGCTTGGCGGCTTCCTTGAGCACTGCTTCAGGCCAGACGTGAGGGATGTCGTAGGTACGCAGCGCGACATCGATTTCCATGCCCGGCGCCATGTAGTTGCCCACGACTTCGACCACGTCGCCCTGAGGCTGGAAGCGCGGCGTCGGCCAGTGAGTAATCTTCACCTCGACGAACTGGCCGATCTTGGCGTTGGCGTTGCGGCCCGGCGTGACCAGCACTTCCTGCTGGATCTTCGGATTGTCGGCGACGACGAAACCGATGCCCTGCTCCTCGAAGTAGCGACCGACGATGGTTTCGTGGGCGCGGGAGATGACCTCGACGATCACGCCTTCGCGACGACCACGACGATCAAGGCCCGAAACCCGTGCCAGGGCACGGTCGCCATCGAACACCAGGCGCATCTGCGCCGGGCTCATGAACAGGTCGTCCGAACCGTCGTCCGGGACCAGGAAGCCGAAGCCGTCGCGGTGACCGCTGATGCGGCCCAGGATCAGGTCGAGCTTGTCCACCGGCGCGTAGGTGCCGCGGCGGGTGTAGATCAGTTGGCCATCGCGCTCCATGGCGCGCAGGCGCCGGCGCAGGGCCTCAATCTGATCTTCGGTGGTCAGGCCGAACTCTGCGACCAGCTCTTCACGGGCTGCGGGTGATCCGCGCTCGGAGAGGTGCGCCAGGATCAGTTCGCGGCTTGGGATGGGGTTTTCGTATTTTTCCGCTTCACGAGCGGCCTCGGGATCGAGGGACTGCCAATCGGCCATTAGAATGAGTTCACCTTATCTGTATGCAATTAGTTTGGCATATACCCGATTGAAACGCGAAGGCAGCGTTTGCTGAGTCTTTTCGCTATTTCAAAAAAAATTTCACTTCGGGGGTTTACAGCCCCGATTCCCATCCGTAAGATGCGCCCCACAACGACGGCACACGCCACGTTGTAGTTGAAATCAAGCGGCTTTTTAAACAAATAGTCGAATGAAATCAGCGAATTGCCCAGATGGTGAAATTGGTAGACACGCCAGCTTCAGGTGCTGGTGACCTTACGGTCGTGGAAGTTCGAGTCTTCTTCTGGGCACCAATTCAACGAAACCGAGCCAAGTGCTCGGTTTTGTGCTTTCCGGGGTTTGAAAAAACCCGCAGCAGAACCATCTCCCAGCCTAGTCCATTCCCCGACTTGCGCGATTGCGAACAGCGACCGCCCTTCTCGCCCGCCTCCTTTTGGGCGCATTCTGCAAAAAATCCATCTCGCGCTAATTTTTCTCAAATTTATGTTGCATTAAAACGAAAAATCTAATTAAATCAGCGCCATGCCCAGGTGGTGAAATTGGTAGACACGCCAGCTTCAGGTGCTGGTGACCTTACGGTCGTGGAAGTTCGAGTCTTCTCCTGGGCACCAAACAAAAACGAAACCGAGCCAAGTGCTCGGTTTTGTGCTTTCTGGGGTTTGGAAAATCTCACCAGCCTCACTCACGTAGCAGTCCGGCTTGCCGGCGTCGGTGTGTCAGCGCCGCATATGCTGACTGACACGCCGCCGTCGCCGGCAAGCCGGACTGCTACGAAATGCGATATGGCATCCTGTTATGCCCGGAACTGCCCCAGGCTCGCCTTGAGCTGCGCCGCCAGTTTGTCCAGCGCCTTGCCACTGGCCGTCGTCTCTACCACCGCCTGCGCGGCCTTCTCTGCCTGTGCATGAATAACCTCGACACGCCCACGCACCGCTTGCGCACCCTGCGCCTGCTGCTCGGCCGCACGCGTGGCCAGGCCTATTGCCGCATGCACCTGCTCGACCGACGTCTGCACGCTTTGCTGCAGACGCGCGCTGTCGCGCAATACGGCTAACCCTTCCTTGGCCTGACGCCCGGCCAGCCCGATGGTGGCCACGGCCTCTTTCGCGCCTGACTGCAATTTCGCGATATGTTCCTGAATGTCACCGGTCGAGCTTTGCGTCTTGCTGGCCAGCGCCCGCACTTCATCCGCCACCACGGCAAAGCCGCGACCGGTTTCCCCGGCCCGCGCCGCTTCGATCGCCGCGTTGAGAGCCAGCAGATTGGTCTGTTCGGCAATGCCATGAATCACTTCCAGCACCACCTCGATTTGTTCGCTCTGCTGCGCGAGGCGCTCGATCACCTGCGACCCGGTTTCGACCTGTCCGGCCAGCGCCTCGATCAGATTGCCCACCTGCGCGGAGGTGCGGGTGTTTTCATCGGTTGCCTGGCGGATATCCACCACTTGCTGCAAGGCCGCCTGCATCGCCTTGCTTTCAGCCTGCGCCTCGTCGGCCATGTGCGACAGCGCCTGCAAACTGGCCGCTACTTCATCGCGCTGCAGTTCGGCCGCAGCATCGGCCCCGGCGTTGCGCTTGCTCATCGCACCGATTTCGACGCCCGTCTGCTGCGCCACATCCCCGGCCTCACGCACGATGGGCTGCAACTTGTCGACGAAACGGTTCACGGCAGCCGCCATGTCACCGATCTCGTCATTGCTGTTGAGCTTGACCCGCTTGGTCAGGTCGCCCTCTCCCGCCGCCAGATCATCCAGCGCACGGTTGAGTAACTGGATACGCAGCACGACCCGGCGCCCCAACACCACCGCCAGCACGATCAACACGCCGAACCCGACCAGCGCCAGACCCACGCCTATTTTCAGGCGCAGCGCCTCTGCCGCTTCTTGAACCGCTGAACGGGTATTGGTCGCCATCGCCGTGGCCGAGCCTTGCGCCGTTTGCAGCCGCGCACGCAGCGCGCCGGAACTCTCCGCCGCAGCACCACCCAGGCTCTCGGACACCAGTTGCTCGCCACTGCCGATCAGCGCCGTGAAGCGTTTGTCCAGCGCCGCCAGGTCAGTCTCGACCGAGGCCGTGGAAACGCCCATGCGCACCTTGCCGATCTCGACGCCATTGGGGCTGATGGACGCCTCGACGTAGTACACCTGCGGGTCTTTCTGCGCGGCATTGAGCACCTTGTCCATGGCACGCTCGCCATCGCCCTTGGCCAGCAGCGACTTGATCGCCTCGCTGTCGCGGTTCAGGTAGCGGGTCAGGTGTTCGCCCTGAGCGTCGTCGTACACCACGAACAGCACGTTGGGATTGCGCTGGGCACGGCGGGCGAACTCGGAAAGCGTCGGCGTATCGTTGTCCCACATGGCGCGGGGCGCGACCGCTGCGAGAAGCTCGGCCATGTCTGTCGCCGAATCCTTCAGATCCTTCTCCAGCGTCGCACGCAGTTGCTTCTGCTCGTCCTTCAGGCGCGTAGAGAGCCCTGCGCTCAAGCGCTGGCGGGTATTCTGCGAAAGGCTGTCCAGACTCGATGTTACGTCGCGGCTTGCCTGCTCAAGCTCCCCGGACAAGTGTTGCGAATCTACACCCAGGCGCGCGGCGAGATCGGACTCCAGCGCCGTGACCGTGCTCCGGGTCAGGGCGAGCGCAACCAGCACCTGCACCAAAAGGGCAATGCCAAGGGCAATGAATACGGGGCGCAGCAAGCGGCTGCGAAAAAGCGACAGAACGGCAGACACAGGAGATCCCCCAGCGCAAGCGCCACTAAAATGATGGCGTCTTTTCTGGCGGTATTTACAGCAAGTGTTGTGCCGTAATCGAAAGAGGGATATCGCAGGCAAAACAAAGGGCCGCCTGAGCGACCCTTTGTTTGTGCATCAACGACTTATCAACCGAACGGGTGACGCAGAACGATGGTTTCGTTGCGATCCGGGCCCGTCGAAATAATGTCGATCGGTGCGCCGACCAGCTCTTCCAGACGCTTGATGTAAGCGCGGGCGTTGGCTGGCAGCTCTTCCAGGGTCTTGGCGCCCAGGGTCGATTCGCTCCAGCCTGGCACTTGCTCGTACACCGGCTCCAGGCCGATGTAGCTGTCGGCGTCGGTCGGAGCTTCGATCACGGCACCGTTTTCGTTCTTGTAACCCACGCAGATGTTGATGGTTTCAAGACCGTCCAGTACGTCCAGCTTGGTCAGGCAGATGCCCGAGATGCTGTTGACGTCGATGGCGCGACGCAGGATGACGGCGTCGAACCAGCCGCAACGACGGGCACGGCCGGTGGTCGCACCGAACTCGTGGCCACGCTTGGCCAGGAAGGCGCCGACGTCGTCGAACAGTTCGGTCGGGAACGGACCGGAACCGACGCGAGTGGTGTAGGCCTTGGTGATGCCCAGGATGTAGTCGATGAACATCGGGCCGACGCCGGAACCGGTGGCGATGCCGCCAGCCGTGGTGTTGGAACTGGTGACGTACGGGTAGGTACCGTGGTCGATGTCCAGCAGCGAACCTTGGGCGCCTTCGAACATGATGTCTTTGCCGGCACGACGCATTTCATGCAGCGCAGCGGTGACGTCCAGCATCATCGGCTTGAGCTGCTCGGCGTATTCCATGCACTCGTCCAGAGTCTTCTGGAAGTCGATTGCAGGCTCTTTGTAGTAATTGACCAGCACGAAGTTGTGGTAGTCCAGCAGCTCGCCCAGCTTGGCGGCGAAACGCTCGCGGTGGAACAGGTCACCGATGCGCAGGCCACGGCGTGCAACCTTGTCTTCGTAGGCCGGGCCGATGCCGCGACCGGTGGTGCCGATCTTCTGCTCGCCACGGGCCTTTTCACGGGCCTGGTCCAGCGCCACGTGGTACGACAGGATCAGCGGGCAGGACGGGCTGATGCGCAGACGCTCGCGCACGGGAATGCCCTTCTCTTCCAGCTTGGTGATTTCACGCATGAGTGCGTCAGGCGCCACGACCACACCGTTACCGATCAGGCACTGCACGCCTTCGCGCAGGACACCGGACGGAATCAGGTGCAGGACGGTTTTCTCGCCATCGATCACCAGGGTGTGACCGGCGTTGTGGCCGCCTTGATAGCGAACTACCGCGGTAGCATGTTCGGTCAGCAGATCAACGATCTTGCCTTTGCCCTCATCACCCCACTGGGTGCCCAGGACTACGACATTCTTACCCATAACACTTGTCCTCATTCACGCAAACTTGGTGCCGGCTGCAGCCGACTGGAAAACTCAAGAGGCCAGCGGCATTACCTGCCAAAGCTCGCCATGCTGAATCAATTGCCGATCACAGTCGGCTTCTTTCGCTGCGCAGACCTCTTGGCCCGGCAACGCCTGGACCACGCGCTCACCTTCGCTGCGCAGCTGGCAGACTTTCTGCCAGAGTGCCGCATCGGTGCTGTCAGGCATCCAGATACCGCCAGACGGTAGCTCGATCTGTGCCTGCCCCAGCGTGACCAGGGTCTTGAGATCGGTGGAGAAGCCCGTTGCCGGACGCGCACGACCGAAGTCGGCACCGATATCATCGTAACGACCGCCCTGGGCGATGGACTGGCCAACACCCGGAACGAATACCGCGAACACCACGCCGGTGTGGTAGTGATAACCACGCAGCTCACCCAGGTCGAAGTACAGCGGCAGATCCGGGAAGCGGGCCGACAGACGCTCTGCGATTTCCAGCAGATCGTCCAGTGCCTCGATGACCGGTGCCGGCGCCTTGGCCAGACGGTCACGGGCAGCGGCGAGCACTTCACGACCACCGCACAGATCGACCAATGCACGCAGCATGGCGGCCAGATCCGCTGGCAGGTTTTCGGTCAAGGTCACGACTTCGTCGATGGCCTTGCGCTGCAGGGCATCGAACAGCTGCTGCTCGACTTCGCCCGACAGACCGGCCGCACGGGCCAGGCCACGGTAGATACCGACATGGCCCAGGTCCATATGGACATCAGGCACGTCCGACAGTTGAAGCATAGCCAGCATCAGGCTGATGACTTCGACATCGCTGCTTGGGCTGGCGTCGCCGTACAACTCGGCACCCAACTGGATCGGGCTGCGCGAGGACGACAGGGCGCGAGGCTGCGCATGCAGGACGCTACCGGCGTAGCACAGGCGGCTCGGGCCTTCGCGGCGCAGGGTGTGCGCGTCGATCCGGGCGACCTGCGGGGTGATGTCCGCACGGAACCCCATCTGCCGGCCCGACTGCGGGTCGACCACCTTGAAGGTGCGCAGATCCAGATCCTGGCCAGCACCTGTGAGCAGTGATTCGAGGTATTCGATGTGCGGGGTGACGACGAATTCGTAGCCCCAGCTCTGAAACAGATCCAACACCTGACGACGCGCCACTTCTATGCGCGCAGCTTCCGGCGGCAGTACTTCCTCGATGCCATCCGGCAGCAGCCAGCGGTCAACCGTTGCCATTACGCCTTTCCCCTATGATCCGGGCGGCCAACCCTCGGGCGGGCCTTGAGTGAAGCAGACAGTGCCCTGCGGACGTCGTTTTCAGGGCGTTTGCGCCTGAGCCTTCTGTCTCGCAGCTTTGCGAACACTGTCCTCGAAAAAACTGCCGCGCACGAAACACGCCACGGCCAATCAATCGTGTAGACGCAAAAAAGCCGGGAATTTCCCGGCTGCCGCATCATACACACGTTTTGGCGCAGGATCACCCCGCCGGACAGTTTTGCCGCCCGGCGGGGCCATCAATTACCGTGCGCGATTACGGTTTGGCTTTCTCCAGGTAGCGGAAAAACTCGCTGCCCGGATCCAGCACCATCACGTCGCTCTTGTTCGCGAAACTTTCGCGGTAGGCACGCAGGCTGCGGTAGAACGCGTAGAACTCCTGATCCTGACCGTAGGCCTTGGAATAGATGGCGGCGGCTTGTGCATCACCGTCACCACGGGCTTCCTCGGACTCACGATAGGCTTCGGCCAGCAACACGCGGCGTTGACGATCGGCGTCGGCACGGATGCCTTCGGCCAGCTCGTTACCCTTGGCGCGGTGCTCGCGAGCTTCGCGCTCACGCTCGGTGCTCATGCGCTCGAACACGCTGCGGTTCACTTCCTTGGGCAGATCGATGGCCTTGACGCGGACGTCGATGACTTCGATGCCCAGTTCCTTCTCGGCCATGCGGTTCAGGGAAGCGGTGATGTCAGCCATCAACGCATCGCGCTCACCCGACACTGCTTCGTGCAGGGTGCGCTTGCCGAACTGGTCACGCAGCCCGGACTCCAGGCGGCGGGACAGGCGCTCGTCGGCGATCTGCTTCAGACCCGATGTCGCGGTGTAGAAACGCTCTGCGTCCTTCACGCGCCATTTGGCGTAGGCATCGACCATGACCGCTTTCTTTTCCAGCGTCAGGAAACGCTGGGTCGGCGCGTCCAGGGTCAACAGGCGACCATCGAACTTGCGAACCTGGTTCACGTAAGGAACCTTCACATGCAGGCCTGGCGCGACATCCGCCTGGACCACACGACCAAATTGCAGCAATACCGCCCGCTCGGTCTGCGAGACGATATAGAAGCTGTTCCACGCGACCACGGCCAGTACGGCACAGACGATCAGGGCGACCAGAGATTTATTGCTCATCAGCGAGTCTCCCTGGTGCGCGTTTCACGTTGCTGTTGCGTATCGGCGGCCCGGGAACCCGGATCTGCGATCACCGTCGCACCTCCATTGCCCGACGAGGCCGAACCACTGCGGCTGCTTTCGATCATTTTGTCCAATGGCAGGTAAAGCAGGTTGTTCTGACCCTTGTCGCCGGTCACGAGCACCTTGCTGGTATTGCTGAAGACTTCCTGCATGGTGTCCAGGTACAGACGCTCACGCGTGACCTCCGGCGCCTTGCGATACTCGGCCACCAGCTTGGTGAAGCGGTCTGCCTCACCCTTGGCACGGGACACGACTTCATCGCGGTAACCGTTGGCGTCCTCGACGATGCGCTGGGCCTGACCACGGGCTTCCGGAATCACACCGTTGGCGTAGGTCTCGGCCTGGTTGCGCGAACGCTGCTCGTCTTCACGGGCACGAATCACGTCATCGAAGGCTTCCTGAACTTCACGGGGCGCCGCAGCGCTCTGTACGTTCACCTGGGTCACGGTGATACCGGTGCGATAGGTATCGAGGAAACGCTGCAGGCGCTCCTTGATTTCGCTGGCCATCAACTCGCGACCTTCGGTCAGCACCTGGTCCATGGCGGTCGAGCCGACCACGTGGCGCAGGGCACTTTCGGTTGCATGCTGCAGGCTGACTTCAGGCTGATCGACGTTCAGCACGAAATCCTGCAGGTTGGTGATTCGGTATTGCACGGTCAACGGCACCTCGACGATGTTCTCGTCTTCGGTGAGCATCTGGCCCTGCTTGCTGTACGCACGCTCGCGCGTCACGTTCTCGAGGTACTTGCGATCGAATGGCGGGAAATAGATGTTCAGACCCGAACCCACTGTTTCGTAGTACTTGCCGAAGCGCAGGATAACCGCCTGTTCCTGCTCGTCGACCACATAAATGGCGTTGTAAAGCCAGATTGCGAGCAGCGCGACCAGGCCGATGCCGAGCAGGCCGAAACCGCCGCCCTTGCCCGAACCGCCGCCACTGCCGCTGCCATCACCACTGCGTTTCTTGCCACCACCGAACAACCCATTCAGGCTTTCCTGCAGCTTTCGGAAGGCCTCGTCGAGATCCGGTGGCCCCTTGCGGTCGCCGCCCTTGCGCTTGCCGCCCCAGGGATCCTGATTGTTCGAGTTGCCACCCGGCTCATTCCAAGCCATAGCGCTCTCCATCTGATAAAGCAAAGACGCGCCCGCGGCGCGCCGACCAATGCTACAGAATGCCTGTCAAAGCAGCACAACCGCTTTTTCAGGCTTTTATTGCAAAGTGTGTTGCTCGATGAATTCCAGCGGCTGCAGTCCTTCGCGACTCACCAGGCGATTGAATTCAACTCGGGGTAGCCTTACAGCCAACAGGCTCTGGCCTTCCTCGTCATGCTCCTCGCTCTGCACCGCTCCCAGCTGGAAGAACTGGGCGCGAAGCCTTGCGAAGCGTTGCGACAGGCACAGGGTGCCAACGAACAGATCGTTGCCCAACAATTCGGCGATGGCTTGCTTGAGCAAGTCCAGGCCACGACCGTCACGAGCGGAAACCCAGACCCTTTGCGGCTTGCCATCGGCATCGCGCTGGATCTGAGGCTCGACCCCCTCGAGCAAATCGAGTTTGTTATAGACCTCGAGCATCGGCAAGTCCTGGGCACCGATCTCGCCCAGTACCGCCATTACCTGCTCGATCTGCTCCATGCGGTCGGGCTCATGAGCGTCGATCACATGCAGCAACAGGTCCGAGTTGCTCGACTCTTCGAGCGTAGCCCGAAAGGCCTCGACCAGCTTGTGCGGCAGGTGGCGGATGAAACCCACCGTATCGGCCAGCACGATCGGCCCCAGGTCGTTGAGTTCAAGACGGCGCAGGGTCGGGTCAAGGGTGGCGAACAGTTGGTCAGCAGCGTAGACGTCGGAATCGGTCACCGCATTGAACAGCGTCGATTTGCCGGCGTTGGTGTAGCCAACGATCGACACGGTCGGGATGTCCGCGCGCGAGCGGCCACGGCGGGCCTGGTCACGCTGGCTGCGGACCTTTTCGAGACGGCTCTTGATCTGGCGCAGACGCACCCGCAGCAGACGCCGGTCGGTCTCGAGCTGGGTTTCACCCGGACCGCGCAGGCCGATACCGCCGCCCTGACGCTCAAGGTGAGTCCAGCCGCGAACCAGGCGCGTGCTCATGTGTTCAAGCTGGGCCAGTTCGACCTGCAGCTTGCCCTCGTGGGTACGGGCGCGCTGGGCGAAGATGTCGAGAATCAGACCCGTACGGTCAAGCACGCGACACTCGAACACACGCTCGAGGTTACGTTCCTGACTGGGCGTAAGGATGTGATTGAAGATGACGATATCGGTTTTTTCGGCCTGGACCAGATCGCGCAATTCCTCGACCTTGCCACTGCCTACCAGATATTTGGCCGTTGGCCGATGTCGTGGCACGTTGATGAACGCGACGATATCGGCACCCGCCGAAACAGCCAGTTCCCGGAACTCCTGCGGATCTTCGCGCGCCTCAGGGTCCTGGCCATCCAAATGAACGAGGATTGCCCGCTCACCACCACCGTGGCGCTCAAAGAACAAGGCAGACTCCTATCAGGCGTTACCTGGCTCAGCATCACCCTGTTCGGATTCGGAAGCGCTAGGCAGGCGAATTGGACGAACTGGAACGACGGTAGAGATAGCGTGCTTGTAAACCATTTGGCTGACAGTGTTCTTCAGCAAAATGACGAACTGGTCGAACGACTCGATCGTGCCTTGCAGTTTGATACCGTTTACCAGATAGATCGAAACCCCGACCTTCTCTTTACGCAAAGTATTCAGGTAAGGGTCTTGTAGCGAATGCCCTTTTGACATGTGCCGCACTCCTTTAAGGATCAATAGAATAAATTCGAAAACATTGGCTTGGGCCGTTACCCCCCAAGGATAGACGGCTATTGCAAGGACTCAGCTCAATATGGAGGCCGATCCCAGGTATTTCAAGGTGCGTGGCAGATTGTCGCAAGCCAGGCTGTCCAACCAGTGTAAATCTTCCCAGCTTCGCAGCCAGGTGAACTGCCTCTTGGCCAACTGGCGCGTGGCGATGATGCCGCGTTCGCGCATCTCGTCGCGGGTCAGGTTGCCGTCAAGGTAGTCCCAGACCTGGCGATACCCTACAGCTCTGATAGACGGCAAATTCGAGTGCAGGTCACCCCTCGAACGTAACGCTACGACTTCTTCAACGAATCCTTCATCGAGCATTTGCCCGAAACGCAGTGCGATCCGGTCATGCAATACCTTGCGATCTGCCGGAGCAATCGCAAGATTTGCGACAGTATAGGGCAATTGATGCCGCCCCGAACCGCCAGCTTGAGCACTTTGCGCACTTTGTTGCTCGCGATGCGCGGTCATGCTCATTCCGCTGACCCGATAAACTTCCAGTGCCCGCACCAACCGCTGTGGATCGTTGGGATGAATCCGCGCCGCCGACACCGGGTCGATACTCGCCAATTCATCGTGCAATGCCTGCCAGCCACGACTGGCCGCTTCGGCTTCCAGTTGTGCCCGAACCTGTGGATCGGCAGCCGGCATGTCGGCAAGGCCCTCCAATAGAGCCTTGAAATACAACATGGTGCCACCGACCAGCAGGGGAATTTTTCCCCGGGCGGTGATTTCAGCCATGGCCTGCAAGGCATCGGTTCGAAAATCAGCGGCGGAATAGCTCTGCGACGGGTCGAGAATATCGATCAATCGATGCGGATACTTGTCCAGAAGCGCTTTTGAAGGCTTGGCGGTGCCGATGTCCATGCCGCGGTAGACCAGCGCCGAATCGACACTGATCAGTTCGCACGGCAGCACCTTGGTCAGTTCGATTGCAAGATCGGTCTTGCCAGCGGCGGTCGGCCCCATCAGAAAGATGGCCGGAGGATAAGCACTCATCAGCGACCGCGCAGAAACAGTTTGTCGAGATCGTCCAGACCCAGCTGGGTCCAGGTCGGCCGTCCGTGGTTGCATTGACCGCTGCGCTCGGTGTTTTCCATGTCGCGCAGCAGGCCGTTCATTTCCGGGATCGCCAAGCGGCGGTTGGCGCGCACCGCGCCGTGGCAGGCCATGGTGCCGAGCAGTTCGTTCATGTGCGCCTGCACCCGGTCGCTGGTGCCGTACTCCATCAGGTCCGCCAGTACATCGTGCACCAGCCGGTTGGCCTCGGCCTGCTTGAGCAGTGCGGGAATCTGCCGGATCGCCAGGCTCTCGGGGCCTAGGCGCTGCAGTTCGAAGCCCAGTTGCTGGAAGGTCGCCATGTGCTCTTCGGCGCAATCGGCCTCGCGCTGGCTAACGGCGATCGACTCAGGCACCAGCAGCGGCTGGCCGGAGAGGCCTTCGCTGGCCATGGCGATCTTCAGGCGCTCGTACATGATCCGCTCGTGGGCGGCGTGCATGTCCACCAGCACCAGCCCGTGGGCGTTTTCGGCAAGGATATAGATGCCTTTGAGCTGCGCCAGCGCATAACCCAATGGCGGGATATCGCCTTGGGACTCGGGCAGCGCAACGCCAGCGGATGCATCAGGATTGACCTGAGCGCCGGGCAGCGGGGCAAAGAACGTGCTGTAGGCCGCCCGCGCTTCTTCCGCCGGCAACACCGATGCAGGGCGTGGCGTGTACTGATATTGATAGCCCGAACCGCTGCCGCTGCCCGGCGCGGAGCCGGCAGGAGGGTTCCAAGCCGGGCCTTGCGGGGTTTCCAGCACGTTGTTGGCCAGGCGCATCTCGCCCTGCGGGCCGAACTCGCCGGCTTCCGGCCCGGTCGGGCGCACCAGCGCGGTGACCGAGGTGGTGCCCGCCACCTGATCTTCAGGGCGCACATCACCCAGCGCGCGGTGCAGCGTGCCATAAAGGAAGTCATGCACCATGCGCCCGTCACGGAAGCGCACTTCGTGTTTAGTCGGGTGAACGTTGACGTCCACTGCCGCCGGATCGACCTCGAAGAACAGGGCAAACGTCGGGTGCCGGCCGTTGAACAGCACATCGCGGTAAGCCTGACGGACCGCGTGGGCAACCAGTTTGTCGCGCACCGCACGGCCGTTGACGAAGAAATACTGCAAGTCAGCCTGGCTGCGTGAGAACGTCGGCAAACCGACCCAGCCCCAGAGTTTCAGGCCATTGCGCTCGACCTCGATGGGCAGCGCCTGTTCGAGAAAGCCCGGCCCGCAGACGGCCGAGACGCGCCGCGCACGGGCCACGTCATCGCGGGCCTCGTGCAGGCTGAGGATGGTCTTGCCGTTATGGCGCAGGTGGAAGGCCACGTCGAAACGCGCCAGGGCCATGCGCTTGATGACTTCCTGCAGGTGATCGAATTCGGTCTTCTCGGCCTTGAGGAACTTGCGCCGGGCCGGGGTATTGAAGAACAGGTCGCGCACTTCAACCGAGGTGCCCACCGGATGCGCAGCAGGCTGCACGCGGGCTGCCATGTCGCGGCCTTCGGTTTCCACCTGCCAGGCCTGATCGGCGTCGCGGGTGCGCGAGGTCAGGGTCAGGCGGGCGACGGAGCTGATCGATGCCAGCGCCTCACCACGAAAGCCCAGGCTCATGACCCGCTCGAGGTCTTCCAGGTCACGAATCTTACTGGTGGCGTGGCGCGCCAAGGCTAGCGGCAGGTCATCGGGCGAAATACCGCCACCGTCGTCGCGCACGCGCAACAGCTTGATACCAGCCTGCTCGACGTCGACATCAATACGCCGGGCGCCGGAGTCCAGGCTGTTTTCCAGCAGCTCCTTGATGACCGACGCAGGGCGCTCGACCACCTCGCCCGCGGCGATCTGGTTGGCAAGCCGTGGGCTGAGCAACTGGATGCGCGCAGCCTGTGCTGCCGGGGTATCGCTGCCTACAGTAACGTCGAAGCCTTGCTCATCGAGCAGCAGGTCGGTCATGGCTCACCCGCCAGTTCCGCGCTCGGGATCTTCAATTGCTGGCCGACTTTCAGCTCATCGGAGCTCAGCCTGTTGGCGCTGCGCAACGCCTCCATGCTCATGTCATAGCGCGCCGACAGCATGCTCAGGGACTCGCCCGGGCGCACGGTGTGCTCACGCGGGCCCATGGCCAGCTTGCCGTTGTCGCGCAGCCAGGCAATGTAAGTGCCCTGCGGCGGGTTCTGCTGGAAGAACTGCTTCACGCCAGCGGTGATCGAACGCGCCAGCGCCTGCTGATGGCTCGCGCCTTCGAGCTTGTTGGCTTCGGCGGCGTTGGAGATGAACCCAGTTTCGACCAGGATCGACGGGATGTCCGGCGACTTGAGCACCATGAAGCCCGCCTGTTCGACCCGGGACTTGTGCAGCGAGGTCACGCGGCCAATGTTGCTCAGGACCTTCTGCCCGACGTTGAGGCTGGACGTCAGCGATGCGGTCATGGACAGGTCCAGCAACACGCCCGCGAGCATGCGGTCCTTGTCGTCCAGGCTCACGGCGCCCGCACCACCGATCAAGTCGGAGCGGTTTTCACTGTCGGCCAGCCAGCGCGCGGTTTCAGACGTCGCGCCGCGTTCAGACAGGGCGAACACCGATGCACCGAAGGCAGCCGATGAAGGCGCGGCGTCGGCGTGAATGGAAACGAACAGGTCGGCGCCCTTGGCGCGGGCAATCTCGGTGCGTTTACGCAGCGGAATGAAGTAGTCGCCGGTGCGGGTCAATTCTGCGCGATAGCCCTTCTCGGCGTTGATCTGGCGCTGCAGCTCCTTGGCGATGGACAGCACCACGTTCTTTTCTTTCTGGCCACGGCCACCCGAAGCGCCGGGGTCTTCGCCGCCGTGACCGGCATCGACCACCACCACGATGTCGCGCTTGCCGTTAGGCACAGGCGGCAACTTGATTTCAGGCTTGGACGGGCTGACCGGCACCGCAGGCGTGGCCGGGGCGACGGTTGCCGGGGTATCGGCCACGGTTGGCGTCGGGTTGGCGTCGGCCGGGTTGTCGTACAAGTCGACCACCAGGCGGTTGCCGTACTGTGCGTTCGGCGCCAGGGTGAAGCTCTTCGGGGTCACGGCCTTCTTCAGGTCGATGACCACACGCAGGTCGTCAGGGGTGCGCTGGGCCGAGCGCATGGCGGTAATCGGCGTGTTGGCGGTGCCGATGTTCAGCGAACCGCCCAGGGTCGCGCCATTGATGTCGATCACCAGGCGGTCCGGGGACTGCAGCGTGAAGACGCTGTGCTGAACCGGCCCGGACAGGTCGAACACCAGGCGGGTGTTATCCGGAGCGCGCCACAAGCGGACACTTCGTACCTGTGTAGCGGCCAACGCATCGACAGCCAGTGTCGTCAGCAACAGTCCTACCACAGTAACCAGCGCGCGCATGCGCATACCTAACCCCATATCTATTTGAATTCCAAAGCCAAAGCGGCACACCACGCTTGCCCACGCGAGCTTTCCGGGCTCAGTGTCAGCGCTCGACCATCAGCGTGCGGCCTAATGGTAATGATCAGGTCAGGCTTTGGCAAAAAGCCTGTACCCAGATTCGGCCACTCGATCAGGCACAGCGCTTCTCCTTCGAAGTAATCGCGTATGCCGAGGAATTCTAGCTCTTCTGGATCAACAAGTCGGTAAAGATCAAAGTGATACGCGCGATTTCTCCCAATTTCGTAAGGTTCCACGAGGGTGAAAGTCGGGCTTTTGACCGCGCCGGTGTGCCCCAGGCCCCGGATGATGCCCCGTGACAGGGTCGTCTTGCCCGCCCCGAGATCCCCTTCGAGAAAAATAATCCCACTGCTTTCAGTCACTTGGGCAATCCGTGCACCAAAGTTCGTCATCGCCTCTTCACCCACCAGGTGCAGGGTTAACTCAGACACGGTTGTTGCTCCTCCAGAAGCTTGCGAATCACAGGAATCAGATCAGCGGCAGCCAGACCGCGTCCGTCAGAACCACATTTCTCGCCCGCCAGCGCGTGCAGCCACACGGCCAGGCAGGCAGCCTCGAATGCCGGCATGCCTTGCGCCATCAGGGCGCCGATCACCCCGGCGAGCACGTCCCCCAGCCCACCGGTGGCCATCGCCGGGTGTCCGTGGTCGGCCAACGCCAGCTCGCCGCTCGGACTTGAAATCAAACTGCCACTACCTTTCAAGACGCATACGGCATCAAATTTTTTAGCCAGGGCTTTCGCCGCCGCCGGGCGATCAGCCTGAATTTCTCGGGAGCTGACGCCCAACAGCCGCGCCGCCTCGCCTGGGTGCGGTGTAATCACGCAACCTTCGGGCAGGCTGACCCGCCCCGCCGCCAATTGATTCAGCGCATCGGCGTCCCACACCTGCGGGCGCTCGGCGTTCGCTGCCGCAGACAGCAGGCTGCGCCCCCACGCCGCCTGGCCCAGTCCAGGGCCGACCACCAGCACCGTTGCAGGCTCGATCAGCCCCATCAACTGGTTGGCCGAACTGATGCCTGCACTCATGACTTCCGGAAACCGCGCCAGCGCCGCCGAAACATGCTCGGGCCGGGTCGCCAGCGTCACCATGCCCGCGCCGCAGCGCAACGCGCTTTCGGTGGACAGCAGCGCCGCACCGCCGAAGCCCAGATCGCCACCGATCACCAGCGCGCGCCCGAACATGCCCTTGTGCGAGGTACGCGAGCGAGGCGCAAGGCGCGGCAGATTGAATGTATCCAGTCGTTTCACGCTGACCGGGACCTGCGCGACGATGGCCGGATCGGCCTGCAGATCGTCGAACACAAGCTCGCCCACCAGGTCCGGTGCATCTCCGGTGAACAGGCCAATCTTGAGCCCGATAAATGTCACGGTGAGGTCAGCGCGCACCGCTTTACCCAGCATATGGCCAGTGTCGGCGCTCAGCCCCGAGGGGATATCCACCGCCAGCACCGGCAGCCCGCTGGCGTTGATCGCCTCGATGGCGTCAGCGTAAGGAGCGCGAACGTCGCCCTTGAGGCCGGTGCCCAGCAGCGCATCCACCAACACACCGCTCAGGGCCTGTTGCTGCCAGGGCCGGACATCGACGCCTTCGGCCAGCGCCTCTTTATAAGCAGACTCGGCGTCGCCGGTCAGGGCCGCGGCATTGCCCACGGCCAGTACCCGCACCTGCCAGCCCGCCCGCCTGGCCAGCGCGGCGATCAGGTAGCCATCGCCAGCGTTATTGCCGTGCCCTGCCAGCACCGTCACGTCGCCGGCATCAGGCCAGCGACGACGCAGCGCGCGCCATGCCGCATGGGCTGCGCGCTGCATCAATTCGAAGCCGGGCGTACCTGCTGCGATCAGGCGCGCGTCGAGGTCGCGCACCTGGGCTGCGCCATACAGCGCGTCGGGTAATGGAGGTTTACTGTGCAACATGCGTCTTCGGGCTCCGATGTCTGGCAGAATTATACGCACCTGTGCCCCGGTGTCCTCCTTGCATGTCCGCGATTACTGTAGATCCATCCACAAACGCTGTGCCCTTGAATGCTGCCCAGTTGGACGAGCTTGCCCAATCGGTCAAGGATTGGGCGCGCGAGCTGGGTTTCCAGCAGGTCGGCATCTCGGGGCTGGATCTGGCGGAACATGAGCAGCATCTGGAGCGCTGGCTCGAAGCCGGGTATCACGGCGAGATGGACTATATGGCAGCCCATGGCAGCAAACGTTCGCATCCCGACGAATTGGTGCCGGGAACGTTGCGAGTTGTTTCCCTGCGCATGGACTACCTGCCCGGCGACACGCAGATGGCGCAATTGCTGAATCAGCCCGAGAAAGCCTACGTGTCGCGCTACGCCTTGGGCCGCGACTACCACAAGCTCATCCGCAAACGCGTGCAGCAACTGGCCGAGCGCATTCAACAGGCCATCGGCCCGTTCGGTTTTCGCGCATTCGTCGACAGCGCCCCGGTGCTGGAAAAAGCCATCGCCGAACAGGCGGGGCTGGGCTGGATCGGCAAGAACACCTTGGTGCTCAATCGCAAGGCCGGCAGCTATTTCTTCCTCAGCGAGTTGTTTGTCGACCTGCCCCTGCCGGTCGACGCCCCCCACGCCACCGAGCACTGCGGCCGTTGCAGCGCGTGCCTGGACATCTGCCCGACCAATGCCTTCGTCGGCCCCTACGTGCTGGACGCCCGGCGTTGCATTTCCTACCTGACCATCGAGCTGAAAACGGCGATTCCGGAAGATTTGCGGCCGTTGATCGGCAACCGGGTGTTCGGCTGCGATGACTGTCAGATCGTCTGCCCGTGGAACCGCTTTGCCCGGCCAACCGATCAGAACGACTTCAAGCCGCGTCACGGTCTGGACAATGCCGAGCTGACCACGCTGTTCTTGTGGGATGAAACGACCTTTCTCAGCAATACCGAAGGCTCACCGTTGCGGCGGGCGGGTTATGAGCGCTGGTTGAGGAATCTGGCGGTGGGGCTGGGGAATGCGCCGTCGAGTATCCCGGTGATCGAGGCGTTGAAGGCGCGGCTGGATTACCCGTCGGAGATGGTGCGCGAGCATGTGGAATGGGCGTTGCGCCAGCACGGCCTCTAAACGCCTGTAGGAGCGCGCTTGCCCGCGACCGCAGTGTGTCAGCGTAAAAATTGGCGTCTGACACACCGGCATCGCGGGCAAGCGCGCTCCTACAGGGAGATGTGGGGGTTCAAACCTTGATGAAATGCTCGCGATAGAAACGCAGCTCGGCGATGGATTCGCGGATATCGTCCAGCGCCAGGTGGGTGCTGCCCTTCTTGAACTTCAACTCAGGCGACCAGCGGGCGGCCAGCTCCTTGAGGGTCGAGACGTCCAGGTTGCGGTAGTGGAAGTAGTTTTCCAGGGTCGGCATGCGCTTATAAAGGAAGCGGCGATCCTGGCAGATGCTGTTGCCGCAGATCGGCGAGCTGCGCTCCGGGACCCACTGCTTGATGAACTCCAGAGTCATGGCTTCCGCCTCGGCGGTGGAGATCTTGCTCTCGCGCACGCGCTGGGTCAGGCCCGAGCCGCCATGCTGGCGGGTATTCCATTCGTCCATGCCGTTGAGCAGTTCATCGCTCTGGTGCACGGCAATCACCGGGCCTTCGGCCAGCGTGTTCAGCTCGCTGTCAGTGATGATGGTGGCCATTTCGATGATGACGTCGTTATCAGGGTCCAGACCTGTCATTTCCAGGTCGATCCAGATCAGGTTCTGCTTGTTCTGCTTGTTCTGCATATGTCGGCTCCTACGCTTATAGCCGCGCAGTTTAGCTCAGGCGGGCGTGCTAGACTCCCGGCGTTTTCATCATTCATCAGCTTCACGCGTCATAAAACGGATCACTGAGCACCCATGGCCAAACGCCAACTCAATCGCCGCCAGAACTGGCGCATCGAAAAGATTCAGGGCGAACGCGCAGCCCGCGCCGCCAAACGTGAATCGCAAGCCTTGGAAACGCTGGAAGGCGGCGATCTGGGACCCGAACAAACGGGCCTGGTGATCGCGCACTTCGGCGTGCAGGTGGAAGTCGAGGCGCAGGACGGCGAGCTGAGCGGGCAGGTGTTCCGTTGCCACCTGCGCGCCAACCTGCCAGCGCTGGTCACCGGCGACAAGGTCGTGTGGCGTGCGGGCAACCAGGGCATTGGCGTGATCGTCGCGCAACTGCCGCGCAGCACCGAACTGTGCCGCCCGGATTCCCGCGGCCAGCTGAAACCCGTGGCGGCGAACGTCGATTTGATCGTGATTGTGTTCGCCCCGGCCCCCGAGCCCCACGCCAACCTGATCGACCGCTATCTGGTGGCCGCCGAGCACGCCGGGATTCGCCCGCTGCTGTTGCTCAACAAGTACGACCTCATCAACGAGCAGAACGCCCCGGCGCTCAATGCGTTGCTGGCGGTCTACCGCACCTTGGGCTACCCGGTGCTGGAAGTCTCGGCGCACCACGGCAACGGCATGCAGCAACTGCAGGACCAACTGGACAGCCACATCAGCGTGTTCGTCGGCCAGTCCGGCGTGGGCAAGTCCTCGCTGGTCAACAGCCTGCTGCCGGAAGTAGGAACTCGGGTCGGGCCGCTGTCGGAATATTCCGGCCAGGGCACCCACACCACCACCACCGCGCGGCTGTTCCACTTCCCCCGTGGCGGCGATCTGATCGACTCCCCTGGCATCCGGGAATTCGGCCTCGGCCATGTGAGCCGCGCCGATGTCGAGGCGGGCTTCATCGAATTCAACGACCTGCTCGGCCGCTGCCGCTTCCGCGACTGCAAGCACGACCGCGAACCGGGCTGCGCGCTGCTCAAGGCCCTGGAAGACGGCCGCGTGCAGCAGCAGCGGATGAACAGCTATCGCTCGATCATCGCCAGCTTGCCTGACAGCGGCTACTGAACGGCGCGCTTTCTGGCGCCCACGCTGAACAACTGTGGGAGCGGGCTTGCCCGCGAAAGCGCCAGACCTGACACATTGAGGCTGACTGACCCGCCACCTTCGCGGGCAAGCCCGCTCCCACAGAACTTGACGATCGCCGACGCCGGCAAGCCGGACTGCTACGGACCGCGGTAACCGCAGAAACAAAAACGCCGCGATCATCGCGGCGTTTTTGTCAGAACCTGTTTCAGTTCTTGGTTTCGTCGATCTTCAACTGCCCCTGATCGAAGATATTCAGCTTCTGCCGGATCTCGTGGGGCTGGGCGTAAGCCTGCGGATCCACGGGGGCCGGGCTGTTCGACGCGCCTGGCTGGGCAGCCGGAGCCGAAGCAGGTGCCGGGCCGGTCTTCGGCGCTTCCCCTGCGTTCTGGTCGCCTTCGATACGCGCCTGGGCCTTTTTGGTCAGCACGGTGATGTCGATGCGGCGGTTGATCGGGTTGTTCGGGTTGTCCTTGTCATACAGCGAAGACGAGGCGAAGCCGACCACGCGAGCCACCTGCCCGTCCGGATAGCCACCTGCCGTCAATGCACGGCGCGCGGCGTTGGCGCGGTTGGCCGACAGCTCCCAGTTGCCGAATCCGTTGTTGCCCACGTAAGGCGTGGCATCGGTATGGCCGCTGACGCTCACCTTGTTCGGCACCGTCTTGATAGTGTCGGCCATGGCCAGCAGGATGTCTTCGAAATACGGCTTCAGGCGTGCACTGCCGATGTCGAACATCGGGCGGTTCTCCGCGTCCATGATCTGGATGCGCAGGCCGTCCTGGGTGATCTCGAACAGGATCTGGTCCTTGAACTTCGCCAGTTGCGGGTTCTCGTTGACCTTGGTCTGAAGCTCTTGCAACAGCATCTCCAGACGCTCTTGCTCGACCTGTTCGGCCGCCGCCTCTTCCTTGTCGGCATCCACGGGCACCTTGTCCGGCGCAGGAGTGGATTTGACTTCAGGGTTGAGGGTCTGGTCCGGCGACATCTCGGGCGAACCGCCCAGGTCGATGACGTAGGGCGAGCCGCTGTCGGAGAAACCGACCGGGTCCTTGAAGTAACCGGCGATGGCGATCAACTGCTCAGGCGTTGCCGAGGACATCAGCCACAGCACCAGGAAGAACGCCATCATTGCCGTCGCGAAGTCGGCAAAGGCGATTTTCCAGGCACCACCGTGGTGCCCTCCGCCAAAGCGCTTGACGCGCTTTACGATAATCGGCTGATTATTTTCCATGGATCAACGACCGCGAACAGCTTGTTCCAGCTCGCTGAAGCTGGGGCGATGCGCTGGATACAGGACCTTGCGGCCGAATTCGACGGCCAGTGAAGGCGGAACGCCCGAGGCCGAAGCCACCAGGGAGGCCTTGATCGACTCGAACACGTTCATCTCTTCCTTGGCATCGTGGGCCAGGCACTGGGCCAGCGGGCCGAAGAAGCCGTAGGCCGCGAGAATACCGAAGAAGGTACCGACCAGTGCCGCACCTACGTGCATACCGATCGCGGCCTTGTCACCGGAACCCAGGGACGCCATGGTCACCACGATACCCAGTACCGCCGCGACGATACCGAAACCGGGCATGCCGTCGGCCACGCCGGTCACGGCATGGGAGGGGTGTTCCAGCTCTTCCTTCATGCTCAGCAGTTCCATGTCGAACAGGCCTTCGAGCTCGTGGGGAGCCATGTTGCCGGACGACATGATGCGCAGGTAATCGCAGATGAAGGCGATCATGCGGGTGTCTTTGAGCACGCTTGGGTATTTGGCGAAGATCGGGCTGTTTTCCGGTTCTTCGATGTCACCCTCGATGGCCATCATGCCTTCACGACGGCTCTTGTTGAGGATCTCGTAGATCAGGCCCAGCACTTCCAGATAGAAAGCATGGGTAAACCGCGAGCCGAACATCTTCACGGATTTCTTGATCACGTGCATGGTCATGTAGCCCGGGTTCGCCTGCAAGAATGCGCCGAACGCCGCACCGCCGATGATCAGCACCTCGAAAGGCTGGATCAACGCAGCGATTTGACCATGGGAGAGTACGTAGCCGCCGAGGACGCTCGCGAAAACGACGATGATGCCGATAATTTTTGCCATAGGTAGAAAATACTTACTGAGTCGGGTTCATGGTCATTGTGCGAGAAGCGCTCAAAACTCTTGTTCTCCTTATCGGCACGAGTGCGCGAGACTATAGTCAAATCAGGCGAAAATCCTGTCTGGCGTCTGGCTCGGGCACAGCAGCGCGAAGGCCAGCATGATGCCAGCATTCGACGCCGATCAAAACCTCCCAGCCGTATGGGGCTTGTGAATGCAATCAGAAAAAGCTTCGACGCTCCCCGTTCCGCAAACGGTCGATACCTGGCTCACTCAACTCGATAGCATTGCCCTGCCCGTCCCGGCGGTGGCCTACGCCAAGGTCCAGGCCGCGCTGAACGACAGCCGCAAGTCCCTGCGTGACATTGCCGACCTGATGCAGGACAGCCCCGCTCTGGTGCTCAGCGTCCTGCGCGAAGCCAACCTGCACAGCAGCGGCCTGGCCGAGCCTGCGGAAAGCCTGGAAGTGGCGCTGAACCGGCTGGGCCTGGCGCGCACCGGCACGCTGCTCGCGCGCCTGCCCAACGTGGAGCTGCAACGCATCCCGGTGGCATTGCGTCAGTTGCAATTGATCAGCCAGCACGCCACCCAGCAGGCTTACGGCTTGTTCGCCAATCAACTGGCGCGGCTGTGGCAGGACATCCACCTGGGCAGCCTGCTGTTTCTGGCGCCGCTGTGGCCCATGGCGCTGGCGCATCCCAAGCTGCTGGAAGAGTGGGAGCTGCGGGTTATCCACAAGGGCGAATGCGCCAAACGCGTCGAAAAGGCCTTGTTTGGCGTACGCTTGCTGGACGTCTGCCAGGCGCTGGCTGAGCGCTGGCGGCTGCCGGTCTGGGTCACTCAGGGTTACAACCTGCTGATGAACGAGCAGCGCAACCTGGTCAAGGTGCTGCGCATCGCCCATGAGAACGCCGACCCCCTCAAACAGCAGCAGGCGCTGGACGCCGACCTGCTGCTGCGCCGCTGGCTCAACCAGCCGGCCAACACCATTCTGCTGGCCAACGGGCTGGCGCTGTCCGCGCAACAGGCCTGGGACACGCCGCATAACCTGCGCTGGCAATTGCTCACCAGCCTGTACCTGCAACAGCCATTGATGGAATTGCAGCAGCAAGTGCACCAGAACGCCGCCGCCAGCGCCCGCCAGCACGCAGCGCCGGGGGTGTGGCATCCGGCCGAAGCCTTGCTCTGGCCGTGGGACACGCGCCGGGTGCACAAGGGCCTGCTGCCCGCCCCGCCGCCATCGGCCGAAGCGTTGCAGGTGTGGCGCAAGCATTGCGGCGACCTGCTCAAGGAACCGAGCGCCTTCGCCAACGCCATGCACCTGACCCTCTGCGCCCGTGACGCACTGGTGGCTTCAGGCATGCAGCGCGTGGTGCTGCTGATGCTCGATCGCAAGAGTGACAGCCTGCGGGTGCACCAGATTGCGGGTGTGGATAAATCCGCCGCAGCGCTGCTGATTCCCTACAAGGAAAGCACCGTGCTGCAACGGCTTCTGGCCCAGGCCACCCAACTGCGCCTGACGCCCGGCAACAACGCGCAGTTCTCGGCCCTGCTGCCCGCGCAACTGCGAAACCTGTTCAGCGGCGAAAACCTGCTGATCCGCTCACTGGCCAGCAATGGCCGGGTGCTGATGCTGGTTGCAGCGGATCAGGGCGGCGGGCCGTTTTCGGAAGTCACGGTTCAGGCCTTTGGTAAAACGGGGCAATGTATCGAGAAGGCACTGAGCACCTTTAGCCAACGCAATGGCTGACAGCTGAGCTACAATTCGCCTCTTTTTCGCGATCTGGAGACCTCACATGTCTGCCTTCTCAAGCTTGCCACTGGTGATCGAGCCCGCCGATCTGCAGGCACGCCTTGGTGCTTCAGAGCTGATCCTGGTCGACCTGACCAGCGCGGCCCGCTACGACGCCGGCCACATTCCCGGCGCGCGCTTCGTCGATCCCAAGCGCACGCAACTGGGCCAGCCGCCTGCTCCGGGCCTGCTACCGACCCAGGCGCAGCTTGAAGCGCTGTTCGGCGAACTGGGCCACGACCCTGACGCGGTCTACGTGGTGTACGACGACGAAGGCGGTGGCTGGGCCGGGCGTTTCATCTGGCTGCTGGATGTCATCGGGCATTCGAAGTACCACTACCTGGATGGCGGGCTGCTGGCCTGGCAGGCAGAGAACTTGCCGCTTTCCACCGAAGTACCGGCATCTGCCGGCGGCCCGGTGGCGCTGACCCTGCACGATGAGCCCACCGCCACCCGCGAATACCTGCAAAGCCGCCTGGGCGCCGCCGACCTCGCGATCTGGGACGCCCGCGGCCCGCTGGAATATTCCGGCGAGAAGATGGTGGCAGCCCGGGGCGGCCACATCCCCGGTGCCGTGAACTTCGAATGGACCGCCGGCATGGACAAGGCGCGCAGCCTGCGCATCCGCACCGATATGCCGCAAATTCTCGAAGAACTGGGCATCACCCCTGACAAGGAAGTGATCACCCATTGCCAGACACACCATCGCTCGGGTTTCACCTACCTGGTGGCCAAGGCGTTGGGCTACCCACGCATCAAGGGCTACGCCGGCTCGTGGGGCGAGTGGGGCAACCACCCGGACACGCCGATCGAGAAGTGACACCTGCACATCGGCCTTCAACCCTTTTTTGAAACACTTTAGGATCCTTGATGAAACAGCGTCTGTTTATTCTTTTCCAATACCTGCTGCCCCATCATCTGCTCTCGCGCCTGGCCGGCTGCGTCGCCGAATGCCGCGTGCGCTGGTTCAAGAATGCGTTCACCCAGTGGTTCGTGCGCCGCTATCAGGTCGACATGTCCCAGGCACTGGTTGAAGACGTCACCGCGTATCCGCACTTCAACGACTTCTTCACCCGCGCCCTGAAACCGGGCGCGCGCCCGCTGGACGAAACCCCCGGGGCGATCCTCTGCCCTGCCGACGGTGCCGTCAGCCAGTTGGGCCCGATCGAACATGGCCGCATCTTCCAGGCCAAGGGCCACAGCTTCAGCGCCCTGGAACTGCTGGGCGGTGATGCACGCCTGTCCGCGCCGTTCATGGGCGGCGAGTTCGCGACCATTTACCTGTCGCCGAAAGACTACCACCGCGTGCACATGCCGCTGGCTGGCACCCTGCGCGAGATGGTCTACGTGCCGGGCCGCCTGTTCTCGGTCAACCAGACCACCGCTGAAAACGTCCCTGAATTGTTCGCCCGCAACGAACGCGTCGTTTGCCTGTTCGATACCGAGCGTGGCCCGATGGCCGTGGTGCTGGTGGGTGCGATGATCGTCGCTTCCATCGAAACCGTGTGGGCGGGCCTGGTCACGCCACCCAAGCGTGAACTCAAGACTTTCCGCTACGACGAAGCCGCGCGCGCCCCGATTCATCTGGAGAAAGGCGCCGAGCTTGGCCGCTTCAAACTGGGTTCGACCGCCATCGTGCTGTTCGGGCCGGATCAGGTGAAATGGGCGCAGACCCTGGCGGCAGGATCGCCAACGCAAATGGGCCAGTTGCTGGCCGTCCCCGCTCAGGCCTGATTATTGCCTGACAAATCCTGACACGCTTTTGTTGGCGGTCCCGTATCCCCGGATACGGTCCGCCATGGGCGGTCATGAAGCCGAAGTATCACGGACGATACAATGTCATTTTGATATTAGGACTGTTCTGAAATACCGATGATGGTAAAGTCACTTATCGGTGTTGTAGGAAATTTCGCTTCCAATTGACGTAAACTTGCTCGTTTCGCTCGGCCTGCGCACCTTTATCCACGCAGTTTCCTGCAGCCTTTCGAGCCAGTAGCTTTTGGAGTTTGTTTGTCACATGAGTAATTTGAGCCTCCCACTGTTGTTGCGCGCACCTGTGCCGACGCAGTCGAGCCTGTCGTTCTGTGACGCGACGCCCAAAGACCTGAAACGCTGGATCGCCACGCTTCCCAAAGCCAACCTCGGCGAGATGGCCCGCCAGCTCTACCAGGGCCTGGGCGAGCTGAACCAGTTGCTCACCCCCAGCGACAACCGCCTGCAGTTGCTCGAATTGCTGCGCCCGGAAGTTTTTTTCGTGTGCAAGCACCTTGAGCGGCACTTTCTGAACCAGTCGGTGGTGCTCGAAGAGCGCCCGCGCAAGGTCGCGAACCTGTGTCAGGCCCTGCAAAACCATCTGGCCATCGGCTACAAACAGATCATCGCCAAGGTGGCACCCAGGCTCACCCGGGATCGCATCACCCTGCTGACAACCGCGCTGCAACGGGCAATGCATTGCCTCAACGGCCCGCTGATCCGCGCCAACCAGCTGTATTGCCCGGTGCAGGATGGCCTGTGGCTGGAGCTGCACCTGATCTACCAGATCGCCCGGCAGCATCAACTGCATAACATCCCCGTTGCTGACAGCCAGGCACACCACACTCGCACGCTGACGGTGGAACAGACCTACACCGTGGCGCTGTTGATGGGCTGCTCACGCTGCAACCAGATGCGCCAGCACAACATCGGCAAGCTGGCCGATGCGCTGGACGCCTGGAGTTCCATGGTCACCCTCCAGCAGCCGGTGGACGACACTAGCCTCTATGCGGTGGCCCACGGCACCGACACTGCGCCGCGCTACACCTCGCTGTACACCGAGGATCAGCGCGCCAGCCTGCTGGGCATCAACCCCCGCGCCCTATCCGCCGCCTTGCAGCGCTACATCGACACGCCCATCGAGCAGCGTTCGCAGTCTTATCTGCACGTGCCCCCGGGCCTGTCGATCGATGTTTTGCAACATCTTGCGGCCGCATGGGGCGATGTGTCCGAGCGCGCCTTCCAGCGCATGCCGGGCCAGGGCACCCTGACCGTCTGCGTCGGCATGAGCGCCCTGCACTATTTCGTTGGCGGGCAGCAGAGCTTCAGCGACCTGCTGCTGGTGCCGGCCGTAACCGTCAGCAAGGTCGCCGAATACACCCTCGAGCCGCTCGTACCGGAAAAGCATGACCCTTGGGCGCAGTCGATCGAGGTGCAGCGCAAGGGCACATCGACCACCATGCTGCCGTTCGAAGAAATCGAATACCAGCGTGACGAAGCCGACGGCGGCGCCCCCGCTTCCGACGCCCAGAAAGGCTTTCCCAGCTACAGCCTGAACATCGTCAATCACAGCCCCGGTGGTTACTGCCTGGCGTGGCCCAAGGACGTGCCTGACCAGTTGCAGGCCGGGGAGATGATCGGAATTCAGGACCACGGCCATGGCTGGAGCATCGCGGTCGTGCGCTGGGTGCGCCAGGTGCGCAGCGGCGGCACGCAGATGGGCGTCGAGCTGATTGCGCCCTTTGCCCAGGCCTGTGGCATGCAATTGCTGCGGGGCGAGCAGAGCAGCCAGTACCTGCGAGCGCTGCTGTTGCCCGAGGTGCGGGCCATTGACGTGCCAGCGACCGTGGTCGCGCCACGCCTGCCCTTCGAGGACGGCAGCAAGGTGATGATCAACACCACCGGCGACGAGCGCCGCGCCACCTTGAGCAATCGTCGGGCGACGACCGGCAGCTACAACCAGTTCGAGTATCAGATCCTGGAAGCACCGAAGAAACCCGCCCCGGGCAGCGAAGTGCCAGAGCAGGAATTCGATTCGTTGTGGACGGTGTTGTAGCAACCATCCGGATTTGCGCTCGAACCCGTAGCAGCACGGCTTGCCGGCGGGAGCGGTGTGTCAGGTACTCTACTGCTGACTGACACACCGCCCCGCCGGCAAGCCGTGCTGCTACGGGGCGAATGGGGCAGCTTACAAGCCGCGCCCTTCCCGGTCGCGGAAGCCCAGCAGATACAGCACGCCATCCAGGCCCAGGGTCGAGATCGCCTGTTTCGCCGACTGCTTGACCAGCGGCTTGGCGCGGAAGGCCACGCCCAGGCCGGCAATCGCCAGCATCGGCAGGTCGTTCGCGCCATCGCCCACGGCAATGGTCTGCTCCAGGCTCAAACCTTCCTTGCTCGCCAGCTCACGCAGCAGATCGGCCTTGCGCTGGGCGTCGACGATCGGCTCCACGGCAACGCCGGTGCACTTGCCATCAACCACTTCCAGCTCGTTGGCGAAGATGTAGTCGATGCCCAGTTTGGCCTGCAACTGCCGGGCGAAATAGGTGAAGCCGCCTGACAGAATCGCAGTCTTGTAGCCCAGGCGCTTGAGTTCGGCGAACAGGGTCTCGGCGCCTTCGGTCAGGCGCAGCGATGCGCCGATTTCGTCCAGTACCTTGATGTCCAGGCCCTTGAGCAGCGCCAGGCGCTCCTTGAAGCTGGCGCGGAAGTCCAGTTCGCCGCGCATGGCGCGCTCGGTGATTTCCGACACGCGGTCGCCCACGCCGTGGGCCTTGGCCAACTCGTCGATGACTTCGGCTTCGATCAGCGTCGAGTCCATGTCGAACACCGCCAGACGGCGGTTGCGGCGGAACAGCGAATCCTGCTGGAAAGCGATGTCGACGTTAAGCTCCTGCGCCACGTGCAGGAATTCGGCGCGCATCTGCTGGGCATCGGCCGGCTCGCCACGTACGGAAAACTCGATGCAGCCCTTGCCCTTGTCGCTCGGCATGTCCAGTGGCATACGCCCGGACAGACGGTCGATCCGGTCAATGTTCAAGCCGTATTTGGCGGTGATCGAGCTGACGGTCTGCAACTGCTCGGCGGTGACCTTGCGCGTCAACAGCGTGACGATGTGCCGGTCCTTGCCCTGATCGTCGACCCAATGCTGGTAATCGTCTTCACTGACATGAGTGAACAGCACCTGCTGCCCCAGTTCATCGGCCTTCGACTGGACCCGGTCCAGCACCGCCGCGCCGCTTTCGGTGTCCGGGATCTGGACCAGAATGCCGAACGACAGGGTGTCGTGGATCACGGCCTGACCGATATCCAGGACATCGACGCCGCCCTGGGCCAGGACGCCGGTAAAGGCCGCAGTCAGACCCGGGCGGTCTTCGCCGGTGATGTTAATCAGGACAATTTCGCGCAAGGCGCACCCCCGCTGTGGAAAAAAACCGCATTCTACGCACTTTCAGTGACCGCCGGGCACAGCGAGCGCTTTGCCCCGTCTGGGTCGCTCGCTATACTGCGCCCCAACTTCTCCAAGAGAGCCGTGCTCAGTGAACCGGCCCACGCCAGTAAAAACCGATAATTTCTTCTTGCTGATCTTCCGGGCATTGCGTCACCGACGCGTTCCGATAGCTTTGCGCATCGCCAGCCACAACGTGATCCTCGTCGCGCTGGCGCTGGTGATCTACGCCTGCGTGATGGGCTTGCAGTTCAAGCAAGCCATGCACGAGCAGGCGGACGCGCTGGGCCAGGCCCTGACCACGCAAACCGCGACCTCCGCCACCGAGCTTCTGGTGTCCAACGACATCCTGAGCCTCAACGTGTTGCTGGGTAATCTGGTCAAGAACCCGCTGGTGGCCCACGCAGCCATCTACAGCATGGATAACCGCATCCTCGCCGAAGCGGGCCAGCGCCCGAAAAACGGCCTGCTGGGTGAGGCCGAGGGCCTGTACGAGATCAAGATCACCTTCCAGGACGTGGTCGCCGGCACCCTGCGCATCAGCCTGGACATGAGCCAGTTCCAGCAGCCGCTGACCATCAGCCTGCAAAGCATGGGCATTCTGGCCGGTATCCTGCTCGCACTGGCGCTGGCATTGAGTCTGCGCCTGGGGCGGCATATCTCGACGCCCATGCTGCAACTGCGCATGTGGCTGCGTTATATCGACCCGTACACCCCGGCTACCGACCGTCAGGACGAAATCGGCGACCTGGCGCGCCAGCTCAAGGCGTCCTACGCGCCGCCTGAGCCCGAGCCTGCACCGGTTCCGGAACCTGAACAAGTTGAGGAAGACGACGACGCTTCGCCGGAATTCGACGCCAACGACCTCGCAAGCCCCGAGTTCGACGAAGCGCCAAAACCGCGTGCCACGGCCATTCCGGCCCGCCGCATCGTGGCCGAGGAAGATCAGGAAGACGAAGACGACCCGTTCGCCGATCTTCGTGACGAAACTCCGGTGGTGCAGAAGCCGGCCCCGCGCCCTGTGTTGCCAGTAGTGCCCTTGCAGCCGCAATACAGCGCCGTGCTGGCCGTGCAACTGGGTTCCCAGGAACAACTTCGCCGCCTGCCCCGCACTCGCCTGACCGAATTGCTGGAGCGCTATCGCGACTGCATCGACCAGGCTGCATCCTTGTATGACAGCGAACTGCACACGCTCAACGATGGCAGCTCGCTGATGGTGTTCAGCACCCAGGACAGCGGCGACGACTACCTGACCAACGCGATTTGCTGCGGCGAGCTGTTGCGCGCCCTGAGCCATGCGCTGCAGATCGAAGTGGCCGACAGCGGCATCACCCTGCAATTGCAGTTGGGCCTTACGCTGGGCGAAGGCCTGCACGGCATGGACCAGATCGACCTGCTGTTGACCGAAACCGCTCAGGACGCACTGGCACTGTCGCAACACAGCCGCAACCTGCTGCTGGTGGAGCGCAAGATCAGCGAAGACCACACCATCCGCCAACGCGCCCGCATCCGCCCGATCGCCAGCCCCGAAGGCGCAAGCTGCGTCGAGCGCCTGATGGAGCCGTATCCGTCCATGCTCGAACGCCAACTGGCGCGCATGCACGAAGCGCGCAAGGTCTGACCTGACCCGCTCCTACAGGGTGCACGTCCGCGCTTTTGATTCTGGCCGCAGGCCGTAGGAGTGAGCTTGCTCGCGATTGCGGCGTGTCAGGCAACACATCCCCGCCAGGCAGATCGCCATCGCGAGCAAGCTCACTCCTACAGGTTACGGGACCACCACGGCATTGTAGGAGCGCGCTTGCCCGCGACCGGCGTAGCGTCAGACAACACATGCCCCTCAGGCACACCGCCGTCGCGGGCAAGCGCGCTCCTACAGGGTGCACGTCCGCGCTTTTGATTCTGGCCGCAGGCCGTAGGAGCGCGCTTGCCCGCGACCGGCGTAGCGTCAGACAGCACATACCCCTCAGACACACCGCCCTCGCGGGCAAGCTGAACTGGTCAAGTTTTTCCGGACACCGATTACGGTGATCCAACCGCCTGCCGCTCCATGGCTATCGGCGACAGGTAATTGTTGTAGCTATGGAG
>NZ_JBIVCV010000009.1:0-37876 GCF_044746765.1 Pseudomonas sp. NPDC090203
CGCGATGGCGATCTATCAGTGATGAAGATGTCGGCTGACACACCGCAGTCGCGGGCAAGCGCGCTCCTACAGCGTTAGCGGTGTGTCTGGGATGAACATGCACCTGGCAGACCGCAATCGCGAGCAAGCTCACTCCTACAGATGTGCACCACTGTAGGAGCGCGCTTGCCCGCGACGGCGGTGGGTCAGGCACTGCATCTGTGTCTGATCCACCGCTGCCGCCGGCGAGCCGTGCTGCTACTAGGGTTGGCGTTAGCCCGCCACCAACACGCGGATCGCTTCCAGGCGCAGCGCGGCTTTTTCCAGCATCGCCAGGCCTTGTTCGCGCAGGTCGCGCAGGGCGGTCAGTTCGCTGTCGCGTACGGTCGGGTTGACCGCTTGCAAGGCGGTCAGGCGCGCCAGTTCTTCGTCGGTGTCCGCGGCTAGGCGACGCTGGGCCTCGGCCACGCGTTCGGCGTGCTTGGGTGCGATCTTGCTTTCGGCGGCGTTGATCTGCGGGTTGAGCACATCGCGCTGGGCCTGAATGAACTTGTTCGCGCTGGCCCGTGGCACGCTTTCGAGCTGGTCGTTCAGGGTGGTGAACGACACGCGGCTCGACAGGTCGTTGCCATTGCCGTCCAGTAGGCAGCGCAGGGCAGCCGGTGGCAGGTAGCGGCCCAGTTGCAGCGAGCGCGGCGCGACCACTTCACTGACATACAGCAGTTCAAGCAGCACGGTGCCGGGCTTGAGTGCCTTGTTCTTGATCAGCGCGACGGCGGTGTTGCCCATCGAACCGGACAGCACCAGATCCATGCCGCCCTGCACCATCGGGTGTTCCCAGGTGATGAACTGCATGTCCTCGCGGGACAGCGCCTGGTTGCGGTCGTAGGTGATGGTCACGCCTTCGTCGTCGCCCAGCGGGAAACTGGCGTCGAGCATCTTCTCGCTCGGCTTGAGGATCAGCGCGTTTTCCGAATGGTCTTCGCTGTCGATGCCGAAGGCGTCGAACAGGGTTTCCATGTAGATCGGCAGGGTGAATTGGTCGTCCTGCTCCAGGATCGCCTCCACCAGCGCTTCACCTTCGCCCGCGCCACCGGAGTTGAGTTCCAGCAGGCGGTCGCGACCGGTGTGCAGCTCGGTTTCCAGGCGCTCGCGCTCGGTGCGGGCTTCGGTGACCAGTGCCTGCCAGTCGTCTTCGTCGCCGCCTTCAAGCTGCGGCAGCAGACGCGGGCCGAACTGATGCTGCAGGGCGTTGCCGGTCGGGCAGGTATTGAGGAAAGCGTTCAGCGCCTCGTGATACCACTGGAACAGACGCTCTTGCGGGCTGGTTTCCAGGTACGGCACGTGCAGCTCGATGGTGTGCTTCTGGCCGATACGGTCCAGACGGCCGATGCGCTGCTCCAGCAGGTCAGGGTGCGCTGGCAGATCGAACAGCACCAGGTGATGGGCAAACTGGAAGTTGCGGCCTTCACTGCCGATTTCCGAACAGATCAGCACCTGGGCGCCGAATTCTTCGTCCGCGAAGTAGGCGGCGGCGCGGTCGCGTTCCAGGATGTTCATGCCTTCATGGAACACCGTGGCCGGAATGCCGGAGCGCACGCGCAGGGCGTCTTCCAGGTCCATCGCGGTTTCGGCGTGGGCGCAGATCACCAGCACCTTGACGCGCTTGAGCATCTTCAGTGTGTCGATCAGCCAGTCGACGCGCGGGTCGAAGCGCCACCAGCGTTCTTCTTCGCTGGTTTCGCCCTGGGCCTGGAAGCTGACTTCCGGGTACAGGTCGGCGTGATCGCCAATCGGCAGTTCCAGGTATTCGGCAGGGCACGGCAGTGGGTAGGGGTGCAGGTTGCGCTCCGGGAACCCTTGCACGGCGGCGCGGGTGTTGCGGAACAGCACGCGGCCGGTGCCGTGGCGGTCGAGCAGTTCGCGGATCAGGCGGGCGCTGGCTTCGGTGTCGCCATCGGCCACGGCGGCCAGCAGCGCTTCGCCTTCGGCGCCGAGGAAACCGTGGATGGTTTCGTGGGCCTTGGGCGAAAGACGGCCTTGATCGAGCAGTTCCTGAACGGCTTCGGCCACCGGGCGATAATTTTCGCTCTCGGCGCGGAAGGCTGTCAGGTCATGGAAACGGTTCGGGTCCAGCAGGCGCAGGCGGGCGAAGTGGCTGTCCTGACCCAGTTGTTCAGGGGTGGCGGTGAGCAGCAGCACGCCCGGGATCACTTCGGCCAGTTGCTCGACCAGCGAATACTCGGGGCTGACCTTGTCTTCGTGCCAGACCAGGTGGTGGGCTTCGTCGACGACCATCAGGTCCCAGCCAGCAGCAAACAATGCGTCCTGGGCCTTTTCGTCTTCCACCAGCCATTCCAGCGACACCAGTGCAAGCTGGGTATCTTCGAACGGGTTGGTGGCATCGCTCTCGATGAAACGCTCGGCGTCGAACAGCGCGACCTGCAGGTTGAAACGGCGGCGCATTTCCACCAGCCACTGGTGCTGCAGGTTTTCCGGAACCAGGATCAGCACGCGACTGGCGCGGCCCGAAAGCAACTGGCGATGGATCACCAGACCCGCTTCGATGGTCTTGCCCAGGCCCACTTCATCGGCCAGCAGTACGCGCGGCGCGATGCGGTCGGCGACTTCACGGGCGATGTGCAACTGGTGGGCGATAGGCTGGGCGCGAACGCCGCCCAGGCCCCACAGCGAGGATTGCAGCTGACGGCTGGTGTGCTCCAGGGTGTGGTAACGCAGGGAGAACCAGGCCAGCGGGTCGATCTGCCCGGCGAACAGACGGTCGCTCGCCAGACGGAACTGGATGAAGTTCGACAGCTGGGTTTCCGGCAGGGTGACCGGCTCGTTCTGCGCGTTCAGGCCGTGGTAGACCAGCAGGCCATCGACGTCGTCGACCTCGCGAACGGTCATCTTCCAGTTTTCGAAGTGGGTGATGGTGTCACCCGGCGAAAAGCGCACCCGCGTCAGCGGCGCATTGCGCAAAGCATACTGGCGGGTGTCGCCAGTGGCCGGATAGAGCACGGTCAACAAGCGGCCGTCCTGTGCCAGAACGGTGCCTAAACCCAGCTCGGCTTCGCTGTCGCTAATCCAGCGTTGCCCCGGTTGATACTGCTGCGCCATGCTGCCTGACTCCCGCCTTGAAAAAGCCGACTATGGTAACGGAACAAGGCGCCCAGGCCAAAGCCTTGTGCGTAACCGGAAGGGTATTACGTCCGTATTTGCTGGGCGAGGGGCTTTGCGCGCAGACTGGTCGGGGCACTTGTTGCGAAAAACATAGTCGAAACTTCCTTGCACGGCGGCTAAAGTCGACGAAACGGCAGCCGAAAGCCTGATAACAGGAGACCATTACCATGCTGCCACCGCTGATCCCCTTGAGTGCGGCACCCGTGACTGCGCAGCAGGACCCGGTCAAACCGACGCCCAGCGTGCCGCCGGTGACACCTACTCAGCCAAGCTCCAACGAATCGACCATCGACATGCGCCAGCGTGAGCCGGAAGAAGCCCAGGTGTTGCTGCGTGAAGAGCAGCGCCGCCAGCAGCGACGACGACGCGACCGCCGAACCGCCGACCGTCATCCCGAGTTGAACGCTGACGATGCCGAGCACAAACCGCATCCGGGGCCGGCGATACCCGGCGATTACCTGAACGCCGACAACACCGTGCCGGTGGTGCCGATCATCGACGACGAACCGCGCCAGGGCCTGTGGGTGGACCTCAAGGTCTGAAGCAGGATTTCCCGAGGCGGAATGTTTCAGCCTCTAGTCAGCGCCGATTCGATTGCGCATTATTGTCGTCAATAGGCAATCGAGAGCAGCACGCCATGAGCGACGACAATCTGGTGGACCTGGGCGCAGAGCGCGCCAAACGTGTCCATGACCTCAACGACAAGCGGCTCAACGAAGTGCGCCAGGCCTTCGAGCAGGCCATGCCGTTGGCCAAACCCCGCAAGAAACCCAAGAGCAAGCCCAAGAAGCGCTAGTCCTTCTTCCTGCCCAATCGACTCAAGCCGCCAGCCCAATGCGCGGTGGCGTTGATCTGAGTCAACACTTCCCGATACCCCTCTGGTTACTCTGCACCCATCGAACAGGGTCACAGCAGGAGGGGCGTTCATGTTTCTCGATCATGCAGTGCTGGCCGGGGTTATCACGGTCATGTTGATGCTGAGCTTTTTCGCGGCTCTGGCGCTGTTCATATGGAGAGACTCGCACAAGCGCGGCAAGGACTGAGTCTCCCTCGACAAGAGCACGCAAGGCATTTGGGGCAACTTCGGTTGCCCGTTTTTTTTGCCCGTTTATTCCTGGCGATGATTCCCGTAGCAGCACGGCTTGCCGGCGGGGGCGTCCGCAAGATCGCTCCCGCCGGCAAGCCGTGCTGCTACGGGGCGGTGGGGTGCTTTTGATTGTGATTTTGCTTTTGATCTTTGTGCGCGATGGTGCAGACACCGCCGAACGCGACGTCAAGGCGCCAGGCCGAGCGCAGGTGTCGTGGAGGGGGATGAGCGGCAGGAAGCCGCGAAAGCTGTGCGGGCCATGGATGGCCCATCACAGCGTGCCCCCGGAACGGCGCCGGAGTCGAGGGAAGTCCGACGAAGGAGGACCCCAGCCAGGAGCAAATGGTTTGCCTACTTTCCCGAAAGAAAGTAGGTCGCCCGTAAGGGGCGAAACCCATAAGTCCAGCCAACACGACAATGGATATGTCCCGAATGCGCGCGTCACGGTGGTTTAGCATTAGGGGAGCATATCCGTTGGCGAGGGTGACGCTGATTCGGCTTTCCGCCCTTACGGCGGGTCACTTTCCTTTCGGGGAAAGTAACCAAAGCCATTTGCGACAGGCTGGGCCGCGACTTCGTCTCGGTTCCCTCCCTCCGGCGTCGTTCCGGGGGCACGCCGTGATGGGCCATCCATGGCCCGCACGGCTTTCGCGGCTTCCCTGCCGCTCATCCCCCTACACGACGCCTACGCTCGGCCTGGCGCCTTAACGTCGCGTTCTGCGGCGCCTGCACTATCGCGTAAGAAGATCAAGATCAAGATCAAGATCAAGATCAAGATCTTTGGTTGTACACCCACCCGTAGCAGTCCGGCTTGCCGGCGGGGGCGATCTCGAGGCCGCCCCCGCCGGCAAGCCGTGCTGCTACGGGGCGAGGCAACTCAGCTCACATCGATTTCCACCACATCCCCCACGGTGCGAACCGGCCAGGTGCGCAGGTGCAGGGCGGCGTCTTCAAGGCAGGTGCCGTCTTCGAGACGGTAATGCTGTTTATAGAGTGGCGAAGCAATCACCAGGTCGCCCGCCAGGCTGCCGATCAGGCCGCGGCCGATCACGTTGACCCCGGACACCGGGTCGCGGTTGTCCACGGCAAACAACCTCGGTGTGCCGCTGGTCGAAGCCACCCAAAACAACGCCACCTGGGCAGTGCCCACCAGCGCCACGACGCCGGAATTGAGGACCAGATCCTCGCGGGTGCACACGGCGCGCCAGGCGTGGGTCTGGGCGGTGTTGTTCAGCAGTGCATTGGCCTGGCTCATCGTACGGTCTCCGCAACAGGGATAAGGTTGAGTTCATTGGCCCGTGCCGGACGGCGCTGGCTACGTTCCTTGACGAAATGAATGTCCGGGTCGGCGCTCTTGTCGTTGACGAAGGTGCGGAAGCGCTTGAGCTTTTCCGGGCTCTTGAGTGCATTGGCCCATTCGCATTCGTAGCGGTCGACCACCAGTTGCATCTGCTCCTCGAGTTCGGCTGCCAGGCCCAGGCTGTCGTCGATCACCACGGCCTTGAGGTAATCCAGGCCGCCTTCCAGGGATTCGCGCCATACCGAGGTGCGCTGAAGTTTGTCGGCGGTGCGGATGTAGAACATCAGCACGCGGTCGATGTAGCGAATCAGCGTGGCGTCGTCCAGGTCCGTGGCGAACAGCTCGGCGTGGCGCGGGCGCATGCCGCCGTTGCCGCACACATACAGGTTCCAGCCGTTCTCGGTGGCGATCACGCCGATATCCTTGCTCTGGGCCTCGGCGCATTCGCGGGTGCAACCGGACACCGCGAACTTGAGCTTGTGTGGCGAGCGCAGGCCTTTGTAGCGATCCTCGATGGTCAGTGCCATCTGCACACTGTCCTGCACGCCATAACGACACCAGGTACTGCCGACGCAGGATTTCACCGTGCGCGTCGATTTGCCATAGGCGTGGCCGGTCTCGAAACCGGCGGCGATCAGTTCGGCCCAGATGTCCGGCAGCTCATGCAATTGCGCACCGAACAGGTCGATGCGCTGGCCGCCGGTGATCTTGGTGTACAGGTCGTATTTCTTCGCCACCGCGCCAATGGCAATCAGGCCGTCCGGGGTGATTTCCCCCGCCGGAATGCGCGGCACCACTGAGTAGGTGCCGTTCTTCTGCATGTTGGCCATGAAGGTGTCGTTGGTGTCCTGCAGCGGCACCAGCGTAGGGTCCATGATCGGCTTGTTCCAGCAGGACGCAAGGATCGACCCGACCACCGGTTTGCAGATGTCGCAACCGACATGACCCTTGCCGTGGAGCGCCAGCATCCGCTCGAAACTCTCGATGTTCTCGACACGGGCGAAGGCGTAAAGCTCCTGGCGAGTGAACGCGAAGTGCTCGCACAGGCTCTTGTCCACCGCCACGCCACGGGCGATCAGTTCGTGCTCGAACACACTCTTGAGCAAGGCCGAACAGCCGCCGCAACCGGTGGCCGCCTTGGTGCAGGCCTTAAGCCCGGCAAGGTCGGTGCAGCCGCCGTCGATGGCCGAGCAGATCGAAGCCTTGCTGACGTTGTGGCAGGAACAGATGGTCGCCGTGGCGGGCAGCGCGTCTGCGCCCAGGGTCGGTGCGCCTTCGCTTTGCGGCAGGATCAGGCTCGACGGATCGGCCGGCAGCTTGATGCCGTTCTGCGCGTATTGCAGCAGGGTGTCGTAGTAACTGTTGTCGCCGACCAGTACCGCGCCCAGCACCTGCTTGCCATCGGCGGACACCACCAGGCGGCGGTAGGTCGAGGTGGCTTCGTCGATATAGCGATAGCTGCGCGCACCGGTCAGGGCGCCGTGGGCATCGCCGATGGAACCGACATCCACGCCGAGCAGCTTGAGTTTGGTCGACATGTCGGCGCCGAAGAAGGGTTCGGCGTCCAGGTCGCACAACTGCGCGGCGACGCTGCGGGCCATCTGGTAGCCCGGCGCGACGAGGCCGAAGATGCTGCCATTCCACGCGGCGCACTCACCGATGGCGAAGATGTCGGCGTCGTTGGTGCGGCAGTGCTCGTCGATGGCAACGCCGCCCCGTGGGCCCAGCTCCAGTTCGCACTGGCGGGCGAGTGCGTCCTGAGGACGGATGCCGGCGGAGAACACGATCAGATCGGTTTCGAGGAACTCATCCCCGGCGAAGTTCATGCGGTAGCGCAGTTCCTGGCCTGCACTGATCGACTGGGTGGCGCGTGACAGGTGCACGCCGACGCCCAAGGCTTCGATGCGCGCCTTCAGCGCAGCCCCGCCCAGATCGTCCAGTTGCACCGGCATCAGGCGCGGGGCGAACTCCACCACATGGGCTTCCAGGCCCAGGGACTTGAGGGCGTTCGCCGCTTCCAGCCCCAACAGGCCACCGCCGACCACCACGCCTCGCTTGGCGTTGGCGGCTGCGGCGCGAATGGTGTCCAGGTCGTCCAGGGTGCGATAGACCAGGCGCGAGTGGCCTTCGGCGCCTTCGATCGGTGGCACAAACGGGTAGGAGCCGGTGGCCAGCACCAGTTTGTCGAAGCCGAACGCGCCCTTGGCGGTAATCACTTCGCGGCGGGCCCGGTCGATTTCCAGCACGGGCACGCCCAGGTGCAGGGTCAGGCCGGGTTGCTCATAGAGAGAGGCATCGCTCAGGGCCAGTGACTCGGCATCGCGGCCGCCAAAGTATTCCGACAGGTGCACGCGGTCGTAGGCGCGCTGATCTTCTTCGCCGAACACATGGATGCGATAGCGCTCAAGGGCACCGGCGGCGATCAGTTGTTCGACGCAGTGATGCCCGACCATCCCGTTACCCACGACGATCAGGGTTTCCAGATCTTTTACAGAGGCGACTGTGGTGTTCATATCGAGTCCCGGCCGAGGCCAATCAGGTTTTTTCGAAGCAAAAAAAAGGCGCCCGGAACCGTTGGGTTCCAGGCGCCTTTGCCTGTTCTTTTAGGGGTTGGCACTCGACCACAGTGTCGGCGCAACCTGTAAGCCCGTGCCTTGAAGGCGGACGATCATCGTTGACCGACCCGGGCTGCCCGCGTTTTGAGGCGGGGCTTGGGGGGAGTGAAGCAATGGGTGTGCCAGTGCGCTGCTACGCCTGTGATTCTGCCCGCCAGGGCGTAGGAGCGCGCTTGCCCGCGATCTGCCGGGAACCGGCAATAAATCAGCCACTTCGGTTGTTTCAGGTGCACCGCGGTTGCCGGGTTTTCTGCCGCTTTGCGGCAGGTCGCGGGCAAGCGCGCTCCTACAAGAGCGGTGGTCTCGGTAGGCACGAAAAGGGTGCGATTTCCCCTGTGGCGCCCCATCGTGATGCCGACTGCGCGCCACCTCTCCGTAGCAGCACGGCTTGCCGGCGGGAGCGTCCGTGAAATGCAATAAATGGCCTGCCCTTTGCAAAGCCACCTACATGGGCAGTCAACGCCGATTGCCATTTCCACGACAAAGGCGCCGTGTGCTCCCCGTTTTCGACGAGGGGGGAACAGGGCGTCTTTTTTGTTTTCGGGAAATGGAAATATGGCCAGCAACGATGTGCGAAGCGTGTGTCCTTATTGCGGTGTCGGCTGCGGCATCGTCATGCAGGTGGAAAATAACCGGGTGATCAAGGTCAGCGGCGACAAGTCCCACCCCAGCAACTTCGGCCGCCTGTGCACCAAGGGCACCACGGCGGGCCAGGCCCTCGTCGAGTCCGGGCGCATGGAAGACGCCTGGCTGCGCCATGCCCGCCATCAGGAACCGGTGCGCAGCGACATGGCCGACGCGATCCGCGAAACGGGTTCACGGCTGCGCGCGATCCTCGACCGCGATGGCCCCGATGCCCTGGCTTTCTATGTGTCCGGCCAGATGTCGCTGGAGGCGCAGTATCTGGTCAATAAACTGGCCAAGGGTTTCGTGGGCACCAACAACATCGAGTCCAACTCGCGGCTGTGCATGGCCAGCGCAGGCAGTGGCTACAAACTGTCGCTGGGCTCCGATGGCCCGCCGGGCTCCTACGACGACTTTGACAAGGCCGACCTGTTTTTCGTGATCGGCGCCAACATGGCCGACTGTCACCCGATCCTGTTCCTGCGCATGATGGACCGGGTCAAGGCCGGGGCGAAGCTGATCGTGGTCGACCCGCGCCGCAGCGCCACCGCCGACAAGGCTAGTCTGTTCCTGCAAATCAAACCCGGCACCGACCTGGCACTGCTCAACGGCCTGCTGCGCCTGTTGCTGGAGAACGGCGACGTCGATGCCCGGTTCATCGCTTCATATACCCAGGGCTGGGAGGCCATGCCAGGTTTTCTCGCCGACTACACCCCGGACAAGGTATCGCTCATCACGGGCCTGACAGAAGCCGACATTCGCAAGGCCGCCGAGATGATCGGTCAGGCACCGGAGTGGATGAGCTGCTGGACCATGGGCCTGAACCAGAGCACCCACGGCACCTGGAACACCAACGCGCTGTGCAACCTGCACCTGGCCACCGGCGCGATCTGCCGCCCCGGCAGCGGGCCGTTTTCCCTCACCGGGCAGCCCAATGCCATGGGCGGACGCGAGATGGGCTACATGGGGCCGGGTCTGCCCGGGCAGCGCTCGGTGCTGGTCGAGGACGAGCGCCAGTTCATCGAAGACCTGTGGGCGATTCCACGGGGCAGCCTGGGCCAGAAGCTCGGCGGCGGCACCATCGACATGTTCCAGCAGATGCGCGACGGTACGATCAAGGCCTGCTGGATCATCTGCACTAACCCGGTGGCCAGCGTTGCCAATCGCACCACAGTGATCGAAGCGTTGCAGGCCGCTGAGCTGGTGATCACCCAGGATGCGTTTCTGGACACTGAAACCAATCGCTACGCCGACATCCTCCTGCCTGGTGCGCTGTGGGCCGAGGCCGAGGGGGTCATGATCAACTCCGAGCGCAACCTGAACCTGACCCAGAAAGCGGTTGACGCACCGGGCCAGGCTTTGCCGGACTGGCAGATCATCGCTCTCGTCGCCTGTGAAATGGGCTTCGGCGAGGCCTTCGGTTACACCAGCGCCGAAGAAGTGTTCGAGGAAATCAAACAGGCCTGCAACCCGAAAACCGGCTACGACATTCGCGGCGCCAGTTACGCGCGGCTGCGTGAACAACCGCTGCAATGGCCCTGCGCCCCCGGTGACGAAAACACGCGCAACCCGATCCGCTACCTGAAAGACGCCGCCATCCGCTTCGCCACCGAGAGCGGCAAGGCCATGTTCTTGCCGCGCCCGCACATGCCCCCGGCGGAAATGCCCAACGATGATTTCCCCATGGTGCTCAACACCGGCCGGGTCCAGCACCAGTGGCACACCCTGACCAAGACCGGAAAAATCCCCACCCTGAACAAGCTCAACCCCGGCCCCTTCGTCGAAATCCATCCCGATGATGCGCAGGTCTTGGGCATCAGGGACAAGGACGCGGTCGAGATCCGATCCACCCGAGGGCAGGCGGTGTTGCCTGCGGTGGTCACGGATCGCGTTCGCCCCGGCAACTGTTTTGCGCCGTTTCACTGGAACGACCGGTACGGCGAGCACCTGGCGATCAACGCGGTGACCAGCGACGCCATCGACCCGATTTCCCGCCAGCCCGAATTCAAGTTCTGTGCGGTGGCCCTGAAGAAGGTCGAGTTGATCGGCCACCGTTTCCTTGACCTGCCTGACACGGTTGACGAGCCAGTGGATGCCTGCGAAGGCGAGCCGCTGCTGACCCTGCTGTGGGCTTCGCAGACCGGCAATGCGGAAACCCTGGCCAAGCGTTATGGCAGCCATCTGCGCACCGCTGGTGTGGCCGTGCAGGTAGCGGCCATGGACAGTTTTCCGCCGGCGCGATTGAGCCAGGTGGAGAACCTCGCGCTCATCAGCAGCACCTTTGGCGACGGTGATTCGCCCGACAACGGCCAGGGTTTCTGGCAGTCACTGAGTGCGCAGCAGGAGCGTCTGGAGTCGTTGCGTTATGCGGTCCTGGCACTGGGAGATCCCAGTTATGAAACCTTCTGCCAGCACGGCAGGAATCTCGATCAACGCCTGCTCACGCTGGGAGCCTCGCCGCTGATTGAACGGGTCGATTGCGACGGGGATTTTCAGGCCCACGCCGATGGCTGGTTCAAGGCATTGCAGCAGGCGTTGGCCCTGGACATCCCTGACGAAATTCTCGATAGCCCGGTCAGCGACCAGCCGACCCGCGCTCGACCGCACCGCTCGCGCCTTGTGATCAACCGACGTTTGAACGGCGAGGGCGCCGCCAAGGACACCCGGCAGTTCGCCCTGACCCTGGGTGACTCGGGCATGACATATCAAGCGGGCGATGCGCTGGGTGTGTGGCCGCAGAACTGCCCGGCGCTGGTGGATGAAGTGCTTGAACTCACCGGGCTCAAGGGCGAGCAGCCGGTGAGTGTCGACAAAGTGGGCGAGGTTTCGCTGCGTCAGGCATTGACTGAGCACTACGAAATAGCCCGCCCCAGTGCCGAATCCCTCGAACTCATCGCCCGGCACGGCAGGCATTCGGATTTGCAGAACCTGCTTGGCGAGTCGCTCAAGGGCGAGTTGAAAAGCTGGTTGTGGGGGCGGCAACTGGCGGACGTGCTGCGTGAATTCCCGCTGCGTTGCGCAGGGCAGGAACTGCTCGAAAGCCTGCGGCCTTTGCAGCCGCGCCTTTATTCAATTGCCTCAAGCGCCATGGCCCATCCCGATCAGGTCCACCTGACCGTCTCGGCCGTGCGTTATGGCAAGCGAAAGGGCGTGTCATCGACCTTCCTCGCGGACCGTGCAGAAGATTGCGAGGTGCCGATCTTCCTTCAGCCCAGCCGCCATTTTCGGGTACCCGCAGATGGAGATGTACCGATCATCATGATCGGCCCAGGCACCGGCGTGGCGCCGTTTCGGGCATTCCTGCAAGAGCGTCAGGCGCGGGGTGACCAAGGCAAGAACTGGCTGTTCTTTGGTGAGCAACATCTGGCCACGGATTTCTACTACCGCGATGAATTGCAGGGCATGCACAAGAGCGGCCTGCTGACCCACCTGAGCCTGGCATTCTCCCGGGATCAGGCAGAGAAGATCTACGTCCAGCAGCGCATCCGCGAACAGGGGGCGCAGTTGTGGAGGTGGCTGCAAGAGGGGGCGCAGATCTATATCTGCGGCGACGCCACCCACATGGCCAGGGACGTGGACCTGGCGCTGCGCGAAGCCATCGCCACCCATGGCGGCCTGAGCGAGGAATGCGCCGCCGAGCACTTGCGCTACCTGGCGGAGCAGAAGCGCTATCTGCGCGATGTTTATTGAGAGAGGAGGTCAGGCTGAACCGAAACTGAACAGTTTTATCGATCCAACAACAATTCCTTTGCTCTCCTGAACTTATCTGCCTTTTCTCCCTCTCATGCCGGTAGCCATTGATCGCGGCGGCCTGATAAGCTCGCGGCTTTACTCGTTTGCCCTATTGGCGCATGAACAAGGAAACAGGATGAAACAGCATCGGTTAGCAGCGGCGATTGCCCTGGTCGGTCTGGTACTCGCGGGCTGCGACAAGCAAGCCAGCACCGTTGAGCTGAAAACCCCGGCACAGAAAGCCTCTTATGGCATCGGCCTGAACATGGGCAAGAGCCTGGCTCAGGAAGGCATGGACGATCTGGATTCCAAAGCCGTAGCGCTGGGTATCGAAGACGCCGTCGGCAAGAAAGAGCAGAAGCTCAAGGACGAAGAGCTGGTTGCAGCCTTCGGCGAGCTGCAAAAACGCGCTGAAGAGCGCATGGCCAAGATGAGCGAAGAGTCGGCCGCAGCCGGCAAGAAATTCCTCGAAGAGAACGGCAAGCGCAAGGAAGTCACCACTACCGCTTCCGGCCTGCAATACGAAGTCATCAAGAAAGCCGACGGTCCTGTACCCAAGCCGACTGACGTCGTGACCGTTCACTACGAAGGCAAGCTGACTGACGGCAAGGTGTTCGACAGCTCCGTCGAGCGCGGCAGCCCGATCGATCTGCCGGTCAGCGGTGTGATCCCGGGTTGGGTCGAAGGCCTGCAACTGATGCACGTCGGCGAGAAGATCAAGCTGTACATCCCGAGCGAGCTGGCTTACGGCGCGCAAAGCCCGAGCCCGACCATCCCGGCCAACTCGGTGCTGGTGTTCGACCTGGAACTGCTGGGCATCAAGGACCCTGCAGCCGCAGGCGCCAATGACGCCGCCGCCCAGGGCGACGAAGAGGAAGAAGCAGCGCCGGCGGCAGAACCTGCCAAGCCCGCTGCCAAGAAGTAATCGATAGATCGATTGCCCTTTGAATGAAAATGCCCCGTCTTGACGGGGCATTTTCATTTCTGCGGGCAAACCTTTCGAACGCAGAGAGGCCCGGGCAGTCTCAATACGGGTGAATGTCCCGGCAAATGTCGGCTTTAGAGATCGCTTTCCCAGGCTGGGGCGCATGGCCATTAGCGGCGATGGAAGCCTGAGTCAACGGTTTTCTTGCGTTTTTGCATATGGGTAAAAAACGCGCGATTTAACCCGGGGCCCTGTAAAACGGGCGTTTCAGCCCCGCAAGGTGGCTCTGTTCACAAGGTTATCCACAATTACTGTGGATAACCTTGGGTGCGTGACCCTCAGGCCCGAGAGGGTGCGTTCATCAACGTCTGATGGTTGACCGTGTGGTCGATTTTTATCGATATCACTGGAGTGAATATGAAAGCACCCTGGAACTTCATTCGTTATCTGCCCATGGCCAAGCGCCTGATGGCGGCGGGGCGTCTGCCTGCGTTGCTGTTCGCCGTGGCGGGCAAGGCTGCCAGCGAAGGCAACCGGCTGGGCAAGCTCAAGGACGACCTGAAGCTGCTTCAGGCGTTATGCCTGGCGTACTGGCGCGGTGAGTATCGGGCCATCAGTGGCAAGGCGATCCTATCGGTGGTGGCAGGGCTGATGTATTTCCTGAGCCCGCTGGACGCCATTCCGGACTGGATTCCGGGGCTGGGCATGCTCGATGACATCGCCGTGCTGGCGTTCGTGATGAAGAACCTTGAAGCCGAACTCAGCGCCTTCCGGGCGTGGCGCGAGCGGCAGAATCCCGAGAAGCTGAGGGTAGTCGAGCGGTTGCCGGCCACGCCCAGGCTGCTGGAGCAAGAGAAGAAAGATTAACGCTCTTCCCGTAGCAGCACGGCTTGCCGGCGGGAGCGCCCTCAGGATCCTTGTAGGAGCGCGCTTGCCCGCGACCGCGGTATGTCAGACATCATTCGTGCCACAGGCACACCGCATCGCGGGCAAGCGCGCTCCTACGGTTCGTGAGTGTATTTGGGTCCAAAAACGTCGCTCCTGAGAAAACTCTGTCGATACTTTGCACGCAAGTCCTGCCCATCCGCTGGTAAGATGCTGCGATACAAAGAAAAAGATTACTTGTATAAGTTTTTTTTCCTACAGGGGGTGGTATGGATCTTCAGGTCATTTCTCGCGATGGAGAGCCAGAATACGCAGTGCTGCCATGGGCGCAGTATCAGGCCCTGTTAAAGGCGGCCGGTGTTTCCAGCCCGCAGAAAACGGCGTCCATTACTCAATCTGCCGGCGCGCCAACCCCTTCTCCAGACGCGCTGCCATCGCTGGGCGAACTGGCTGCGCTGCGTCAGGCCAAGGGGCTTGAGCTGGCACAACTGGCCCGCTCGGTCGGCATCAGCCCGTCCTATCTGGAACTGATCGAAAACGGCAGCCGCGAGCCTGATGCCGCGATCCGACGAAGCCTGGCGTGGGAATTGGGTGTGCCCGGCTGGCGAGGTGCGCCATGAGCGTGCGGATCAGCCGTCAGCACTGGGAAGCGCTTCTGGCTGAACTGGACCTGGCACGCAGGCAGCGTCACCTGGTCACCTACCGTGCGCTCCTGGAGCGCCTGCAATTGCCGACCCCCGCCATGCAGACCCTGACCGCGGCCCTTGAACACCTGGCCGCCATCGACGCCCGCGCCGAGCAGCCATTGCGCAGTTCGCTGGTCATCAGTCAGGGCGCCAGCCGCTTGCCCCGCACCGGCTTCTTCGAATGCGCCGAACGCCTGGGTCGCTTCACCGGCCCCTCCGACGGCGTCGCCGCCGCGTCCTGGCATGCGGCGGAAGTGGTACGGGTGTTTGAGTACGAGTATCCCGATGAGGCGAAGCCGGAGTAAGCAGCGCGGCCCTGCACCTGTAGGAGCGCGCTTGGTCTGGGCCGCATCCGGACGACTGCGGTGTGTCTGTGCCGAATATATGAACTGACCCACTGCCGTCGCGGGCAAGCGCGCTCCTACAGGATTGCGAGGGTATCGATCACATGCACGCTCGCACCGATCACATCCTTGGCATAGTGCTTGGCCTGGGACGCAAGTTCGGCCAGTTGGCTGGCGTCCAGGGTAGAGCAGGCCTGTGGGTGCAGGTGTACCACGCCCACCGAGAGTGACAGCAGCGGGAATTCCTGGCGCTGGCCCTGACGGTTCAGTGCCACGAAGCATCCGGCCTCAAGGTGTTCGGCGCGGTAGAAGCGCCGGCACTGGTTCTGGAAGTCTTCGAGCAACGAGTTCAAACGTTTGCGCCAGTCTTCAGAGCCCAACACCATCAGGAAATCATCGCCGCCGATGTGGCCGACGAAGTCGCGGCTGGGGTCGATGCGATCGTTCAGGCACTGCGCCAGGCACAGCAACACCTCGTCGCCCCGGCCGTAGCCATAGATGTCGTTGAAGGGCTTGAAGCTGTCGATATCCACATAGCAGATCATCGACTCGCGGCCCTGTTGCAGCAGCCGGGTCAGGCACTGCTGGATCGGCACGTTACCCGGCAGCAGGGTCAGCGGGTTGGCGTAACGCGCCTGCTGGATCTTGACCTCGGTAATCAGCTTGAGCACGTCGATCACCCGACCAAGGCCCAGGTAGACACCGTTCTGCATGATGATGAAATCTTCCTCGATCCGCTGCCGCGCGCGGCTGGTGATCAGGCGGCTGACCTGTTGCAGCGACTGGCTCAGTTCGACCGCCAGGAAGTCATCGCTCATCAGGCGGCTGATCGGCTTGCGGCCGTAGATTTCCGTGGCAAAGGGCTGCAGCAGTGCGTCCGACAGCGAGTGACGATGGACGATGCCGATGGGGCGCTGTTTGTCGTCCAGCACCGCCAGCGAGTTGAGGTTGGCCTGTTTGCGAAAGGCTTCCAGAACGGCGGCGGTGGGGGTGGTCTGCACCACGGCGGGCAGGGTATTGAGCAGGGCGCTCAGGTCGCTGCCTTCCTCGAACAGGGCCACGGCATTGGGGTCGATCTTGGGCAGCAGCGTGCGGGCATCGCGAGGTGGATGCTCCTGGGGGCGACACAGCAGATAGCCCTGGACCAGATCGACGCCCATGTCGATGAGAACGGCCAGTTCTTCGGCAAGCTCGATGCCTTCGGCGATCACCAGCGCGCGGGAGGCCTTGGCCATCTGCAGGATGGAGCCGACGAACTCGCGCTTGACCGCGTCCTGATGGATGCCGTCGATGAAATGCCGGTCGATCTTCACGTAGTCCGGACGCAACTCAGACCACAGGCGCAGGCTGGAATAGCCGGCGCCCAGGTCGTCCAGGGCAATGGAAAAACCCATGTCGCGGTAGTGATAGAGCGCGTTGTACAGCAGCTCGAAATCGTCGGTGGGGGTCTGCTCGGTCAGCTCGATCACCACCTGGCTGGGCGGGATGCCGTAGCGCTGGAGCAATTGCAGGGTCTGGCCCGGCGGGTGCGAGGGTTCCAGCAGCGATTCGGGCGAGATGTTGAGGAACAGCTTGCCATCGAGTTTCTGCTCGCTGAAGCGTCGGCAGGCCGATTCGCGACACAGCATCTCCAGCTCGCTGAGCCTGCCGGCCTGACGCGCCACGGCGAACAGGCTGACGGGGGAGTGCAGTGCGCTGTTGGACGGGCCGCGGGTCAGGGCTTCGTAACCCAGGATGCGACGGTCCGACAGCGACACGATCGGCTGGAACAGGCTGGACAGGTCGCGGTGAGTCAGGATCGCACTCAAAGCGCTCAGCTGCTCGGTCACGGTCATGGCAATCTCGAGGCAAGAAAAAAGGGCTCGACGCCAAAGCATCGAGCCCCGTATTTCACGACAGATTCATGACTATTTGATGACGATTTGCCATCACTCGTCGTCTTTCATCATCCCCCGTAGCAGCACGGCTTGCCGGCGGGGGCGGTCTTGAAGACGCCGACGCCGGCAAGCCGGACTGCTACGGGTATCGCGGTGCCCCCAATCCTGTAGGAGCGCGCTTGCCCGCGACGGCGCCCTTGAGGACGCTCCCGCCGGCAAGCCGTGCTGCTACGGGTATCGCGGTGCCCCCGACGTTGTAGGAGCGCGCTTGCCCGCGACGGCGCCCTTGAAGATGCCGACGCCGGCAAACCGTGCTGCTACGGGTATCGCGGTACCCCCGATCCTGTAGGAGTGAGCTTGCTCGCGATGGCGGTCTTGAAGACGCCGACGCCGGCAAGCCGGACTGCTACGGCCGGGGTTCACTTCGTCACTTCTTTGCCACAGAACCACTCAGGCTCAGGTAATCGAGCAGAATCCGCCCTGTTTCGGCCAGGTACGCGTCGTCTTCCGGCTTGGTCTTGTCGTCGTCCACCGGCAATGCGTCTTCGTCTTCTTTCTTCAATTCCTTGAGCGGTTCTTCGCCCTTGGCCTTGCGACGCACGTTTTCCATCACCAGCTGTTTGCTTTCGACGTCGGCATGCTCGGCGCGACGCTCGGACTCGTTGAGGCTGACCGTCTTCTCGCTCATCAGCTTCTTGGCCAGCGCCAGTTTCTGCTCGACGAACACGAACTCGGCGTCCTTGGCGGAACGCACGTCGTGACGCGATTGCAACTGGGCCAGGAATGGCTTGAACGGATCGACCGCAGGCTTGATCGCCGGCTTGATCGTATCGTAGGCCATCGCCTCGGGCAGGGCGCTTTCGCCGATTTCCTTGGTGTCGATGATCGACGGGTAGGCGATGTCCGGCAGTACGCCCTGATGCTGGGTGCTCTGCCCGGAAACCCGGTAGAACTTGGCCAGTGTCAGTTTCAGCTCGCCGTGGTTCAGCGGCTGGATGGTCTGCACGGTGCCCTTGCCGAAGGTCTGGCCACCGATGATCAGCGCACGGTGGTAGTCCTGCATGGCCCCGGCGAAAATCTCCGAGGCCGACGCCGAGAGGCGGTTGACCAGCAACGCCATTGGGCCTTTGTAGAACGCGCCGCTGTTTTCGTCTTCCAGCACGTCGACCTTGCCGTCGGCGTTACGCACCAGCACGGTCGGGCCCTTGTCGATGAACAGGCTGGTCAGCTCGGTGGCTTCCTGCAGCGAGCCACCGCCGTTGTTGCGCAGGTCGATGACCACGCCGTCGACTTTCTCGGACTGCAATTCGGTCAGCAGTTTCTTCACGTCGCGCGTGGTGCTCTTGTACTGCGGATCGCCGGCACGGTAGGCCTTGAAGTCCAGGTAAAACGCCGGAATCTCGATCACGCCCAGCTTGTAGTCCTTGCCGTCCTGATTCAGGTGCAGCACGGATTTCTTCGCCGCCTGCTCTTCGAGCTTCACGGCTTCGCGGGTGATCGAAACGATCTTGGTGGTCTGGTCGTTCGGCGCATTGCTGGCCGGGATGATTTCCAGACGCACCACCGAGCCTTTCGGGCCACGGATCAGCTTGACCACTTCGTCCAGGCGCCAGCCGATCACGTCGACCATTTCCTTGTCGCCCTGGGCAACGCCAATGATCTTGTCGGCAGTCGCCACCTGCTTGGTCTTGGCGGCAGGGCCTGCCGGAACCAGGCGCACGATCTTGACGTTGTCGTTGTCGCTTTGCAGGACGGCACCGATGCCTTCCAGCGACAGGCTCATGTTGATGTCGAAGTTTTCCGCGCTGTCAGGTGACAGGTAGTTGGTGTGCGGATCGTAGGACATCGCGAAGGTGTTCAGGTACGCCTGGAAGATGTCTTCGCTGCGGGTCTGCCCCAGACGCGCCAGCTGGTTCTTGTAGCGCTTGGTCAGGGTTTCCTGGATCTTGGCCGGGTCCTTGCCCGCGATCTTCAGGCGCAGGACTTCATCCTTGACGCGTTTGCGCCACAGGTCGTCCAGTTCGGATTCGTTCTTGGGCCATGGCGCGTCCTTGCGGTCAACCAGCAAGGTTTCCTGAGTGGTCAGGTCGATCTTGTCGACGCCCTTGCTCAGTTGGGCCAGGGCGAAATCCAGACGCGACTTGATGCGGTCCAGATAACGCTTGTAGATGGTGAACCCTGGCTGCAGGTCGCCGCTCTTGAGGAAGTCGTCGAACTGGAAGCGCCATTTGTCGAACTCGGCGATGTCGCTGGCCAGGAAGTAGCTGCGCGACGGATCGAGGAGCTTGAGGTAGCTCTGGTAGATGATTTCGGAGCGCTTGTCGTCCAGCGGCGGCTTGCTGTAGTGGTGGCGCTTGAGCAGCTCCACGACATTCAGGCTGGCGATGACTTCATCGCGATCAGGTTGAAGATTATCCCAGCTGTTGGCTGCGAACGAGCTGGCAGACATGGGCAATGCCGCCAGGCCAATGAGTAATGCAAGGGTGGTGCTGGGTAATAGATGCTTCATGCTGATTCGACGTGGGGACAATTGATAACGCATATTAGGCCGTCTTTAGAGTCGCCGGATGTTTGATTTCCGGTCGCATAATGCAAAAAGCCCGAACGCGCAGAGGCACATCGAGCTCAGTCAATACTCACTATGGAGGCACCGTGAAAGCATTGCAAGGCGTTGAAGGTCACGTGGAATGGGTTCAGGAGCCATCACCGGCACTGGATGTCGGTCAGGTACGCATCAAGGTGTCTGCGGCGGGCCTTAACAGAGCGGATCTGCTGCAGCGTGCAGGGCTTTATCCGCCACCGCCCAGGGTCACGCAAATCCTTGGCATGGAGTGTTCCGGGGTGATCGCCGAAGTCGGCTCCGGCACCGCCTGGAACGTCGGAGACCGCGTCTGCGCGCTGGTTGCCGGCGGTGCGATGGCCGAGGAAGTGGTGGTTGACGCACGTCATGTCCTGCCGGTGCCCGAGGGCATGTCGCTGCATGAGGCGGCGGGCATTCCGGAGGTCTACGCCACGGCCTGGCTGAATCTGTTTCAACTGGCGGGTCTGAAGCCCGGTGAAAAAGTTTTGTTGCACGCAGGGGCAAGTGGAGTTGGTTCAGCCGCCATTCAGCTGTGCAAGGCCTTTGGCAGCCCGTGCTGGGTGAGCGTGGGCTCGGCGGATCGTTTGAAATACTGCGAAGACCTGGGCGCCCAGGGCGGCGTCATACGTGGCGAAAGCCTGGAGGGGCTAAACGACTTCGCACCTTTCAATGTGGTGCTCGATCCGGTGGGCGCCAACTATGCGGCACTCAACCTGAAGGTGCTGGGCACTGATGGCCGTCTGGTATTGATCGGTTTGATGGGCGGGCGCAAGGCCGAAATCGATCTGGCGCTGGTATTGGGCAAACGCATCCAGTTGCTGGGCTCGACTCTGCGCAGCCGCGACGACCAGTTCAAGGCAGACCTGTTGGCAGACCTTGGGCAGCACGTGTGGCCGCTGTTCAGCGAAGGCCGCCTGAAGCCGCAACTGGCGCGCAGCTTCCCGATCCACGAGGCGGAGGTCGCGTTTGCGGAGCTGGCGAGCAATCAGGTGGCGGGCAAGCTGGTGCTGGTGATTGATGAAACGCTGGTCTGACCGAGGATTGAGACCTGACACCGTCCCGTAGCAGCACGGCTGTGGCTGAACGGACGCATCGCGAGCAAGCTCACTCCTACAGGTCTTGTGTGTCAGCCGGGGTGGGTGATTATTTCCAGCTATGAATCGGCCATCCGGCTTTTTCGGCCACTTCGCGCAAGGCTTCATCCGGATTCACCACGTGGGGGAAATCCACCTTCTGCAGCAGCGGCAGGTCGTTGCGGGAGTCGGAATAGAAACTCGCGCCTTCGAGGTTTTCGCCTTCCTGATCCAGCCATTCCAGCAAGCGGGTGATCTTGCCTTCGCGGTAGGTCAGCACGCCTGTGGTCTTGCCGCTGTAGACGCCGTGGGCGACTTCCAGATCGATGGCCAGCACTTCGTCAACGCCGATGCGCTCGGCAATTGCTTGCACCAGGTGCACGCCGGAGGCGGAGATGATGAGGATGCGGTCGCCGTTGGCGCGGTGTTCGGCGATGGCCCTGGTGGCGTCGCTGAAAATGATCGGTTCGATGTAGTCCTCGACCCAGGGCCCGACCAGAAAATCCACCTCTTCGGGCGTGCGACCGATCATCGGCTCCAGGCTGAAGGCCATGTAGTCTTCCATGGCCAGCTCGCCTCGGCCGTAGGCCTGCATCAGTTCGTGGTCCTTCTTGAGGAACGACTCAGGATCGACCCAGCCCAGACGGCCCATCTGCTCGCTCCACAGGCTGGCGCAGTCGCCGTGAATCAGGGTTTCGTCCAGGTCGAAAATTGCTAAAGCCATGCGCGCTCTCATTCATTGAGTGTTAGTTCTGTCGGGGTGCGGCGCGCAGCTACAAGCTTCGAGCTGCAAGCTGCAAGAAGGAGCTGCGGTGATCCGGCTTCTAGCTTGCGGCTTGCAACTTGTAGCTTGTCGCTGCTTCACGCGACTTCGCAGAGTGCCGACGCTTCGATGTTCAGGGTGACCCGTTGTCCGTTCGGGTGCAAGTCGGCGGCGGAGCGGTTGAGCACGTCGACCACCAGTTCGACGCCGCGCGCCTCGACCCGGTAGCGGATCACGTTGCCCAGCAGACTGTGGCTGCGCACCTGGCCTTCGAGCGAGCCGGTCAGGCTGAGCTGGATGGCTTCGGGGCGGATCGCCACGCGGCTGTTGATCGGGCGCTGCATCAGGCGGCTGGCGTCGTCGGCTTCCAGCAGGTTGTAGTTGCCGATGAAACCCGCCGCGAAGGCGTCCGCCGGGGCGGTGTAGAGGGTTTCGGCGTCGCCGCTCTGGACGATCCGGCCCTGGTTCATCAGGAAGATGCGGTCGGACATGGTCAGGGCTTCTTCCTGATCGTGGGTCACGAAAATCGTGGTCAGGCCCAGTTCCTGCTGAATGGCGCGGATCTGCTCGCGCAGGTGCTTGCGAATCCGTGCGTCCAGTGCCGACAGCGGCTCATCGAGCAACAGCAGGCGCGGCCGGGTGACCAGCGAACGCGCCAGTGCGACACGCTGGCACTGGCCGCCCGACAACTGGTGCGGGTAGCGCTTGGCAAAGTCGGTCAGCTCGACGAGCTTGAGCACTTCGGCCACGCGCTGTTTCGTCTCGTCGGCGCTGACCTTCTGCATGCGCAGGCCGAACGCGACGTTCTGCTCCACGTTCATGTTGGGAAACAGCGCATAGCTCTGGAACACCATGCCGATGCCGCGTTTTTGCGGCGACATCGGGACAATGTCCTTGCCGTCGAGAAAGATCTTGCCGCGGGTGACCGACGTCAGCCCCGCGATGCAGCGCAGCAGGGTGGATTTTCCGCAGCCGGACGGGCCCAGCAGGGTGACGAATTCGCCCTTGTTGATCACGCAATTGATGTCGCTGAAGACTGCTGTGCTGGCGTAGTTCTTTTGCAGGTTTTCGACACTGACGAAGCTCATATCAGTCTTTGTCCTTGTTCAGTCGGTTGGCCGCCCAGGTCAGCAGCAGTACGAAGAAGAAATAGGAGATCACCAGCGCGCTGTTGAAGTGGCCGCTGCTGTTGCGCATGTTGTTGAGGTACACCTGCAGTGTTTCGTAGCGCGTGCCCACCAGCAGGTTGGCGAACACGAACTCGCCGAACAGGAAAGAGAACGACAGCAGCAGGGCGATCATCAGGCCCTTGCGCAGGTTGGGCAGCACCACCAGGAACGCCGCCTGAAAGGTGCTGGCGCCGAGCAGTTGCGCGGCGTCCATCAGGTCCACCAGGTTGATCGCCTGCAGGTTGTTGGTGATGGCCCGGTACATGAACGGCAGGGCGATGGTGAAGTAGCAACCGATCAGGATCCACGGCGTGCCGACCATCGCCAAGGGGCCGGAACCATAGAGCTGCAACAGACCGACCGAGAACACCACCGGCGGCACCGCGAAGGGCAGCAGGATCAGGATGTTCATCAGTGCGTCGAGCTTGGGGAAGTGGTAGTGCACCACGAACAGCAGCGGCAGGATCAGCACCACCGACAGGATCAGTGCGCCCACGCACACCAGCAGCGACTGGCCGAAAGCGATCAGGAAGCGCGGGTCGCTCCACAACGCCAAATACCATTTGTAGGTCAGGCCGCTGGGCAGGATCGTCGCCGACCAACTGGTGGCGATGGAGTAGATGAAGGTGCCCAGCAAGGGCGCCAGCAGGATCAGAAACAGTACGTACACCACCACACGGTGATAGAGCCCGACCGGGCCGCGTTCAGCGCGAGACATGGTAGCTCCTCTTCAACAGCCACTGATGCACCACGGTGACCAGGGTCATCATGCCCACCAGGATCATCGCCAGGGCGCTGGCCATGTTCGGGTCAAGGGTGATGTCACCGGCGACCATGGCGGCGATGCGGATCGGCAACACGTTGAAGTTGCCGGTGGTCAGCGCATAAACCGTCGCGTAGGCACCCAGGGCGTTCGCCAGCAGGATCACGAAGGTGCCCAGCAGGGCAGGGGTCAGCACTGGAATGCCGATGTGCCGCCAGAAATCCCAGTTACTGGCGCCCAGCAGCGAGGCCGACTCGCGCCAGTCATCGCGCAAGGCGTCGAAGGCGGGGTAGAGCAGCAGCACGCCAAGGGGAATCTGGAAGTAGGTGTAGAGGATGATCAGGCCGGTTTTGGAATACAGGTTGAAGTCGTCGATGATCCCGGCCTGCTTGAGGATCAGCGTCAGCGCGCCGTTGAATCCCAGGAGGATGATGAAGGCGAAGGCTAGCGGCACGCCCGAGAAGTTGCTGGTCATGTTGGCGAAGGCGCTGACGAAATCCCGCAGGCGCGACGGCACCTTGTGCAACGAGTAGCTGCCCAGGACGGCGATGACAATACCGATCAGGCTCGACCAGAAACTGATCTCCAGGCTGAATTGCATGGCCTGGCGGTAGAAACGCGAGTTGAAGGCCTTGACGAAGTTGTCCAGGCCCCAGCCGGCATCCGAATGCAGGCTGTTGATCGCAACCCAGGCCAGCGGGGCCAGTTGAAACGCGATGAAGAACAGGACAAAGGGGATCAGGCATAGCAAGGCCAGCCCTTTGCCGCGGCTTTGAGTACTCACTTGAGCAGCGCTCCAGAGACAGGTTTGTCGTGGGCCACGCCCAGCAGCTCGCAGACCGTGCCGCAGATTTCGGTCTGCCGGGGCTGGGCGTCGGGGTCCAGGCTGAAGGCGTCGCCGATGACGAACAGCGGCACTTCGCGTTCCTCCGGCAGGATGCCGTTGTGGGAGCGGTCGTTGTTCATGCCGTGGTCGGCGGTCACCAGTACCTGATAACCGGCATCGAGCCAGCGTTGCAGGTACTCGGCCAGGATGATATCCGCCGAGCGCGCGCTGTTGCGGTACTGCGGGGTGTCCAGGCCGTGTTTGTGGCCGGCGTCATCGATGTTCATCGGGTGGATGAACAGGAAATTCGGCGCGTGGGTGGTGCGCAGGTGTTCGGCATCGTCGAACAGGTGGGAATCGGGGTAGTGATCGACGTAGTAGAAATGACCGTGCTGGATGGGCAGGTCGACGTCGTCGGTGTGACGGTCCCGCGAGGCCACGAAGGGGCTACGGTTGTACAGTTCGCTGACCCAGTGATAGGCCGCTGCCGCAGTGGTCAGGCCGGCGCTGGCGGCGTAGTGAAAGATGCTGCGCTGGTTGGACAGGCGCGATACGTGGTTATGCACGATGCCGCTGTCGATGGGCGCGGTGCCAGTGAGGATGCATTCGTACAGGGGGCGGGACAGGGCGGGGAGTTCGCATTCCAGCTTGTACAAAGCGGCCCGCCCGGCAGCCCGGTAAGCCAGCAGATGCCCCATCGCATGCTGCGCCACGCTGTAGCTGAGGCCGTCCAGCAGGATCAGGATGACGTTGTGTTTCATGGCCTCTCCAGAGGGATGACGAGACACCGGGGGTCGTAGGAGCGCGCTTGCCCGCGACCGCGTTGTGTCATACACCAAAAATGTTGGTGACACGTCGTCATCGCGGGCAAGCGCGCTCCTACATCTACAGCGCTCTCATTGGGTTAACGATCACTGCATCTCTACGATGACCTGCTCGTTCCACTTCTGCGGCAGGGCCTTGGAGGTTTTTTCCCAGGCGTCGGCGTTCTTGATCGGCTGAGGATTGGCCTTGACGTACTGCTCGGACGGGATCAGGTTTTTCGCGATGTCTTCCGGCAGTTTCAGGCCGGTTTCGGCGCGGATCGGGCGGGCGTTGCCCTTGGCCAGGTTGATCTGGCCTTCGTCGCTGAAGATGTACTCGCGGGTCAGCTTCGCAGCGTTCGGGTGCTTGGCGTATTTGTTGATGATGGTGGTGTAGCCCGACTTGACCGAGCCGTCGGACGGAATCAGCACCACGTAGTCATCCGGGTTGGCCATCTTGGCCTTGTAGCTCAGGCCGTTGAAGTCCCAGACGATGCCGACTTCCACTTCGCCTTTTTCCATGGTCTGGATGGTCGGGTTGTTGATGCCCAGGCGCTTCTGCTTGGCCAGCTCAGTGAACAGCTGCAGGCCAGGTTCGATGTTGGTTTCATCGCCCTTCATGGCAATGGCGGCGGCCAGGACACCGTTGGCAGCCTGGGCTGCGGTGCTCACGTCACCGATGGTGACCTTGTATTTGCCGCTTTTCAGGTCAGCCCATTTGGTCGGAACGTCAGAGCCGTGCAGCAGCTTCTTGTTGACGATGAAAGCGATGGTGCCGGTGTAGGCCAGCGCCCAGTGACCGTCCTTGTCCTTGGCCCAGTCCGGAACCTTGTCCCAGGTGGTCGGTTTGTACGGCTGGGTCACGCCCTTGGTCACGGCGATAGGGCCGAAGGCGGCGCCGACGTCACCGATGTCGGCGCTGGCGTTGTCTTTTTCAGCATCGAACTTGGCCACTTCCTGGGCCGAGCTCATGTCGGTGTCCATGTGCACCAGGCCGTACTTGGCGGTGAGGTCGGTCCAGGTGCCTTTCCAGTTCGCCCAATCGTCGGGCATGCCCACACTGTTGATCGCGCCTTCGGTCTTGGCCGCGGCTTCCAGGGTCTTGAGGTCGGTGTCAGCGGCCATGGCCGATGTGCTCAGCGCGATGGCCGAACCCAGGAGTGATGCCAGCAAAAGGTGTTTCATTCGAAGCTCCTTTGGTATTGAACGACGTTACTTCACGACGATTATGTGAAAAGGGGTCGGGGAAGTGCGCCTTGCGATTGGGTTGGTCTAGATCAGCAATACCTGAGCCAAGTTAGGCCAGTCTCATGACACTTTCGTGTCTGGACCGGCATTTCCCGGGGCGACGTGTGGCGCAGGAGTGAGCTGTGGAGTAAGCGTAGACCATGCCCAAGTGCCTGATACGAAAAGGCTAATTTCTTTTTATTGTGTGATTTTTCAAGCGCTTCACGCTGGATTGTCACGTAACAGTCATCTAGTCTGCCTAGGCTCCAAGGCATCCAGAGCGGGCCGTAGAGTTGCAGACCTTGCCCTCCGATAGCGCTGGTCTAGTCCAGATAGGTAACGCAATGCGCCAGGAAATGCCTCGAGCGGTGACCACGATCTGCAATGCCCTGCAGGAGCAGATCGAGCATGGTCTGCTGCCGCCCGGCAGCAAGCTGCCCGCCGAACGCAAGCTCAGTGAAGTATTCGACACCACGCGCATTACATTGCGTGAGGCGTTGGTGCAGCTCGAAGCGCAGGGGCTGATCTATCGCGAGGAACGCCGGGGCTGGTTCATCTCGCCGCCGCGCCTGGCCTATGATTTGATGCGCCGCAGCCACTTCCATGCGATGGTCCAGGCCCAGGGGCGGGTGCCGGCGACCCAGGTGATTTCGGCGCGTTTGCAGCCGGCCTCGGCCGCGATCTGCGAATTGCTGCAGTTGCCTGCGCTTTCCAGCGTGATCCAGATCTGCCGCGTGCGACGTATCGACGAGCGACTGGTGCTGTATGTCGAGCACTACCTGAACCCGGAATTCTTCCCGCAGATTCTCGATTTCGACCTGAACCAGTCACTGACCGAGCTGTACGCCCGGCATTACGACATTCGTTACGGCCAGGTGCGTTTCGAGATGGTGCCCACGGCGCTGCCGGTGGAGGCGGCCGGGGCGTTGAAGGTGTCGATTGGCAGCCCGGGGTTGCGCATCGCGCGGGTCAACCACGACCAGCGTGGCCGGCTGATCGACTGCGACCTGGAGTATTGGCGCCATGATGCGATTCATGTGAGTGCAGTCGTAGCCGACACCTCCCAACCGTAGCAGCACGGCCGGGCGGCGCTCCGCTTGCCGGCGGGGGCGGAGTGTCAGTGACGGATGCTTCGTCTGACACACCGCTCCCGCCGGCAAGCCGTGCTGCTACGGGATCGATGTTTGCCTCAAGTCTTTGCTGAGTCGCCCTTCTTGCCGCGCAGGTCGCTCACGCTGCCGCCGCTGGTGCTGACCTGCACGTTCAGGCGCGGGGTGGCCAGGTCCATGCCGGCTTCGTCCATGTAGCGCTTGAGCGACAGGTTGAACGCACGGGAGACCTCCCACTGCTTGATCGGCGCGGTCTTGAAGCGGGCGCGCAGGATCGCGTTGCCCGAGTCGAAGCTCTCCACACCCTGAATCTCCAGCGGCGACCAGATGTTGCGCCGTTGCAGCGGGTCGGTGCGCATCTTCTGGCCGACGTCGCGGATCATCTTCAGGGCGTCGTCGATGTTCATGTTCGACGGAATCGCGATGCGGAAAATCGCGTAGCCGAACTCCCGCGAGTAGTTCTGGATGCTCTTGATCTCGCTGAACGGGATGGTGTGCACGATGCCGTCGATGTCGCGCAGGCGCACGGTGCGGATGGTCAGGCCTTCCACGGTGCCCAGGTGCCCGCCGACGTCCACGTAGTCATCGATGGCCAGCGAGTCTTCGATGATGATGAACAGGCCGGTGATCAGGTCCGCCACCAGTGACTGCGCACCGAAACCGATTGCCAGACCGATCACACCGGCACCGGCCAGCAGTGGCGTGACGTTCATGCCCATGTTCGCCAGTGCCACGATCACCGCGATGATGAAAATGGTCACGAACAGCACGTTGCGGATCAGCGGCATCATGGTCTGGGCGCGGGCGTTGGCCAGGCCTTTGCGCGAGCGCGTCAGGGCGTGGTGAATCCCCGTGTCAGCAAGGATCCACACCAGCCAGGCGAAGATCAGCGTGGTTGCCAGGCCAATGACGCGCACGCTGATGTCGTGGCCGTCGCCCTCGGCGAAGCGGATCAGCGACAGGCCCCAGACCCGCAGGCCCAGTTCGATGAACAGCAGCCACACCAGCAGGTGGGCCACGGTGTAGAAGAAGCTTTTCAGCCGCTCCGAGTACAGCGCGTGGCGCTTGTGGCCGTGGGCCGGTTTTTGCGAGTGGCGACGCACCAGGCCGTTGATGACCATGCACAACACCAGCAGCACCGTGCAGATCAGCGACTGGCGCAGCGCCGTGCTGGTGTCGCCGGCCGAGAAAAAGGTGGCGAACAGCGACACGCCCACCAGCACCAGCGCCGGCAGGAACCAGAAGCTGCCGAGAATTTCGATGGTGTCGCTCAAGGCGCGGCGCTTGAGGCGACGGGCCAGTGGCTGGTTGCGGATCAGGTGGGCAATCGGGCGGCGGAAACGGATGACGAACAAGCCGGTGGACAGCGCGGCCATGACGTTGGCCAGGGTCGCGGCGGTGTGCGCCAGGTGCACGCCCAGACTTGCGATCAGTCGCGGGTCGCTCAAGGCCTCGCCGAAGGCGGCAAAGCTGCCGATCCACCACAGCGGCCTGAACGCCTGGTGCCGCAGGATGTACAACGCCTGATGGCGATGGGGGCCATCGAGCAGGGAAAACGCAATGACGCAGATCGCGGAGAATAGGGTGCCGACCACCAGGGCGTAAGCCAGCACCATCGCCAGATCACGGCCCAGGGACGGCGGCAGCGAGTAGCTCAGGTAAACCGTGATGACCAGCGCGATCAGCCAGGGACCGAGCTTGCGTAAGGCGAACCGCAGCATGTCGGTGGGGCGGGGGTGTTGCGGCAATTCCTCGGACAGGCCGAACCGCACCCGCACCCGGTGGCTGAGCCAGATCAGCGCCGAGGCCAGCAGGCTCCACAGCGCGATGACCACGGCAAAGCTGAAGATGATCGGCCACCATTGATTGGCCGGCAGCATCAGCGTCATCAGTTCCTGCTCGGCCTGCTCCAGCTCGAAGCCCCAGCGGCTCAGCGGGCTGTCGTCGCCGGTGAACTGTTTCTCGAATTCCGACAGCGTGCTGCCAATCAGGCCCAGCACGCCTTGTTCGGCATTGGGCTGGGCTTTCTTGGTGGCATCGCGCAGCTTTTTCAGGTCTTCGAGCAATTTGGCCCGTTGCTGGTCGTTTTCCAGCGAAGTGATGACCTCGTCCAGCGACTGGCCCAACGGCTCCTGCGCCTGAGGCTGGGTTTTCTGGCCGCCCAACAGGCTCGGCAGTCCGGCCGCCTGGGACAGGGCGAACGGGAACAGCGCCAGCAGGCAGATCAGAAAAAGACGCGACAGGGCGCTAGAACGGGAAGGGGCAGTCACCGGGCAGTCAACCTTGAATCAGTAGGACCATGTGAGTGTAGATACCGACTGGCCGGCATCGCGCAGTTCAGCATGCGAGGTGATTCGTAGCAGCACGGCTTGCCGGCGGGAGCGGTGTGTCAGGCGGTGCATCTGTCACTGATGCACCGCCCCCGCCGGCAAGCCGTGCTGCTACGGGATCGTGTTATGCCGGTCAGCAAGCTTTCGGCGCTGCGGCTTAGGGCAACTCGGCGCTGGCATAGAACGCGGTGAGTACTTTTACCAGATGCGCCAGATCCTGGCTGCCGGCCAGTTCACGGATCGAGTGCATGGCGAACGTCGGCAGGCCGATATCCACCGTGCGCACGCCCAGATGGCCTGCGGTGATCGGGCCGATGGTCGAGCCACAGGCCATGTCGGTGCGCACCACGAAGCTTTGCACCGGCACTTCTTCGGCCATGCACAGGTGACGGAAGAAGCCCGCCGTCTCGCTGTTGGTGGCGTAGCGCTGGTTGGTGTTGACCTTGATGACCGGGCCCGCGTTGAGTTTCGGGCCGTGGTTGCCGTCGTGCTTTTCCGCGTAGTTGGGATGCACGCCGTGGGCGTTGTCGGCGGAAATCAGCAGCGACTTCTGGATGGTACGCACGTAGTCGTCGCCGGGCAGCAGGCGTTGCAGCACCTGTTCCAGCATCGGGCCGTCGGCACCGCAGGCTGAGGTCGAACCGACTTCTTCGTGGTCGGTGCAGATCAACAGGCAGGTTTCATCGCCGTCGGCGTTGAGCAGGGCTTGCAGGCCGGCGAAGCACGACAGCAGGTTGTCCAGCCTGGCGCCGGCGATGAATTCGCCGTTCAGGCCAATGACGGCCGCGCTCTGGGTGTCGTAGAAGCTCAGCTCGTAATCGAGCACCACGTCGGCGTTCAGGCCATGCTCGCGTGCAAGCTGGTCGGTCAGCAGGGCGCGGAAGTCAGCGCGCTCGTCGCCTGCGACCTGGGCCAGGATCGGCGGCAGTTCGTTCTGCGGGTTGATCGGCCAGCCTTCGTTGGCGGTACGGTTGAGGTGGATCGCCAGGTTGGGGATGATCGCGATGGGCAGCTTGAAGTCGATCAACTGGCTTTCGACCTTGCCGTCACGGCGGAAGGTCACGCGGCCGGCCAGCGACAGGTCGCGGTCGAACCACGGCGCGAGCAGGGCGCCGCCGTAGACTTCCACGCCCAACTGCCAGAAGCCCTGGCGCTGCAGTTCAGGCTGCGGCTTGACCCGCAGGCACGGGCTGTCAGTGTGGGCGCCGACCAGGCGAATCCCGCCGATCAGCGGAGAAAGACGGCCCAGTTTGAAGGCGACGATGGAAGAGTCGTTGCGGGTGACGTAATAGCGGCCGCCGGCTTCGGTGTGCCAGGTATCACGCTCGTCCAGACGCTGGTAACCGGCACCTTCCAGGCGCTGCACCAGGCTTGCGGTGGCGTGAAACGGGGTGGGAGAGGCCTTGAGGAAATCGATCAGGCCTTGGTTCAACTCTTCGCGCATAAGTTACTCCAGACAGCAATGGCGGGAGTTTACAGGCCAATCCCGGTGGGGGCGAGAGGGCTGGAAGAAAGGTTGTATCGTTGGGTGGCCTGGCTTGGGATTGATACGTTGAAGCCCTATCGGGCCTTGTCGCGGGCAAGCGCGCTCCTACATTTGTTGCAACGCGCCATGGCCTGATGGACCGCGTTGTTAGCCTCGGTCTGTCAGAATACGGCACGTTGCAAAAGATGTAGGAGCGCGCTTGCCCGCGACAAGGCCCGAAAGGGCATCAGAGTAACCATTCCAACCCCTCAAAACGGCGCAGGGCACTCAAACCGCAGGCGTTCTTTTGTTACGGGATGCGTGAATGTCAGCATGCTTGCATGCAGGCACAGCCGTGGATATGCCGCCAGCGCCTCCGGATGCGCGTACAGGCCATCTCCCAGCAGAGGGTGCCCGATGGACAGCATGTGCACGCGCAACTGGTGCGAACGGCCGGTGATCGGCGTCAGTTCGACCCGACAGTGCGTGTCGTGGCGCTCCAGCACCTTCCAGAACGTCAGCGCATGCTTGCCGAACTCGTGATCGACCACGTGCCGCGGTTTGGTCGGCGGGTCGTAGCGCAACGGCAGGTCGATGCTGCCGCTGTCCAGTGTCGGCTGTCCCCAGGCCAGCGCGGTGTAGGCCTTTTCGGTTTCCCGGTCATGAAACTGGCGGGAAAGCTCGCGGTGCGCATCGGCGTTGCGCGCCAGCAGGATGATCCCCGACGTCTCCCAGTCCAGACGATGCACGATCAGCGCATCGGGATAGCCGTTTTCCTGGAGGCGCGTGATCAGGCAGTCCTTGTTGTCGTCGGCGCGGCCAGGCACCGAGAGCAGCAGGGTGGGTTTGTTCACCACCAGAACGGCGTCGTCCTGGTGGAGAATGTGAACATTGGACAGCGGCATCTACAAACACACCTCTTAAAACGCCAACGGCGGCTCGCCCGCCCGGGCCCCGCGAAGGGCCTGGACAAGCGAGCCGCCGTGGCGACGCTTCTTGAATCAACGATCAGGCAATGTGATGTTGAGTTCCAGAATCGAATAGCTGCCCTCGTTATCCAGGGCAACCTGCACTTTATCGTCCTCGATCTGGACGTATTTACGGATCACTTCGACCAGCTCCTTCTGCAGGGCAGGCAGGTAATCCGGGGTACTGCGTTGGCCGCGTTCATGCGCCACGATGATCTGTAGACGCTCTTTCGCGACCGACGCGGTACTTTGCTTTTTGTTGGCACGAAAGAAGTCAAAAATGTTCATTAATTACCCCCGAACAGGCGTTCGAAAAATCCTTTTTTCTGTACGTCCAGGAAGCGGTGCTCACGGTCTTTGCCCAGCAGGCGGTCGACGGCATCGCTGTACGCCTGACCGGCGTCGCTCTGGTCGTCGAGGATGACCGGCACGCCCTGGTTGGATGCCTTGAGCACCGCCTGGGATTCTGGAATCACGCCCAGCAGGGTCACGGCCAGGATTTCCTTGACGTCTTCCACGCCCAGCATTTCGCCCTTGCTCACGCGCTCAGGGTTGTAGCGGGTCAGCAGCAGGTGTTCCTTGATCGGGTCTTCGTTGCGCTCGGCGCGACGGGATTTGCTGGCCAGCAGGCCCAGCATCCGGTCCGAGTCACGAACCGACGAGACTTCAGGGTTGGTCACCACGATCGCTTCGTCAGCGAAGTACATCGCCAGGTGAGCGCCCGTTTCGATACCGGCAGGGGAGTCGCAGACGATGTACTCGAAGGATTCCTTGAGTTCCATCAGGACCTTTTCCACGCCGTCCTTGGTCAGCGCTTCCTTGTCACGGGTCTGGCTGGCGGCCAGGACGTACAGGCCTTCGATCTTCTTGTCCTTGATCAGGGCCTGTTGCAGGTTGGCTTCGCCGTTGACCACGTTGACGAAGTCGTACACCACGCGACGCTCGCAACCCATGATGAGGTCCAGGTTACGCAGGCCGACGTCGAAGTCGACGATGACTGTCTTGTGGCCGCGCAGAGCGAGGCCGGTACCGATAGCGGCGCTGGTGGTGGTCTTGCCCACACCACCCTTGCCGGATGTAACCACGAGAATCTTGGCCAAGGTGTTTCACCCCTAGAGGAAAAAGGACAATGAGTCCCTGAAGAGCCCCGCCCGATGTCGCCGCGAACAAGCAAAGTTGGAAACGTTGAGCCGGTTAAAGCTTCCCTGATCGAGAAAACTGCTGGTTTCCCGAATTTTCCGTGTCCTTTGCCTCGAATTCACTACGTATCAGCGTTGCTTGGAAAATGGCGCAGTATCCGTTAAAGACGGGTGATGTTCAACACATCCCCGGACAGACTGACCTGTACCCCGGCTCCCCAGAGAGGATCGCGGCGCAAGTCTTCGGAAACCTTGTACTGGCCTGCGATGGAGATCAATTCGGCGGCCATTTGCTGGCAGAAAATCCGCGCTTTGGTGTCGCCTTTGATCCCCGCCAGGGCCCGACCCCGCATGGGGCCGTAAACATGGATGTTGCCATCGGCCAGAAGTTCCGCACCGGGACTGACCGAGGAAACCACCACCAGGTCCGAACCTTGCGCGTAAATCTGCTGGCCGCCGCGCACGGGGGCCGTGATTATCTTGGTCGGCTTGATCTGCGGCTCGGGCGGTTTTTCGATCACTTCGGGCTTTTTCTTCACCTCGCCTTCCGTCGGATCGAGGGGCCGTTCACGCGCACCCGATGGTGGCAATACAGGCAGGTCGATGGCGATGGCGGCGGCGATGTCTTCGATGCGGTTGGCGCGGATGGCCAGGGTACGCAGGCCGTGCTGGCGACAGATGCGCATCATGCCCGGCAGATCCACCGCGCCTTCGTTGGGCGGCAGCTTGTCCAGCGCCAGCACCAGCGGGGTGTTGCTGAAGAAATTCGGCGCCTGGGCGACCTTGGCCGCCAGTTGACGATCCAGCGCTTCGAGGTTGTTGCGGCCCAGTTCCAGCACGGTGATGGCCAGCATGCTGCCCTTCAGCTGGAACACGGGATCCTTGTCTTGCAATTCGATTTGGCTCATGTCGGCATACAGCGGCTTGTCGCTAAAAGTGCCGAGACTTATAACGAGAACGCCCGCCAGCCGCAAGGGAGGCGCAGTGCCCGCGTTGGCGACGAGAGGCCACCGGGAGGGTCGATACGATGTAGAATGCCCGCCTTTGTCCCGATGGAAGCTGTAATGGATCGCCCGCGTTTTCAAGCCCGTTTTCTTCATCCGCGCTACTGGCCGCTGTGGCTGGGGCTGGGTTTGCTCTGGCTGATCGTGCAGTTGCCGTTCCGTGCGCTGGTGGCAATCGGTCGCACCTTGGGCGCGATCATGTATTACTTCGCCACCGACCGCCGGATCATCGCCAAGCGCAACCTGGAGCTGTGTTTCCCGCAGTACTCCAAGGCCGAGCGCAAGCGCCTGCTCAAGGAAAACTTCGCCTCCACCGGCGTTGCGTTCTTCGAGATGGCCATGAGCTGGTGGTGGAGCCGTGAGCGTCTGGCCAGGCTGGCGCACATCGAGGGTCTGGAGCATTTGCAAAAAGCCCAGGCCGAAGGGCAGGGCGTGATCCTGATGGCGCTGCACTTCACCACCCTCGAGATCGGCGCGGCCCTCCTCGGTCAGCAGCACACCATTGACGGCATGTACCGCGAGCACAAGAACGCGCTGTTCGACTTCGTTCAGCGCCGTGGCCGCGAGCGGCACAACCTGGATTCGATCGCCGTGGAGCGCGAGGACGTGCGCGGCATGATCAAGCAACTGCGCAAGGGCCGCGCCATCTGGTACGCGCCCGACCAGGACTACGGCGCCAAGCAGAGCATTTTCGTGCCGCTGTTCGGTATCCAGGCAGCGACCGTGCCTGCCACCAGCAAGTTCGCAAGCCTGGGCCGCGCCATCGTGGTGCCGTTCACCCAGCGCCGCCTGGACGACGGCAGCGGCTACCAACTGGTCTTGCACCCGCCGCTCACCGACTTCCCCGGCGAAAGCGACGAGGCCGATTGCATTCGTATCAACCAGTGGGTGGAACGTGCGGTCACCCAGTGCCCCGAGCAATACCTGTGGGCGCACCGACGCTTCAAGAGCCGACCGCCGGGCGAGCCGAAACTCTATAAAAAGCGTGGCTGACACCGGGAGCCGAGGCTTCATGACCACAAGCGCAATAGAACAACAAGCAGTCAATAGCGCGTCACAGGCACCGGTGGGCATCGAACCGGTCACAGGATTGATTCTCTCGGGAGGCGGTGCCCGCGCCGCCTATCAGGTCGGGGTGCTTGCGGGCATCGCGGACCTTTTGCCCATCGGTGCGAAAAACCCGTTCCCGGTGATCGTCGGCACGTCCGCTGGCGCCATCAATGCGGTGAAGCTGGCCAGCGGCGCCGCAGAATTTCGTACCGCCATTCATGAACTGACGCTGTTCTGGCAGAGCTTTCGCAGCCATCAGGTGCTGCGCAGCGACTGGGCCGGAGTGATTCGCCAGGCCGCTCGCTTCTTCGGTCGCAGCCTGCTCGGCATCGGTCGCAAGCAAGTGCCGGTGGCGCTGCTCAACAGCTCGCCCCTGCGTGATCTGCTGACCGAGCGTCTGGACCTGGCAGGTATCGATCAGGCCATCGATGGCCAGCACCTGCGGGCCGTGGCGATCACCGCCTTCGGTTATGAATCGGGGCAAGCCGTCACTTTCTATCAGGGGCGCGGCACCATCGATTCCTGGCTGCGGCATCGGCGCATCGGTTTGCCGACCCGGCTGACGGTGGATCACCTGCTGGCAAGCTCGGCGATCCCGCTGTTGTTCGCCCCGGTCAAACTCGAACACGAATACTTCGGCGATGGCGCGGTGCGTCAGTCGGCGCCGATCAGCCCGGCGCTGCACCTGGGGGCCAATCGGGTGCTGGTGGTGGGCGTCAGCGGCAACCCCCGGGGCCTGGGCGCCAACGCGCCGGTGCAGCGGACGGTCAGTGGTGCGCAGCCGAGCCTGGCGCAGATTGGCGGGCACATGCTCAACAGCACCTTCATTGACAGCCTTGAGAGCGATATCGAGCTGCTTGAGCGGCTCAATCTGCTCAGCCGCATGATGCCTGTGATGCCGGAGCCGTCGCCGCAGGTGTCCGAACAGCCGACACCGGCGCAATCTCTGGCGCCGGTGGAGGTGCTGGTGATTTCTCCCAGCCAGCCCATCGACGAAATCGCCGCGCGCCACCGCCGCGAACTGCCACCGGCCCTGCGCACGTTTTTGCGCGGGCCGGGCGCGACCAAGACCAGCGGGGCAGGGGTGCTGAGTTATCTGCTGTTCGAGTCGGGGTATTGCAGCGAGCTGATCGAACTGGGCCGCCGCGATGCGCTGGCCCAGAAGGAGCAGTTGATGAGGTTCTTGCAGTTGGAATGATGCGGTTGTCTTTGTAGGAGCGCGCTTGCCCGCGACGACGGCCTGTCAGCCACCATTTGTGGAGCAGACAGATCGCGTCGCGGGCAAGCGCGCTCCTACAGGTTGAGGTGGTCCAGGACTACGCAGTCAACTTGTCATCGCGAAAATCGCGCAGCGCCTGCTCGATCTCTTCGCGGCTGTTCATCACGAACGGGCCGTACTGCACGATCGGCTCGCCCAGGGGCTTGCCGGCGATCAACAGCACCTTGGCGCCGGTTGCGGTGCTCAGTTGCAGCTCGCCGCTTTCCGACAGCCTTGCCAGACGGCTCTTGCCGAGTTTCTGCGGCTGGCCTGCGATCTCGATCTCGCCTTCGTACACGTACAGCAGCACGCGATGACCTTCAGGCACGATCGGGCTGATGTTTTTGCCTGCCGGGATGTGCAAGTCGAAATACTGCGGCTCGGTGTCAGGGCGCTGCACCACGCCGGCCTGCTGCACCTGGCCGTCGTCGAACTGGCCGGCGATCACCACCACCTCGACGCCGTCCGGCGTGGTAATCCTGGGGATGCGCTCGGGCTGGATGTCGTCGTAGCCGGCGTCGCCCATCTTCGACTTGCCCGGCAGGTTCAGCCACAGCTGGAAGCCGCGCATCACGCCTTCTTCCTGCTCGGGCATTTCGCTGTGGATCACGCCGCGGGCGGCGGTCATCCACTGCACGCCGCCGCCCTGCAACAGGCCCACGTTGCCCATGTGGTCTTCGTGGCGCATGCGGCCTTCGAGCATGTAGGTCACGGTTTCGAAACCGCGATGGGGGTGTGGCGGGAAGCCCGCGATGTAGTCGTCGGGTTTGTCGGAGCCGAATTCGTCGAGCATCAGGAACGGGTCGAACGCCTCGACGCCGGGGCCGCCGAACACGCGGGTCAGCTTGACGCCAGCACCGTCCGAGGTCGGTTGACCGGCCTGGATCGACAGCACTTTGCGTAATTGAGTCATGGGGCTCACTCCGGAACAGGTGGGAATGGCGCCTATGGTATGCCTGCTCGGGCGATGAATGGGTGACGATTTTGCGGGGTATTTATCAGGTATATAGATGGTTTACGCCTGTAGGAGCGGGGGGGGGGGGGGGGGGGGGGGGGGGGGGGGGAAAAAGGCTGTGGGCTGAAACACCCGACGGGGGCGGGCGCGCGCAGA